>CAVKZS010000080.1:0-4288 GCA_963660925.1 Eubacterium sp. CAG:38 | reverse complement strand
CCATCAACGACCTGTCCCGCGGCTGCAACGCCGACGAGGTCTACAAGATGAGCCTCATCACTGCCTGCCAGTCCTGAGTATAAGCGTCTTACATTCCAATAGAGCTTCTGACCTCCGCCGGGCGACCGGTTGGGGGTCTTTTTGTTTCCACTGCTTGCATTCTGCGCAAAAACATGGTATACTATTCAGGCATACAAAAGGTATGCCTTGTCGGACAGCGTTTGCTGCGTGGTTCGGCATACGGATGCGGGCCCTGTACGATGGGACCGCTGTGAACCAGGTCAGGTGGGGAACCAAGCAGCCTTAAGCGGCGTGGCTCGTGCGTTTCAGTCAGCCTGCATCCGTATGCCGAGGAACGCAGCCGGGAATTTTCCTGCGCTGTCCATTTTTTATTTTGTCCGATTTTTCCGAAAGGGGGAAACGCAGATGTATCGTGCGCTCTACCGCAAATGGCGTCCGCAGCGGTTTGAGGATGTGGTGGGCCAGCGCGCCATCGTGACCGCGCTGAAAAACCAGATCACGGCCGGGCGTGTGGGCCATGCCTACCTGTTTACCGGCGTGCGTGGCACCGGCAAGACCTCCTGCGCCAAGATCTTCGCCAAGGCGGTCAACTGCCTGCATCCCCAGAACGGCGACCCCTGCGGCGAATGCGAGATCTGCAAGGGCATTGACAACGGTAGCATCCTCGATGTGGTGGAGATGGACGCGGCGTCCAACAACGGCGTCGATGACATCCGTGACCTGCGGGATGAGACGGCCTACACCCCCAGTGCCTGCCGGTACAAAGTGTATATCATCGACGAGGTGCATATGCTGTCCACGGCGGCGTTCAATGCCCTGCTGAAAACGCTGGAAGAGCCGCCTGCCCACGTCATCTTCATCCTCGCCACCACCGAGATCCAGAAGGTGCCGGCCACCATTCTTTCCCGCTGCCAGCGGTACGATTTCACCCGCATCGGCCCCGAGGACATTGCCCGCCGGGTGGAATACATCGCCGGGGAGGAAAAGCTGGAACTGACCCCCGACGGTGCCGAGCTGATTGCCCGCCTTGCCGACGGTGCACTCCGCGATGCCCTGTCCATTCTGGACACCTGCGCCGGCGTGACGGCCAAGATCGACGCCGATGTGGTGCGCCGGATGGCCGGCGTGACCGACCGGAGCTATCTGTTCCGGATTTCGGACGCCATCGAAGCGCAGGACGGCGCATCCGCACTGGCACAGCTGGCTGCACTGCGGCAGCAGTCGGTGGACGTGAAGCGGCTGACCGAAGAGCTCATCGCCCACTATCGTGCCCTGATGCTGGCAGCCCTGCCGGGCGGTCAGGCGTTGCTGTCGGGCGTTTCCCCTGAGGAAGAGGCACAATACCTTGAAAAAGGCCCGAAGCTGGGCCAGCGCGAAGCCATCCGCGCCATCCGGACGCTTGGCAACGCGCTGGAACACATGACCCGTGGCAGTGACCAGCGGATCGAGCTGGAACTCGCACTGTTCAGCCTGTCGGAGCCGCCCCAGCAGCCGGTCGTCATGGCCGCTGCCCCTGCACGCGCAGTAGCCCCGCAGCCTGCACCGGCAGAGACAGTCCGGCCTTTTTCCGCCGCTCCCGTGCAGCCCTTTGCGAGCGCACCGGTGGCTCCGCAGCCGACAGCACCGACTGCGCCTGCTGTGCCCGAACCGACCCCGGTCGTCTCCCCTGCTCCCCAGCCGGAGCCGGAGAAACCTGCCGTACAGCCGCGGCAGACAGCCCCGATTCCGGAGCCTGCCGCTCCCGCCGGGCCGGTTGGCAATGCCGGAAACGACGATCTTCCGCCGCTTCCCGAAGAGCCACCGGTGCAGGATGCCGCCGGTGCCTTGCCGTGGGACGAGCCGAACGGGATGCCCGTACCGCCGGCCTCTGCGATCCAGCCGGTGCCCGAACCAGTGCCCGCACTGGAACCGGCCCCGCAACCGACGCCCGAGTACAAGGCAGATCCGGCTCTCAACAAGCCCCGCACCGTGGCGGCAGCCGGGGTCAATCCCTTCCCCCAGTGGCCCGAGGTCATCCAGCTGCTGCAGGAAAAGGACCCCATGCTCTATTCCTACCTCCGCAAGTCGAAGGGCTACTTCGACGGCACCCGGGTGCTGATCGACGGCGGCAAGACCTTCCGGGATTTCATCCGCGCCAACAAGGACAGCCAGCGGCTTATCAAACAATTGATCGCGCAGGTGTCGGGCGTGAAAGTCCCAATCGGCCCCTATGAGCCGAAAGCCGCCCACAAAACCGTAAGCAACGCCGAACAATCGCTCCACGCCCTTGAAAAACTAGGGTTGGAGGTGTCGATTGAGGATTCGGCAAGGCGGCGGAACGGTTAAGTTCCCGCCTTGTCCAACCTCTCCGTCATTGCTTGCGCAATGCCACCTCTCCTTGTAGGAGAGGCTTTGGCAATCCACAAAAAGCAAAACCTCTCTGCCAAGGGCTCCCCTGCTAGGGGAGCTGTCTGCGAAGCAGACTGAGAGGTTTATCTAAATACAAATCAAAAGGAGATTTCTACTATGAAAGCAAGAATGCCCGCAGGCTTCGGCCGCCCCGACATGAACGCCCTGATGCGTCAGGCACAGAAGATGCAGGAGGATATGAAGGCAAAGCAGGCCGAGCTGGAAGCCGCCGAGTACACCGGCAGTGCCTCCGGTGAGATGGTCACCGTCAAGATGAACGGCAAGCACGAGGTGCTGGCCATCACCATCAAGCCCGAGGCCGTCGATCCCGACGACATCGAGATGCTGGAAGATCTGGTCGCCGCTGCCGTCAACGCCACCGTCAAGCAGGTCGATGAGACCGCCGAGGCCGAGATGGGCAAGCTGACCGGCGGCATGAACATCCCCGGCCTCTGATACGGAGGAGCCGCTATGGATTACACTGCTGCCCCGCTCGAAAAGCTGATCGAAGAGCTCAGCAAGTTTTCGGGCATTGGCCGCAAAAGCGCGACCCGGATGGCCTATCAGGTCATGAGTATGTCGGACGAGGATGCCGCATCGCTGGCCGGTGCCATCCAGAACGCCCACACCAAGCTCCACCGCTGCCGGGTCTGCCAGAATTACACCGACGCCGACGTCTGCAACATCTGCGCCAACGCCAAGCGGGATAAGTCCATCATCTGCGTGGTGGAGCACCCGCGGGACGTGCAGGCCATTGAGCGGACGCGGGAATACAACGGAATGTACCACGTCCTGTACGGCCTGCTCAACCCGTTGGACGGCATCACCGCCGAACAGCTGACCGTCAAGGAGCTGCTGGCCCGGCTGGGCGACGACACGGTGAAGGAAGTCATCATGGCCATGAACCCCACTGTTGAGGGCGATGCCACGGCCATGTATCTGGCCAAGCTCATCAAACCTATGGGGATCAAGGCGACCCGGCTGGCTTACGGCCTGCCGACCGGTTCCAGCCTCGAATACGCCGACGAAAGCACCCTCTACCGGGCACTTTCGGGCCGCGGCGAGCTGTGAGTTGCCTGATTCTGGTCTGATTTTGGAAAAGTGTTACACTTTCTTCAAAAATCGCCCTTGAAAAACCGCAAAAATATGATATACTAACAAAACGAAGCCTGACAGAGAAAGGAGGCGCGTTCCATGGCACCGACAAAAGAACGTCCGGCAACCAAAACGATTGCCACAAACCGCGAAGCGCGCCACGAATACTTTGTTCTGGAAGCGTTGGAGACCGGTGTTGAGCTGAAAGGCACCGAGGTCAAGAGCCTGCGTGCCGGCGGCGTCAACCTGAAGGACAGCTGGGTCGATATCGAGGACGGCGAGCTTCTGGTCAAAGGGATGCACATCACCCCCTACGATCACGGCAACATCTTCAATCAGGACCCCATGCGGGTGCGGCGGCTTCTGGCTCACAAGAGCGAGATCCGGCGGCTGCACCAGCAGTGCAAACTGCAGGGATACACACTGGTTCCCCTTTCGCTTTACTTCAAACATGGCCGCGTCAAGATGGAAGTGGGCCTGTGCAAGGGCAAGAAGCTCTACGACAAGCGCGCCGACGCCGCAAAGCGGGACGCCAAACGCTCCATTGACCGGGCCGTGAAATCCAACGGCAAGTATTATTGATGTTTCCATTTTTCCGGGCAGCTTTTCCGGCAGAACCACGCTTTACGCACATCGCAAGATGTGCTTTTATGGGGGCGTAAAGGTTTCGACGGGGGGAGCGAGGCCTGGGCAGCGGGTAGCAGCGGGGGAACTGCTCTAAACTCCTCCAAAAAATTAACTGACAACAATAATTATCAGTTGCTCGCAGCCTGAGTGCTGCGCG
>CAVKZS010000079.1:0-18428 GCA_963660925.1 Eubacterium sp. CAG:38 | reverse complement strand
ACTTCCTGCCCGGCTCGATTTGTTGCGGTTTATATGATCCTACTAATCATTCAACGGGAGCCCGGCGTTCGCCGGCCGATTGCAGACCTCCCCGCCGTGGGCTCGACCCCGGAGGTTCGATGAGGAAGCGTGACACCGGAGACAGGGCACCCACCTGTCCGTAAGGGTAGGTTTGATTGACCGCAGACGACCGGGCGGGATCTTTTTATAGAAACGCATCCACCGCTGGCCTTTTGCACCAAGGCAAGTGTGTGGATTTTTTATACCCTCTCAGGGAAGGATGTGTATTGCGGCATGAAATCCGAGCACTTGGTCGGGACCTCGATCCCGCGTTTCACCTACGACACGCCCACCACACCGGGCAATGATTTTTACACCCTCTGCGCCGGGCCGCGCCCTCTGTGTATGATCTTTCTGCCCGGGTTCGATCATCCGGTCAGCCGGGAGTACATCACCCGCTACCTGAAGACCCTGCCTTCGCTGCGGGGTGTCCGGCTGGCCTGCGTGGTGCGCTCATCGGCCAAGGACGTCGCCACGGCCACCCGTGGGTCGGAATTTCCCTTCCCGGTCATCTGCGACGGCCCGGGCGTGCTCTACGGTTATCTGGGCGTGGAGCAGACCAAGGGCCTGCTGAGCTGGAGCTTTGCGGCCCAGAAGATCTACAAGGCCGCTAAAGATGCCGGGTATCAGTATGACCGCACCGCGCCCCAGATCCTGCCCCTGACGCTGGTGGTGGGACCGGAGGGCAAGATCCTCTTCACCCACTCGGGCCGGAGCCAGACCGACCTGCCCGAGGACTGCACCGCCATCTGCGAGATCGTCCGGGAGGTCGAGAAAGTCTCTTCCACCCACGACGACTCCGACCCCCACTGCTCGGACGAAACGCTCACCCTGCCCGACTTAATGGATTGGTGACACTGTAACGCAATGAATAACCCTCCCTCCTGCGGGATATCCTATCCCCAAAGGAAGGAGGGTCTTTTTGTGCAGACCTTTTATAAAATTTGCCTGATTCTGATGATCGTCGGCGGCATCAACTGGGGCTTGGTCGGCCTGTTCCAGTTTGATTTCGTGGGCTGGCTTCTGGGCGGCAGCAGTTCCATCTGGTCCCGCATCGTGTTCACGCTGGTGGGCGTTGCCGCCCTCTGCGGCATTCCGGGCCTGTTTTCCGACGAGTCCGAGTAAGCATCCCCATCAAAAAGGCACTTCCCTGCCGGGTTCCAAACCCCGTAGAGAAGTGCCTTTTGCTTTTTTAATAGATCCGCGGTGCGATCACCCGTGCGCCGCCCTTATCGGGCTGGGCCACATAGACCTGCGGCCATTTTGCTTTCACGGCCTGTGCCGCGGCGCGGGCCGTGGCTTCGTCGGCGAAGATGCCGAACACCGCCGCGCCGCTGCCGGTCATCAGGGCGGTGATGGCCCCCTGCTCTTTCAGGGCCATCTTTATGGCCTCGTTATCCCGGGCACCGCTGCACTCTTCCAGTGCGTTGCCGGCCGCAGCGCAGACCCCGGCCAGATCTTCAGCACGGATGGCCTTTTCCTGCGCCTCGCAGTCGGGGTGGGCGGAACTGCCCACTTTATCGTAAGCCGCAAACGCCTCGGGGGTCGAGACGCCGTAATCCGGCATGACCACCGTGAACCAGCAGTCGGGCACCGGCGGCAGAGCTTTCATCACGTCGCCCACGCCCTGAACCCGGCAGGTACCGCCCATCAGGGCAAAGGGCACGTCCGCGCCGATCTTGGCACCCAGTGCGCACAGCTCGCTCATGGAAAGCTTGGCCCCGTACAGGGCGTTCAGGCCCACGAGGACGGCGGCGGCGTCGGCACTGCCGCCCGCCATGCCTGCCCGCACCGGAACATTTTTATAGATGGTGATGTCCACACCGGCCAGCAGGCCGGTATACCGGAAGAACGCGACCGCCGCTTTGATGGCGGTGTTGCTGTCGTTGGCGGCCACCGGGCTGCCGGGCAGCGACAGGCTCAGGCCATTGCTCCGGCTCAGGATGACCCGCTCATACAGCGAGATGGCCTGCATGGTCATGTCGAGGTTGTGGTAACCGTTGGGCAGCAGGCCCACCACGTCCAGTGCCAGATTCAGCTTGGCGGGTGCCAGCACGGTCACACGGTTCAGTTTTGCCATCGGGAAGGTCCCTCCTCTTTTTCTTCAGCTTACTGTTCGCCGCTGTTGACGCCGATCTCCTGCAGAAACTCCCGGATACGCTTCAATGCCTCGGTCAGATGCTCCACCGAGTAAGCGTAAGACACCCGGCAGTAGCCCTCGCCGGAGGCTCCAAAGGCATCGCCCGGGATGATGGCGACGTGCTTCTGCTCCAAAAGCTTGGTGCAGAATTCCTGACTGGTCATGCCGGTAGACTTGATGCAGGGGAAGGCGTAGAACGCGCCCCGCGGCTCAAAGCAGGTCAGGCCCATCTGGTTGAAGCCGTGCACCACCAGACGGCGGCGCATATTGTACTCGTCCCGCATCCGGTCGATCTCGCCGTCGCACTCCTTCAGGGCGGTGATGGCGGCGTACTGGCTGGTGGTGGGTGCACTCATGATGGCACTCTGGTGGATCTTGGTCATGATCTTGATGATGGGGGCCGGGCCGCAGGCATAGCCCAGACGCCAGCCGGTCATGGCGTAAGTCTTGGAGAAGCCGTTGACCACGATGGTCCGTTCTGCCATGCCGGGCAGCGTGGCGATGGAGACATGGGGCCGCAGGCCGTAGTTCAGCTCGGCGTAGATCTCATCCGACAGCACCATCACGTTGGTGTCCCGCAGGACCTCGGCAATGGCCTCGAGGTCTTCCCTCTCCATCACGGCACCGGTGGGGTTGTTCGGGAACGGCATAATGAGCAGCTTGGTCTTGGGGGTGATGGCCGCTTTCAGCGCGTCGGCGCGCAGGCGGAACTCGTCCTCCTGCCGGCAGGCCACATGGACCGGCACGCCGCCCGACAGGGTGGTGATGGGCTCGTAGCAGACGAAGCACGGCTCCGGGATGATGACTTCATCACCGGGCTGCACCAGCGTGCGGATGCACATATCAATGGCTTCGCTGCCGCCCACGGTCACGAGCACCTGCCCGTTCGGGTCGTATTTCAGCCCGAAGCGGCGGTCCAGATACCGGGCGATCTCGGCGCGCAGCTCTTTCAGGCCGGCGTTGGAGGTATAGCGGGTGCGGCCGTGCTCGAGGCTCTCAATGCCGGCCTCCCGGACGGCCCACGGGGTCTTGAAATCCGGTTCGCCGACGCCGAGGCTGATGCACTCGGGCATATCGGCGGCGAGGTCGAAGAATTTGCGGATGCCGGAAGGACGCATCTCCTTGGCGGCAGGCGCGATCAGTTTCTCATACTCCATTACAGTACCGTGCACTCTCTTTCATCAATTTCTTCGTCCTGATACAGGCGGCCTTCCTTCTTGTAGGTGCGCAGCACGAAATGGGTGGCCGTGGACAGCACATCGTCCAGCGGGCTGAGCCGCTTTGCCACGAACAGCGCGATCTCTTGGAAGGTCTTGCCCTTGATGACCAGCTGCAGGTCGTAGCCGCCGCTCATCAGCAGCACGCTCTCCACCTCGTCGAAGGCAGCGATGGTGGCTGCGATCTCATCAAAGCCGCGGCTCTTCTTGGGGCTGACATTCAGCTCGATGACGGCCTCGACCCGGTTGATGCCGGCCTTCTCCCAGTCCACGAGTGTCTTGTAGCCCTTGATGATGCCCTGCGCCCGGGCAAGGTCGATCATGGCCGCGATCTCAGCCGGGGATTTATTCAGCATCGTGGCAATGTCCTCGATCGGCAGCCGCGCGTTATCTTCCAGAATTTTCAAAAGCTGTTCCATAAAGTTTCGACTCCTTACACGTTTTGATGGATCGGAAATTATAGATAAGTATAGCACAGTCCGGAGGGGATTGCACTGCCTTTTTGAGATAGAATGTCTTTTCCCGCCGGGAACTGTTCTTTTTTCCAAAAAGTATATTCAAATTTCGGCAAATCTGCTATACTGGAATCGGAATGCGGCGTGTTTCGGGCCGCGTAGTTCGCACAGGGTGCTGTCCCTTGCCGCGGCACGGGCAGCCGGGAAAGAAAACGAGGGTAGGAGATTATGAAAGCTTTCATCACCGTGATCGGAAAAGACACCGTCGGCGTCGTTGCAAAGGTTTCGGGCCTTTGCAGCGAGCTGAACATCAACATCGAGGACGTGACCCAGAGCATCCTGCAGGGAATGTTCGCCATGATCATGCTGGTGGACATCTCCAACTGCAGCGTCAGCCATGAAGAGCTGCACAAACGTGCCGACGCGCTGGCCAAGGAGATGGGGATGCAGATCAACGTGACCCGTCAGGAAGTCTTTGACGCCATGCACACGATCTGACGGAGGGAACTGCAATGAGTATGTTTAACACCGGCGACATCCTCGAGACCATCGAGATGTTCACGCAGGACAATCTGGACGTGCGCACCGTCACCATGGGCATCAGCCTGCTGGACTGCATCGACCCCGACCCTAAAAAGGCCTGCGAAAAGATCTACAACAAGATCACCACCAAGGCGGCCAATCTGGTGCCCGCGGTCGAGCACATCAGCGCGGAGTACGGCATCCCCATCATCAACAAACGAATCAGCGTGACCCCCATCGCCATGCTGCTGGGTGCCTGCCCGGACGCCGACCCGGTGGACTTCGCCAAGACCTTGGATGCCGCCGGCAAGAAGGTCGGCGTCAACTTCGTGGGCGGTTACACGGCCCTCGTACACAAGGGCTTCTCGGCCGGCGACCGCCGTCTGATCGAATCCATCCCCCGGGCACTGGCCGAGACCGACATCGTGTGCAGCTCGGTGAACATCGGCGCAACTAAGGCCGGCCTGAACATGGACGCCATCAAGCTGATGGGCGAGGCCGTCAAGAAGGCTTCCGAGCTGACCGCCGACCGCCAGTGCATCGGCGCGGCCAAGCTGGTCGTGTTCTGCAACGCCCCTGAGGACAACCCCTTCATGGCCGGTGCATTCCACGGCCCCGGTGAGCCGGACTGCGAGATCCATGTCGGCGTTTCCGGCCCCGGTGCCGTCCGTGCGGCTCTGGCCCGCCTGCCGAAGGATGCCCCCATCGACGCCGTGGCCGAGCTGGTCAAGCGCACCGCGTTCAAGATCACCCGCGTGGGCCAGCTGGTGGCCAATCTCGCTTCCGATGCGCTGGGCGTGCCCGCCGGCATCATCGACCTGTCGCTGGCCCCCACCCCGGCTGTGGGCGACAGCGTGGCCAACATCCTTGAGGAAATGGGCCTTGAGACCTGCGGCTGCTGCGGCACCACTGCCTGCCTCGCCCTGCTGAACGACGCCGTCAAGAAGGGCGGCGTGATGGCCTCCAACCACGTCGGCGGCCTGTCCGGTGCCTTCATCCCGGTCAGCGAGGACGACGGCATGATCCACGCCGCCGAGTCCGGCTGCCTGACCATCGAGAAACTGGAAGCCATGACCGCCGTCTGCTCGGTGGGCATTGATATGGTCATCATCCCGGGCGACACCACCCCCGCCGTCATCAGCGCACTCATCGCCGACGAAGCCGCCATCGGTATGGTCAACAGCAAGACCACCGCCGTCCGCGTCATCCCGGCCATCGGCCGCAAGGCCGGCGAGGTGCTGGACTTCGGCGGTCTGCTGGGCTACGGCCCCATCATGCCGGTCAACCAGCGCGACCCCTCGGTGTTCATCAACCGCGGCGGCCGACTGCCCGCTCCCATGCAGTCGCTGAAGAACTAAGCTGAATAAAATCTTCCAATCAGACCCATCCTTTTGTTATCATTTCCAGAGGAGGGTCTTTTTTGATGGCAAATCGTTTCACGCGCCGATTGTCCCGGCAGGAGATGCAGGTTCTGGGATTGATACTTTCGGGATGTTTCCTGCTCTGCGGGCTTTGGCCGCTTGGGGAATGGGGCCGGGCGCAGCTGGACACCGGAGCCGCGCTCTGTGCCGACACCCTGCGGTTCCACATCCGGGCCGAGAGCGATTCCCTGCTGGATCAGAGCGCGAAGCTCCGGGTCCGGGATGCGATTCTCACCTATGCTGATGCGTCCTGCACGGCCTCAGATAAAGCCGGCACGCTCCATTGGGCAGTGCAAAACCTGCCCCAGCTCCAGTTGACGGCCCAGCAGACCCTCGCCGGAATGGGGCTTTCCACCCCGGTGCGGGTGCGGCTGGTGAAGATGTACTTTGCCCGGACGCAGTACCGGGATTCCGCCCTCCCCGCCGGGCGGTACGATGCCGTGCGGATCGAGCTGGGCGACACCGCCCACTATGGCAAAAACTGGTGGTGCGTCCTCTACCCGGGGCTCTGCCGTTCGGCCTGCGGCGGCTATGCCCTGCCCGCAGAAAACGACCTCGTCTGCGGCGAGTACATCATCCGGTTCAAGCTGGTGGATTGGTGGCAGAGTGTCACGGTGGAGAAAAAAGATGTTGTGTTGGTGGGGGATTAAACCTCTCAGTCTCGCATTCGCTCGACAGCTCCCCTATTGAGGGGAGCCCTTGGCAAAGAGATTTCGTTTATGGGGATTGCCAAAGGCTCTCCTACAAGGAGAGCTGCCGCGTAAGCGGCTGAGAGGTTGGACAACAGCCATTTCACACATTCCAAGTTTTCTTCATACCATGAAAACGGAAGGAGTGTGTTTTGACAATGGCGATCCCTGCTTACTATTCGCTCATTCACAGCGGCTCCGACGGGCCGGACGTGGCACTGGTGCAGACATGGCTCAACGGCATCCGGGACCAGTGCACTTGGCACGACATCCTCGCCGTGGACGGCAGCTTCGGCTCCGGGTCGGAAAAGGCCGTGATGGAGTTCCAGCTCCGGAACAAACTGACCGCCGACGGCAAGGTGGGCCAGACCACATGGAACACCCTGTACAACAAATACACCGCAAAGCACGGCCTCGGCACGCCCTACCCGGGCATCGCCCTGCGCACCGGCATGGCCGGCGGCACGGTCCGGCTGCTGCAGCAAAAGCTGAACACCCTCGGCGAGACGCTTTCGGCAGACGGGAAATTCGGTGCCGCCACCGCTGCGGCGGTCCGGCGGTTTCAGGCCCGGAACGGCCTGACGGCTGACGGCGTTGTGGGTGCCGCCACTTGGAATAAGCTGTTCTGATGTAAAATCCCAAAGGCAGCGGTGGACAAAGCCGCCGCCTTTTTTTATAATGGGAGCAGAATTGCTGAAAGGCGGTGTTCCCATGCGTTTTCTCCACCTGTCCGACCTGCATCTGGGCAAGCGGGTCTGCGAATTTTCGATGCTGGACGACCAGCGGTACATCCTCGAACAGATTTTGGCTCTGCTGGACGAAACGCCGGTCAACGGTGTATTGCTGGCAGGCGATTTATACGATAAGCCCGTTCCACCCGCCGAGGCCGTGCGTCTGCTGGACTGGTTCCTCACCGAACTTGCGGGCCGGGATCTGCCGGTGTTTGCCATCAGCGGCAACCACGATTCCGCCGACCGGATTGCCTTCGGCTCCCATCTGCTGGCCGAAAGCCGGGTCTACGTCAGCCCGGTGTTTGCCGGTGCGCCGGAACCGATCTCCCTCACCGACAGCTTCGGCATCGTGGACGTCTATCTGCTTCCCTTCCTGAAGCCGGCATCCGTCCGACACATCTACCCGGATGAGCCGATTGAAAGCTACACCGACGCGCTGGGCTGCGTGCTCCGGCACTGCAAGCTGGACAAGACCCACCGGAACGTGCTGGTGGCGCACCAGTTCGTGGCCGGTGCCGCCTGCTGCGAGAGCGAAGAGCCCTCCGTCGGCGGGGTGGACAGCGTGGACGCCGCCCTTTTTGACGACTTTGACTATGTGGCACTGGGCCACCTCCACAGCCCCCAGAAAGTCGGGCGGGACACCGTGCGCTACTGCGGCACACCGCTCAAGTATTCCTTCTCGGAGGCGCACCAGCACAAGAGCGTGACCTTCGTGGAGCTGGGCGAAAAGGGGGATGTCCGGCTGTCATTCGCGCCGCTGACACCCCTGCACGACCTGCGGGAAGTGCGCGGCAGCTATATGGAACTGACCGACCGCCGCAATTACGAAAACACCGCCGTGGACGACTATCTTCACATTACCCTCACCGACGAGCAGGATGTGCCGGACGCGCTGGCGCGGCTCCGGGTCATCTACCCCAACCTGATGCGGCTCGATTACGACAACCTCCGCACCCGCCAGCAGCAGAACATCGACCGCCCCGAGCGGGCCGAGCAGCGTTCGCCGCTGGAACACTTTGCGGCCTTTTACGAAGCCCAGAACAACGCCCCCCTCACCGAGGAGCAGGCCGCGTTCTGTCAGGAACTCATTGAAAAAATCTGGAAGGAGGCCGACGCATGAGACCTTTGAAGCTGACCCTTTCGGCCTTTGGCCCCTACGCCGCCGAAACGGTGCTGGAACTGGAAAAGCTGGGCCGGGGCGGGCTGTACCTCGTCACCGGCGATACCGGCGCGGGCAAGACCACCCTCTTCGACGCCATCACCTACGCCCTCTACGACCATTCCAGCGGCGGCGTCCGGGAGGGTGCCATGCTCCGCAGCAAGTACGCCGACCCCAAAACGCCCACCTTTGTTGAGTTGGAATTTGAGGTATCCGGCAAGCGGTACACCGTCCGGCGAAATCCCGAATACCTCCGTCCCAAGACCCGCGGCGAGGGCTTCACCACCGAAAAGGCCGACGCCACCCTTACCTACGGTGACGGCCGCCCTCCAGTGACCAAGGCCAAAGAAGTGACCGCCGCCGTCATCGACGTGATCGGGCTGGACTACAACCAGTTCTCGCAAATCGCCATGATCGCGCAGGGGCAGTTTACCCGGCTGCTCAACGCCTCCACCGAGGAGCGGATCAAGATCTTCCGCACCCTGTTCCGCACCCAGCGGTATCAGCAGCTGCAGGAGCGGTTACAGGCCGAATGCACCGACCTGAACCAGCGGCGGACGGCCCAGAACATCCAGATCGGGCAGATCTTATCCGGCGTCCATTGGGCGGAGGATGACCCGGACACCGAAACGCTGGCTGCCCTCAGTGCCCAGACACCGCCCGAAACGGTGGTGGAAGCACTGACTCAGCTGACGGAACGGCAGGATACCGCCCTCGCCGAAGCCACTGCCGCGCGGGGCAAGGCCGACGAACGGCTGGCCGCGCTGCAGCAGACCCTTGGCCGGGCAGCCGCCGCAAAGAAGCTGCAGGACGACCTCGCCGCCAAGCAGAAAGAACTGGACAGCCTGCTCCCCGCGCGGGACGCTGCCCGCACCGCGATGAAACAGCACGCCGGAGATGCCGCTGCTCTCGACGCCCTGACCGGGCAGATCGCCAAGGCCGAAAGCGATTTGTCCCGTTACGATGAAATGGACAAGCTGCTCCGGCAGGAGACAGAAGCCCGCGGCAAGGCCAAGCAAGAACAGGACAAGGCCCAAACCAACCGGGACGCCCTTGCCCAGCTGGACGCAGAACTGGCCGGAATGCGGCAGGAGCTTGACACCCTTGCCGACACCGAAGCCGAGCGGGTCAAACTGGAAACCAAACTCGACCAACTGACCCAGTGCGGCGAGGCTCTGAGCGATCTGGACAAGCTGCTGGACAAGTGCCTTGCGCGGGCACAGGCTGTCAAAACGGCGCAAGCCGCTTATCAGAAGGCAGCGCAGGCGCAGGCCGCCGCCCGCGACCACCGCGACCGGCTGGAACGCAGCTTTCTCGACGCACAGGCCGGTCTGCTGGCGCAGGACCTCGCCGAAGGCACGCCCTGCCCGGTCTGCGGCAGTGTGCACCACCCCAAGCGGGCGGAACTGCCGGCCGCAGCCCCGACGCAGGCGCAGGTGAACGCCGCCAAGGATGCTGCCAACGCCGCCGACCAGACTGCGCAGGACGCCAGTGCCGCCGCGCGGGAAGCCCTCGCCGCCGAAAAGGAGGGCCGTTCGACCCTCCGCCGGCATGCCAAGGCCCTGCTGCCGGAACTGTTTGCCGACGAGACCGCCGCCCCTGCCACACTGGGTGCTCTGCGCACCGCCGCTGCCGATGAACTGGAACACCTGCGCAAAGCTTACCGCCAGCTGAACCGCGACCAGAAGCAGAACCAGACCGCCTGCCGGCGGCGCACCCAGCTGGAAGCCGCCCTCAAGGCCCAGACCGACCGGCGCACCGGGCTGGAAGCCGCAGCGTCCGAAGCCGAACAGCAGGCCGCCGCACAATCTGCCACGGTGCAGAGCTTGGCAAAACAGCTTACCGATGCCCGCACTGCCCTGCCCTATCCCACCCGGGCCGAGGCAGAGCAGGAATTGAACACACTCAAGGCCCAGCGCAGGCAGCTGCAAGCCGCCAAGGAGCAAGCCGAAGCCACCCTGCGCCAGTGCGAAAAGGCCGTCTCGGACGCAGAGGCGGCGATCCAAGCCCTGAACGCCCAGCAGCTTCCACAGGAGGACGGCACGCCCTCCGATCTCACCGCCCTGCAAACCGAAAAAGCCGCACTGGAAGCCCGGCGCGCCGCCCTGACCGAACAGGAAAAGACGCTGGCCGCACTGCTCCGCCCCAACCAAGCCGCCCTGCGGGAATACCAACAGCACGCCAAGGAGCGCGCTGCACTGGAAGCCCGCTGGCAGTGGGTCAGCGCGCTGGCCTCCACCGCCGGCGGAACCCTGAGCAGCAAGCAGAAGATCCGGCTGGAGACCTACATCCAGATGACCTACCTCGACCGCATCCTCGTCCACGCCAACACCCGGCTGATGCAGATGACCGCCGGGCAGTACGAGCTGGAACGGATCGGGGCCGAAAACCAGCGCAGTCAGTCCGGCCTTGACCTCGGCGTGATCGACCACTACAACGGCACCCGCCGGAGCGTCAAGACCCTCTCGGGCGGCGAGAGCTTCAAGGCATCTCTGGCACTGGCATTGGGCCTGTCGGACGAGGTGCAGAGTGCCGCCGGCGGCATCCGGCTGGACACCCTCTTCCTCGACGAGGGCTTCGGCTCGCTGGACGAAGAGTCCCTCGAGCAGGCCATCCGGGTCCTTGCCGGCCTCACCGAGGGCAACCGCTTGGTCGGCATCATCTCCCATGTGGCCGCGCTGAAAGACCGCATCGACCATCAGGTGGTGGTGAAGAAGGCAAGGAGCGGGGGAAGCACGGTGAGCTTGGTTTTGTAATATTTTTATTCACCTCCGGGCACGCTATCCCCGGAGGTGTTTGCAATGAATCCCCTGACTCCCTTTGTCCGGCACGAGCTGGCCTTGCCCGACCCGGGCTTTCTGCCGCCGTCCCAGCCGGACGACCCGAACGTCCAGCTGCCGCCGCCCAAGGTGCAGAACCAGACCGAAGCCCCGCCGGACTCTCCGCCGGAGCCGGACGGCCCCATCCCCATGACGGACGGCACCCCCGCCGCCTGCCGCCAGAAAAACGCCGCCGCATTCTTGGCGGGTGAGGTGCCGGGCGTGATGGCCCAGTACGGCGAACAGCTTTTCGGCACCGAGCAGAACCTTGATTCGGCACATCCGGCTCCGGAGGAACCTGACCCCGCCCAAAGCGGCGTGCTGGACCTTGTGGACTGGCGCGAGGACGCCCCCTACGGCTAAGGAATGGAATAATTTTCAAATTATTTTTAATTTACCTGTTGAAATCTTTGTCCGCTTCTTTTATTATGGTAGCAAACAAAGCAAAGGCAGGTAATACACCATGGCAGAAATCAAATACGAGATCGTTCAGAAGCTGGCAGTGCTCTCGCAGCGTCCCCGCGGCTGGGAGCGTCAGCTCAACCTCATCAGCTGGAACGACGGCGACCCCAAGTATGATATCCGCGATTGGTCCCCGGACGGCACCCGGATGGGCAAGGGCATTTCCCTGAGCCACGACGAGCTGGCCATCCTCAAGGGCATCCTCGACGACATGGAGCTGTAAGATGGGCGACCGCGAAGAGTTTTTGCAGATCTTCCAGCAGCACGTCACCCGGCCGGGCAGTGAAAAACTGCTGGACTGGATGGACAAGAAAACCGACTTCTTCTCGGCCCCGGCCTCCACCCGGTTCCACGGTGCCTGCGAAGGCGGCCTGTGCCTGCACAGCCTGAACGTCTACCATGCACTTCACGACAGCTTTTTCACCGAGGGCGAAAGCGAGGAGAGCTTTGCCATCTGTGCCCTGCTGCACGACCTGTGCAAGGCCAACTACTACAAGCTGGGCACCCGCAACGTGAAAAACGAAGTGACCGGCCAGTGGGAGAAGGTGCCCTCGTACAGCGTGGAGGATCTGTTCCCCTACGGCCACGGCGAGAAGAGCGTGTTCCTCATCGAGCGGTTCATGAAGCTGAAAGTGGAAGAGGCCGTTGCCATCCGCTGGCACATGGGCGGTTTTGACGATGCGGCCAAGGGCGGCTGCTTCGCCATTTCAGAGGCCTACGACAAGTACCCGTTGGCCGTCAAGCTCCACATTGCCGACCTCGAGGCCACCTATCTGATGGAGCACCGCACCAGCTCTGTCCGGTGATTTTTCTCAATATGCAAAAAGCTGACGTTCGGGCATCTGCTCCAAACGTCAGCTTTTCTTTTGGTTTTATGTATCCATCATCCGGTCAAACTGCGCGAGCAACTGAACCGACAGATGATCCAAGGGCGTGCGGGGTTCCTGCAAGGGGTTCAAACGGGACGAAGGCGTCTCCTCATAAAAAGCATCTTCTGCTTCCGCCGCCTCCTTGCCATCGGGCGTGAACCGGATGACCGGCAGGCCGGGCTGATCCAGCACCGGCTCCTGCGGCTTTGGTTCGGGCGGCAGAGGTTCGCCCTGCCGGGCCTGCTTGCAGAGGGCTTCCAGCTCGGCGTTTTCCTGCTTGAGCGCGTAGACGGTGCGCTCGTAGGCAAACATCCGGGTCTCGTAGCGGCGCAGTGTCAGATTGGCCGCTGCCAGCTTGCGGTTGAGCGCGTCCAGCTGGGCGACGATGGGTTCCGGCAGCTGCGGTTCCTCCTGCGGCTGGGCCGCGGGCTTTTCGGTGCTTTCCTGTTTCTGTGTTTCTTCCGCTTTGCGCAGGGCGCGGCGGGACTGACGGTATTCCATGTCGTTCTGGGCGCAGAGCCGCTCAATGCAGCGCAGAACACTGCCCGCAAGACGGCCGCTTTCCACATCCTGTGAATCCATGGTCTGCCTCCTCCCGCCTGCGCAAGGCCCCCGCTCCCTCCCGGGCAGGGATGCTTACTTGCGCTTGTTCAGGATCGCCAGCAGCTCGTCATAATAACGGTTGTCGCTGCTCTCTTCCTCCACCGGCTTTGCAGCACCGGCTGCGGGTGCTGCCTTGGCAGCGGCACTTGCTGCCGACACATCGGAGCTGAACACGGCAGACGGCGTGGAAGAAGCCGCACCGGTGGCGTTGTTCAGGCTGTTGCGCAGGCCCTCAGCGGTCTTGTTGTCAAAACCGGTGGCCACAACGGTCACGCGCATCTCGTCGGAGAGGTTCTCATCGAACGCAGTACCCCAGATGATGTTCGCATCCGGATGCGCACTCTGGGTGATGAGGCCGGCAGCGGTCTCAACATCCTCCAGACCGATGTCGGGGCTGGAAGTGATGTTGATGATGACGCCGTGTGCACCGGCGATGCTGGTTTCCAGCAGCGGAGAGGAAATAGCAGCCTTGGCTGCATTCTCTGCCTTGCCTGCGCCCTTTGCGGAGCCGACACCCATGTGGGCGTAGCCGGCGTCCTTCATGATGGAGCGCACATCCGCGAAGTCGAGGTTGATGAAGGCCGGCACATTGATCAGGGCCGAGATGGACTCAACGCCCTGCCGCAGCACGTTGTCGGCGGCTTGGAAGGCATTCATCAGGGTGATCTTTTCCTGACTGATCATCTTCAGGCGTTCGTTGGGGATCACGATCAGGCTGTCCACGTGCATCAGCAGGTTTGCGATGCCCTGTTCGGCCAGACCCATCTTCCGCTTACCCTCAAAGGAGAAGGGTTTGGTGACGATGCCGACGGTCAGGATGCCCAGATCGTGTGCGACCTCGGCCACCACAGGAGCCGCACCGGTGCCGGTGCCGCCGCCCATACCGGCGGTGATGAATACCATCTGAGAGCCCTTGAGCGCGTTTGCGATCTCGTCCTTGCTCTCCTCTGCGGCGCGCTGGCCGATCTCGGGGTCTGCACCTGCGCCGCGGCCCTTGGTCAGCTTGGAGCCCAGCTGCACCTTGGTCGCTGCGTGGTTCTTGGCCAGAGCCTGCTGGTCGGTGTTCATTGCGATGAACTCCACACCCTGCAAGCCGTCGCTGACCATGCGGTTCACGGCGTTGCCGCCGCCGCCGCCTACGCCGATCACTTTGATCGTCGTAACGTTTTCGTCCATTTCTTCGTCGAGCATCAATGCCATAACTTTGTCCTCCATCGGATGATATCGTAAACCCGCGCCGTTGCTTTTGCGCAGAATAGTCTCATAGTACAACTATACAACTGTATCGTATCATCTTTTGGCTCCGATTGCAAGACAAAATTACTTTTTTGAGGGTGTTTTTTTCACCGGTGCGCCCTCGGGCCGGGTTTCCCGCCCAATTCGTCCCCCCAGACGCGCCAAAATCTCTGTAAAATCTGCATATCCCCGGTCGATGTACTCGGTTCCGGAGATTTCGCTTTGGCCCCGCGCCGCCAGTGCCGCCAGCACCAGCGCGGCCCCGCCCCGCAGGTCCGGCGCGGCCAATCGCGCCCCATGCAGACCGGCGGCGGGATTTGTAGTTTCTGCATGAAAGATACGGCCTTCCACTTTCACGTTTCCGCCCAAATGCAAAAAACCTTCGGCACAAGCGAACCGCCGCTCGAAGATCACGTCCTCGATGCTGCTCGCACCGCGGGCGCAGAGCATCACCGCTGCCAGCAGCGGAGCCGCGTCGGTGGCAAGGCCCGGATACACCCCGGTAAAGACCCGGCCCGCGCCGTACAGCCGGCCAAATCGGGCGATCTGAACGCTCTCGGCTCCCCGCTCGACCCAGCATCCCATTTGTTCCAGAATTTCCAGCACCGGAGCATAGAGTGCGGGCGGGCATCCGGTCAGTTCCACCCGGCCTCCGGCGGCAGCCGCAGCACAGGCCAGCGTGGAGGCAAAAATGCGGTCCGGCAGGGGTGTGAACACGCACCCGGACAATCCCCGCCGCCCCTCGATCCGGAGGGTAGAGCTGCCCGCCCCCTCGATCTGCCCGCCGCACCGGTTGAGGAAAGCGGCGAGGTCGGCGATCTCCGGTTCCCGCGCCGCGCCCCGCAGGATGGTAGTGCCCCGGGCGCAGGCGGCAGCCAGAAGCAGCGTCTCGGTGGCCCCCACACTGGGGAAGCGCAGGGTGATCTCGGCCCCGTGCAGGCCCGCCGGGGTCGTCAGCACCAGCCGGTCAGACCCAGCATCCAACTCTTGGACGCCCATCTGCCGCAGCCCGGCCAGATGCAGGTCGATGGGCCGCGCCCCGATCCGGCACCCGCCGGGCAGGGCCGTTTCCGCCCGCCCCAGCCGGGCCAGCAGCGGCGCACAGAACAGGATGGATGCCCGCATTTGTGCCGCCGTTTGGCCGGGCAGGGTGCTGTTCCATGGCGTGCCAGAGACGAGCACATCCCCGCCCTGCCGCTGGGCCTCCATTCCCGCATCTCGCAGAAGGGTCAAACATCCCTCCACATCCGACAGCCGCGGCACCGCCCGCAGGCAGACCGGGCTGCGGCAGAGCAGCGAAGCCGCAAGCAGCGGCAGCACGCTGTTTTTTGCTGCCGGGATCTTAGCCGTGCCGTTCAGCGGTCTGCCGCCGACCACCTTGATGATGCTCCGCTGTTCTGTCATATCCGCAGCCCCCATTCCGCAAAAGATACCTCAGGCTATGCAAAATGGGTGCAGAATGTCCGCCGGACAAGCAGAATCGAGTTTGTGGCGTTGTTTCTCCGGCTTTTTTAGGTCTCGCCCCGGGAGACAGCCAGCACGATCCCCATCTCGCCCAGCAGCATCATCAGGCTAGTGCCGCCGGAGGAGAAAAAGGGCAGGCTGATGCCGGTGTTGGGGATGGTGTTGGTGACGACGGCCACATTCAGCACAGCCTGCAATGCCACCTGCACCGTGAATCCCACCACCAGCAACGCCCCGAACCGGTCGGGTGCCCGCGCCGCCAGCGTGATCCCCCGCCAGAGCAGCAGGACGAAGAGCAGAATGACCATGCAGGCCCCCACAAAGCCCAGCTCCTCGCAGACAATGGAGAAGATGAAGTCGTTCTGGGGTTCGGGCACGAACAGATGCTTCTGGCGGCTGTTCCCGAGGCCCAGCCCGGTGGCCCCGCCGGAACCGATGGCGTATAAACTTTGGATGGTCTGGTGGCCGTCGCCCAGCGGGTCGGCAAAGGGGTCGAGCCACGAGTTGAGCCGGTCGGCGGCGTAGGGCACGAGGTCGGGCATGACCGCCACCGCCGCGCCAATGGCGGCTACCCCGCTGACCCCCGCCAGCACAAACCACCGCAGGCCAGTGCCGCCCACGAACATCAGCACGGCCCCGATGCCCAAGATGAGCAGGGTGCCGGAGAGGTGGGGTTCCAGCAGCATCAGGGCCGCCACCACCCCCAGCACCAGCGCGAAGGGCAGGACACCCACCGCAAACTGCCCCATCCGGTCGTGGTTCAGCGAGATGATGTGGGAAAACACCAGCACCACCGCAAATTTGGCGATCTCACTGGGCTGGAGCGTCCCCAGCCCGGGCAGCACCAGCCACCGCTTGCAGCCGTTGTACTCGGGCATGAAGAGCACCGCCACGAGCAAAATCAGCGAGAGGGCCAGCAGCGGCCATGCCAGCTTATGAAAGATATGGTAGTCCACCCGGCTGGCAAGACCCATTCCGGTCAGGCCCAGTGCCGCATAGAGCAGCTGGGGCCGCAGGTAGGCAAAGGCATCGCCCCGCCGGTAAAGGGCCACCGCATTGGACGCACTGTACAGCATCACCAGCCCGAAGCCCACGAGGACGAGCACCAGCACCAGAAAGGGCAGGTCCATCGCGGGCAGGGGCCGGAGCAGCGGACGGCGTTTGGCGTGTTTGGTTTGCAGGATCGCGTGTTCCATGGACATTTCCTCCCAGCGTTCTATTATTTTACGCAGAACGAAGGGCATCCAGTCATTTTCCGGCCGGATTTCCCATACAGTGCTTGGGGGAGGTGCCGCCATGTCCGAACTTCGCACCCTGCCGGAGCAGGGATTCCGCCGCCGTGCCCGGCTGATGACCGTCCTCTTCTGCGCCCTCGCGCTGGGGCTGGCCGTCCGGCTGTTTTTCCTGCAATTGCGCAGCGAGGGCTGGTACACCGACCGTGCCCTCGGCCAGCAATTGCGGGATACCGTCGTCCCCGCCGACCGGGGCAGAATTTACAGCGCGGACGGCGTTCTGCTGGCGGCCAACAGCAGCTGCTGGACCCTCCGCGCCTCCCCCCGGGAAATGCCGGAGGACAAACTCAGCTTGGCGGCCCACGGCCTCGCCGAGATATTAGAACTGGACGAAACCGCCCTGCTGGAAAAATTCAGCGACCGCCGCTCCAACGACTGCCTGCTCCGCTACCGGGTGCAGCGGGAGATGGCCGACCGGGTGCGGGATTTCTGCGAAGCCAACAGCATCACCGGCATCCGGATCAATCAGGACTCGAAACGCTGGTACCCGCAGGGCGAGTTTCTGGCATCGGTGCTCGGGTTCACCAATGTGGACAACGCCGGTGTCTCCGGGCTGGAACTGCGGTACGACGACCTGCTCACCGGGGAAAATGGGGTGGTGCTCACCGCCGTCAATGCGTGGGGCTACACCCTCGAGCAGAGCTACGAAACGGAGCGTTTCCCTACCGAGGGCGACGGCCTGCGGCTGACCATCGACGCAAACATTCAACACTACCTCGAAAATGCGTTGAATTACGCCGTCCGGGAGCATCACGTTGCGGCCCGGGCGGTAGGCATCGTGATGGACGTCAACACCGGTGCAGTGCTGGCCATGTCCACCACCCCCGCCTACGACCCCAACCAGCCCCGCGTCCTCTACGACAAAACCGCCCGGGAGGCCGTCGAAGCCCTTTCCGGCACCGAGCGCGCCGCCGCGCTCCAACTGGCCCAGCAGACCCAGTGGCGGAACAAAGCCGTCAGCGACCTGTACGAGCCGGGCAGCGTGTTCAAGCTCATCACCTGCGCCGCCGCGCTGGACGCCGGTGCCATCCAGAAAAACTCCGGCTTCTACTGCGGCGAGTCGATTTCCGTCGCCGGCACCCGCTTTCACTGCGCCAACCACAAACGGCACGGCTCGCAGAGCGTCACGCAGGCTCTCGAGAACTCCTGCAACCAGAGCTTCATCCAGATCGGTGCCCGGCTGGGAAAAGAAGCCTTCTGCGACTACTTTGCGGCCTTTGGCCTTCGCGAACCTACCGGCATCGACCTGCCCGCCGAGCCGAAAAAGAGCCTCTACTACACCGCCGACC
>CAVKZS010000078.1:0-14314 GCA_963660925.1 Eubacterium sp. CAG:38 | reverse complement strand
GGTGGCTCAACCTGCTTAAAACGAATGCTACAACAAGAGAGATGGCTAACTGTCTGTTGAACGGACGTAAAAGCCCTAGAAAGGACGCGTTAGTCGATCGCTCTCTTATTGTAGCTTAGGTACGAGTTGGAATGGAATATGGCTGGCTGCCATATCCGGTTCCATTTATATTGTAATAGAAAGGACGATTAATCATGGATCAGGCATTGAACCAGAAGATCGACGCGTTCATCGCGGCGAACAAAGAACAGCTCCTGAAGGACATTGCGGCCCTCGTTGCGATCAACAGCGTGGAGAGCGCACCCGCCGAGGGTGCCCCCTTTGGTCTGGGCGCACGCGCCGCACTGGATAAGACGTTGGAGCTGGCAGCGGGCATGGGCCTCGCCACCCGCAACTGCGAAAACTACATCGGCTATGCAGAGCTGGCCGGTGCCGATCCGGAAAAGTATCTGGCTACCATCTGCCATGTGGACGTGGTGCCCGAGGGCAACGGCTGGTCGGATGACCCCTTCAAGATGCGGATTCAGGACGGCTGGCTGCTGGGCCGCGGCGTGGCCGACGACAAGGGCCCCATGGTGGCCACCCTGTACGCCCTGAAGTTCCTCAAAGAGGAGGGCGTTTCGCTGAAATATCCCATCCGCGCCCTGATCGGCGACAACGAGGAGACCCACATGAACGATGTGGACTACTACCTCAAGAACTATCCCGCCCCCGTGTTCTGCTTCACCCCGGACGCCGAGTTCCCGGTCTGCAATGGTGAGAAGGGTCAGTTCGGCGGCAAGCTGGTCAGCCCGGTCTGCAACGGCGTCATCAAGGAATTTGTGGGCGGCGTCGCCAACAATGCCGTGCCTGACCGCGCCAGCGCACTGGTCGAGACCGACATCACCAAGCTGAAGAATGCCCCCAACATCACCCTCGAGCCGGAAGGCAACGGCGTCCGCATCCGCGGCTGGGGCAAGTCCGGCCACGCCGCTATGCCCGCAGGCACCATCAACGCCATCGGTCTGGTGATGAACTACCTGCTGGAGAACGACCTCTGCAACGATGCCGAGCGCGCCTATCTGGAATCGGTCATGAAGCTGCACAGCTCCACGGCTGGTGAGGGTCTGGGCATCGACTGCGCCGATGGTCCCTTCGGCCCGCTGACCATCATCGGCGGCCGGATCTATATGGAGGACGGCAAGATGGTCCAGACGCTGGACAGCCGCTTCCCCACCTGCACCAACGGCGAGAAGATCGCGGCCAGCATCCGCGCTGCTATCGGAACCGGTGCCGAGCTGGTGGACGAAAAGACTGCTGAGCCGTTCTATATTGAAGCCGACACCCCGGCCATCAAAGCCTGCATTGAGACCTACAACGAGGTCACCGGCGAGAACGCCACCCCGTTCACCATGGGCGGCGGCACCTATGCCCGCCACTTCCCCTATGCGGTCAGCTTCGGTCCGGAGCACAGCGACATGGTCCTGCCCGCGTTCGGCGGCCCGATGCACGGTGCAAACGAGGCAGCTCCCATCGACAAGCTGCTGGAGGCGTTGAAGATCTACATCCTCGCACTGCTCCGCCTCGAAGAGATCGACTTCTGATAAAAGAAACGTACTATGAAGATTTTAGTGATTGATGGACAGGGCGGCGGACTGGGCCGCCAGCTGGTCGCGGCCATTGCAGCGGCCTGCCCGGAGGCAGAGCTGGTCGCCGTTGGCACCAATAGTCTCGCAGCTTCGGCGATGCTCAAGGCCGGTGCCCGCCGCGCCGCCACCGGCCGGAACGCCGTGGTGGTCAACTGCCGTACCGCGGATATCATCGTCGGCCCCATCGGAATCGTCATTGCGGACGCACTGATGGGCGAGATCACGCCGGAAATGGCGATGGCCGTCTGCCAGAGCTGCGCCCGGCGGGTGCTCGTGCCGGTGAACCACTGCGACAACTACATCGTCGGCGTGCCTGAACAGCCCATTTCCCAGCTGGTGCAGGCTGCAGCCCAGAAGGTCCGGCAGCTCTGCAGCGGCGGGTGCTGATAGCCCTCTCAGTCTGCTTCGCAGACAGCTCTCCCGGAGGGAGAGCCAAGACAGACAAAACAGGTGTACCCATGGAGTGCGAGACTCTGGGGTACACCTGTTTTGTTTGTTTCTGCTTATTTCTGCCGCTGGGCGATCTGCTCTGCGGTGGGCGGGGTATCGCCCTGTTTGTGATTTTCCAGCGCGCTGATCCGGCGGTCCAGCTCGGTGATGCGCTGGGCGACCACATCCGGCAGATCCTGCTGGTCAAGGTCGTCGGCGGGGTTGACGGCCTTGTTGTTGATCCGGACCACTTCGGCGGGCACGCCGACGGCGGTGCAGTTGGCGGGCAGGTTGCGCAGCACGACGCTGCCGGCACCGATGCGGGCGTTGTCGCCGATGTAGACCGGGCCGAGGACTTTAGTGCCTGCGCCGATCAGGACGTTGTTGCCGAGGGTGGGGTGACGCTTGCCGGTGTCCTTGCCGGTGCCGCCGAGGGTCACGCCATGGTAGATGGTGCAGTTGTCGCCGATCTCGGTGGTCTCGCCGAACACGATGCCCATGCCGTGGTCGATGAACAGGCACTTGCCGATCTTGGCACCGGGGTGGATCTCGATGCCGGTGCGGTGGCGTCCGTGCTGGCTGACCCACCGCGCAAGGAAGAAGTGCTTGTGCTCATACAGCCAATGAGCGATGCGGTGGTAGACCAGAATGTGAAAACCGGGGTACAGCAGAATGACTTCCAGCACACTGCGGGCAGCAGGGTCTTTGCGCTGAATGTTCCGTGCGTCCTCCAACAAACCCATGAGGGTTCCCTCCCTTTTTCCTCGTTGCTGCCGCGCCAAACCCGGCGGCAGAATACTCTCGTGTCCTATTATAATAACACAGGTGAACTTTAATGTACAGTGAATCGCTAGGAATTGGGCGGATTTTTTTGTAAAAAAGGAGTGTTTTGGGGATGAAATCGGACTTTTCGGTAGAGTAGCCAAAAATCCGGGCTTCGGCAGAGAAACCTTTTCACAAACAAAATGGCCGGAAGCATTGACACATTTTGCGTTTCTATGCTAAAATATATCGAAATAAATCACATCTCGAAAAGGAGACAACACGATGCAGGCAAAGTCGATGCGCGCAAAACGGAAGAACCAGTTTGCTGCCGGTTTTGTTGTGGCGGCGTTGTTTCCTTTTTTGCTGAATTGACTTTTCCCTTTTTTGGGAAAAGTTTTTTTTTGCCCCGAAACGGGCGGGTACACGAACAAATCCATACCATCAAAACGGATCAGGGAGGTACATTATGCTGCTTGTAAACGCTGTCAACGCCGAGGGCCGGCCGGTCGAACTCTACGTCAAGGACGGGAAGATCGCGGCCGTGGGTCAGGATCTGGCCGCACTTGCCGGAGAAAACGAGACCGTCCTCGATGCGGGCGGGCTGACCGTTCTGCCGGCCTTTGTCGATCTCCACTGCCACTGGCGGACGCCGGGCTTCGAGTACAAAGAGGACATCGAGACGGGCAGCCGGGCCGCGGCCGCCGGCGGATACACCTTCGTCAACCTGATGCCCAACACCAAGCCCGTCTGCTCCTCGGCAGCGCAGGCTGAGATGATCGAGCGGAAGGCCGCCGAGATCGGCCTGTGCGACGTGAACCAGACCGTCTCCATCACCGAAAATTTTGACGGAAAGACGCTGGATCACCTTAAGACCCTGCCCGCGTCGGTGAAGTTCATCACCGAGGACGGCCACGGCGTGCAGGACAACGCGACCATGGCGAAAGCCTTTGCCATCTGCACCCAGCGGGACATCACCGTGATGAGCCACGCCGAGGATATGGAGATCAGCCCGTGGGATTACCGGCTGGCCGAGGATCTGGAAACGGTGCGGAACTGCTGGCTGAGCGAATACTACCAGACCCGGCTGCATATGTGCCACGTTTCCACCCGGGGAGCCATCGACGCGATCCAGATGGCCAAGCTGCGGGGTGCCCCGGTGACCTGCGAGGTCACGCCCCACCACCTGTGGTTCACGAATGATACCTGCGATTACCGCGTCAACCCGCCCATCCGGACGGCGGACGATGTGCAGGCCTTGATCGACGCCATCCGCTCCGGCGTGGTGGATGCCATTGCCACCGACCATGCGCCCCACTCCGAAGAGGACAAATTGAAGGGCATGGCCGGCATGGTGGGCAGCGAGACGGCCTTCGGCGTTTGCTACACCAAGCTCTGCAAGGAAGAGGGCCTGCCGCTGGAGCTGCTGGTCCACCTGATGAGCACCAGCCCGGCACAGATTTTGGGTCTGGCAAAGGGTCAGCTGGAGCCGGGCTACGACGCCGATTTTGTGCTGGTGGATCTGGACACCCCCTATGTGGTGGACAAAGATAAGCTCCACTCCAAGTCCCATAACTGCCCCTACGACGGGGTGCAGCTGTACGGCAAGGTCTGTGCCACCGTCAAGGGCGGGGAGCTGACCTATCAGGCGGAGTGAGGCCACCCGATAAAGCCTTCCCCTTGAGGGGAAGGTGCTGAACGCAGTGAAGCGGATGAGGTGTTGTTTCCGCGATGTTTTCACCTCATCAGTCCGCTTCGCGGCCAGCTTCCCCTCGAGGGGAAGCCTGAAAAAGTTGCAAGATACATTATATAAAGAGAGCAATCAGGAGGAAAACGACAATGACGAACATGGATAAACTGTATGAGGCAGTCGAGGCACGCGGCCCGGTCTGCGTGGGTCTGGACACCGATTTCAGCTATCTGCCCGCCGATTTTGTGGACAGCACCCTGTCCAAGGGCGAGAACATCGTCCGCTTCAACAAGAAGATGATCGAGGCGACCAAGGCCGTTGCCGGCTGCTACAAGGTGCAGATCGCTTACTATGAGTCGCTGGGTCTGGACGGTATGCGTGCCTATGCCGAGACGCTGAAGGCCGTCCGCGAGGCCGGCATCCCGGTCATCGCCGACATCAAGCGCGGCGACATCGCCAAGACCGCTGAGATGTACGCCATGGGCCACTTCACCGGCGACTTCGAGGCCGACTTTGTGACGCTGGCTCCCTACATGGGTCTGGACTCTATCAGCCCCTATCTGCCCTACGCCGAGAAGCAGGGCAAGGGTATGTTCGTCCTCTGCCGCACCTCCAACGGCGGTGCCAAGGACTTCGAGTATGAGAAGCTGGCTGACGGCCGCCACGTCTACGACATGGTGGGCGACAAGCTGAATGCCATGGGCAAGGACTACATGGGCGAGCACGGCTACTCTTCTCTGGGTCTGGTCATCGGCGGTACCTACATCGAGGAAGCCACCGAGATCCGCGCCAAGTATCAGGATTCCTTCTTCCTGATCCCGGGCTACGGTGCACAGGGCGGCAAGGCTGAGGACATCGCCCAGTACCTGACCAAGGGCAACGGCGGCGTGGTCAACTCCAGCCGCGGCATCCTGCTGGCCTACAAGAAGCAGCCGGGCACCACCTTTGACGAGGCCGCTTACAACGAGTGTGTGAACATGAAGGAGGCTATTGCTCATGCGTGCAGCCTGCTGTGAGGCCACCGTCCTGCGCAATGAGGTCATCGCAGACGACATCCGCCTGCTGACCGTCGTCTGGCCGGACCGGGAGCACATCCCCCATGCGGGGCAGTTCTTCACCCTGCGCAGCTGGCCGGCCAGCGAGGAACCCTTCCTCTCCCGGCCCATCAGCGTCCATCGCTACAACGCCGACAGCAACACCATCGAGTTTTTGTATCAGGTTATCGGCGAGGGCACCAAGAAGCTGGCAAAGCTCAAGATGAAAGACAAATTCCAGCTGACCGGCCCCATGGGAAACGGCTTTGATGTGCCGGAGATCGTGAAACACTACAAGAAGATCGCCGTCGTGGGCGGCGGCATCGGCACGGCTCCCATGTATCAGCTGACCCGCGAACTGGCAGCGGCAGGCGTCAAGCCCGATGTGTTCTTCGGCTTCCGGGATCAGCCCTACTGCATGGAAGAGTACCGCCCCATCGCCAACCTCGTGAAAGTCTCCACCGACACCGGTGCCGTGGGCTTCCACGGTTTTGTGACCCAGCTGTACGACCCGGCGGACTACGATGTGGTGCTGGTCTGCGGCCCGACGGTCATGATGAAGAATGCGGCCCGGCTCTGCGCCGAAAAAGGCACGCCCTGCTTCGTCAGCCTCGAAAAGAAGATGGCCTGCGGCATCGGTGCCTGCCTCGGCTGCACCTGCGAGACCAAGAGCGGCGAGGGGAAGAGCGTCTGCAAGAACGGCCCGGTCTTTGATGCAACGGAGGTATTCTGATGGCAGATCTGAAAACAAACCTGCTGGGGTTCCAGATGAACAGCCCCATCATCGGTGCATCCGGCACCGTGGGCTACGGCGTGGAGTATGAAGAGCTGGCCGATTTTTCCAAGATCGGCGGTATCTCGGGCAAGGGCCTGACCCTGCACGGACAGTACGGCAACAAGGGCGAACGTCTCTGGGAGACGCCCTCCGGCCTCATCAACAGCATCGGCCTGCAGAACCCCGGCGTGCAGCACTTCATCGACGTGGAGCTGAACGAGATGCTGGAACTCAAGCAGAAGTACGGCACTGCCGTGATCGCCAACCTCGGCGGCCACAGCGAGGAAGAGTACGTCGAGGGGGCCGCGATGCTGAGCGAGAGCGCGGTGGACATCATCGAGCTGAACATCTCCTGCCCCAACGTCAAGGTGGGCGGCATGGCCTACGGCGTCAAGGCGGAAGCAGCCGGTGAGGTCGTCAAGATGGTCCGCGCCGCCTGCAAAAAGCCCCTGATGGTCAAGCTCAGCCCGCAGGCCGAGAACATCCCTGAGATGTGCAAGGCGGTCGAGGCTGCCGGTGCGGATGCCATCAGCCTGACCAACACCTTTCAGGCCTGTGCCATTGATCTGGAAAAACGCCGCCCGGTGTTCAACAACATCTTCGCGGGTCTGTCCGGCCCGGCGGTGCGGCCCATCGCCCTGCGGATGGTCTGGCAGGCCGTCGGCGCAGTGAACATCCCGGTCGTGGGTCTGGGCGGCATCGCCACCGGACGCGACGCACTGGAATTCATCATGGCGGGTGCCACCGCTGTGCAGGTGGGTGCGGCCAACTTCGCCAACCCCCGTGCGATGGAGACCATCGCCGACGAGATGGCCCAGTGGATGGACGCCCACGGTGTAAAGACGCTGGATGAGATCCGCGGCTGTGCACGGGAAAGTGTATAAAACAAATAATAATCGCATAAAACGTGAAAATATTCGTTAAAATCAAAACAATTGCGAATAAATTTGCGTTTCGACCAAAAGCGTGGTACAATACCGCAAGAGAGTTTTTTACAACAGAGAGGGAGAGTAAAACTATGAGTGAAGCACTTGAGATCCTGAAGAGCTGTGACGCATTTCTGGAGGGCCATTTCCTCCTTTCTTCCGGCCGCCATTCCAGCGCATACTGCCAGATGGCTTATCTGCAGCAGTACCCCGACCGCTGCGCCGAGGTCATGAAGGCGGTCGCCGATAAGATCAAGGAGATGGATGTGGATGTCATCGTCGGACCGGCCATGGGCGGCATCGTCTATGCCTACGAGCTGGCCCGTCAGACCGGCAAGCGCGCCATCTTCACCGAGCGGGTGGACAATGTGATGACCCTGAAGCGGTTCGCCATCCATCCGGGTGAGAAGTGCCTGATCGCGGAGGACGTGGTGACCACCGGCATCTCTTCCCTCGAGACCAAGCGGGTCATCGAGGAGAACGGCGGCATCTGCGTCGGCATCACCTGCGTGGTGGACCGCACCAAGGCCGAGGCTCCGTCTCCCATCCCCATCGTGGCCAGTGCCCTTAAGCTGGATCTGCCCAACTACGCCCCCGAAGAATGCCCCATCTGCAAGGAAGGCAAGCTGCCGCTGGTCCATCTGGGCAGCCGCAAGATGAAGCAGGAAGCCAAGCAGACCCTGTAAGCCCAAAGCGCATCTGTGTTGAAACGAGGAATACTATGAACGCATATCTTCTTTTGGCAAATGGTATGGTCTTTGCCGGCCAGTCGGTGGGTGCCGAGGGCGTCACCGTGGGCGAGGTCGTCTTTGCCACCGGTATGGTGGGCTTTCAGGAGACGCTGACCGACCCCAGCTACTACGGCCAGATCATCACCCAGACTTACCCCCTGATCGGCAACTACGGTATGAACCATGACGACATGGAGTCGGACCGCATCTGGGCGAAGGGCTACATCGTCCGCGAAGCCTGCAAGACGCCTTCCAACTGGCGTTGCGAGGAAACGCTGGACAGTTTTCTGAAGAGAAACAACACCATCGGCATCGAGGGCATCGACACCCGCCATCTGACCCGCATCATCCGGGAGAGCGGCGTCATGAACGGTGCCATCCTGACCACCTTTGACCCGGCGGACCCGGCAAACAAGGCCCGGACCGACGCGCTGCTGGCCGAGATCCGCGCCTATGCCGTGACCGACGCGGTGAAGAATGTCACCTGTGCAAAGCCCGAGGTCTACAACGAGAAGGGCGAGACCCACATCGTGCTGATGCACTACGGCTGCAAGCGGAATATCATCCGCTGCCTCGTCAAGCGGGGCTGCAAAGTGACGGTCATGCCCGCCTTTGCCACGGCCGAGGAGATCGCGGCTCTGAACCCCGACGGCATCATGCTCTCCAACGGCCCCGGCGACCCGGCGGAACCGGTGGAGGTCATCGAGAACCTGAAAAAGATCTTCGAGCTGAACATCCCCACCTTCGGCATCTGCCTCGGCCACCAGCTGTCCGCACTGGCAGCAGGTGCCAAGACCATGAAGCTGAAATACGGCCACCGCGGTGCCAACCAGCCCGTCACCGATTTTGCGTCCGGCCGCACCTTCATCACCAGCCAGAACCACGGCTATGCGGTGGTGGGCGATGAGCTGCCTGCCGAGATGGGTGAGGTGGCACAGGTGAACGCCAACGACGGCACCTGCGAGGGCATCCAGTACAAGAAGTGGAACTGCTTTACGGTCCAGTTCCACCCGGAAGCAAACGGCGGCCCCAAGGACACCGAGTTCCTGTTCGACCGTTTCCTGAACAACGTCAAAGCAGCAAAGGAGGCACGCTGAAATGCCGAAGGACCCTAGTATTAAGAAGGTGCTGGTCATTGGCTCCGGCCCCATCATCATCGGTCAGGCGGCGGAGTTCGACTACTCCGGCACGCAGGCGTGTCGTGCCCTGAAAGCAGAGGGCATCGAGACTGTTCTGCTCAACTCCAACCCGGCAACCATCATGACCGACCCGGACGTGGCCGATCATGTTTACATCGAGCCCATGACCCTCGAGGTCGTGGAGCGCATTCTCGACATCGAGAAGCCTGACTCGGTCCTGCCCAACCTCGGCGGTCAGATGGGCCTGAACCTCTCGATGGAACTGGCCCGTTCCGGCTACCTTGACCGCACCGGCATCCGGCTGCTGGCCTGCAAGCCGGAGACCATCGACCGCGCCGAGGACCGTGAGCTGTTCAAGGAGACGATGGAAAAGCTGCACCAGCCCATCATCCCCTCCGAGGTCGTGGAGACGCTGCAGGATGCACTGGCCTGCGCCGACCGCATCGGCTACCCGGTCATCGTCCGCCCGGCCTTCACCATGGGCGGCACCGGCGGCGGCATCTGCGAGACCAAAGAAAAGCTGATCGAGATCGGCACCAACGGCCTGCGCCTGTCGCCCATCCATCAGATCCTCGTCGAGAAGTGCATTGCCGGCTGGAAAGAGATCGAGTATGAGGTTATGCGCGACCACAAGGGCAATGTCATCACCGTCTGCAACATGGAGAACCTTGATCCTGTCGGCATCCACACCGGCGATTCCGTGGTCGTGGCACCCTCCCAGACCCTGACCGACCACGAGTACCAGATGCTCCGCACCGCGGCTCTGGACATCATCACTGAGCTGGGCATCGAGGGCGGCTGCAACTGCCAGTTCGCTCTGAAGCCGGACAGCTTCGATTATGCGGTCATCGAGGTCAACCCCCGTGTGTCCCGTTCCTCTGCACTGGCTTCCAAGGCCACCGGCTATCCCATCGCAAAGGTGGCGACCAAGATCGCCATCGGCTACACGCTGGACGAGATCACCAACGACGTCACCGGCAAGACCTGCGCCTGCTTCGAGCCGGCACTGGACTACATCGTGGTCAAGTACCCGAAGTGGCCTTTTGATAAGTTCGTCTACGCTGACAAGTCGCTGGGTACCCAGATGATGGCCACCGGCGAGGTCATGAGCATCGGCAACAGCTTCGAGGCCGCCATGATGAAGGCTGTTTCCTCCATCGAGCTGGGGATGGATACCCTGACCCACAAGCCCTTTGAGGAACTGAGCGATGAAGAGATCATCGAGCACCTGTATGTGCAGGATGCCGAGCGTGTCTTCTGTGTCTACGAGGCCCTCAAGCGCGGCATCGACCACGAGACGATCTATAAGATCACCAAGATCGACTGGTGGTTCCTCGACAAGATGCAGCACCTCGCCAACCTCGAAAACGGTCTGGCCAAGTGCCACGGCGTCCTGAGCGAGGCCCAGTATAAAGAGGCCAAGAAGTACGGCTTCCAAGATAAGACCATCCGCCGCCTCGCCGAGGTGGACAAGCTGCCGGTGGAAAATTACCGTGCCGGCTTCAAGATGGTCGATACCTGCGCCGCCGAATTCTCGGCCAACACCCCCTACTTCTACTCCACCTACGACGGCGACAACGAGGCCGCCGAGTTCATCGCAGAGAAGGAAGCGCAGGCGGCCGAAAAGGGCGAACCCAAGAAAAAGAAGGTCCTCGTCTTTGGCTCCGGCCCCATCCGGATCGGTCAGGGCATCGAGTTCGACTACTGCTCGGTCCACTGCGTCTGGACGCTGAAAAAGCACGGCTGCGAGGCCATTCTGGTCAACAACAACCCCGAGACGGTCTCCACCGACTTTGACACCGGCGACCGTCTGTACTTCGACCCGCTGAACCCGGAGAGCGTGGACAACATCATCGCCACCGAGAAGCCGGACGCCTGCGTGGTCCAGTTCGGCGGTCAGACCGCCATCAAGCTGGCCAAGCACATGGACGAGATCGGCCTGCCGATCCTCGGCACCCCGGCGGACGCCATTGACGAGGCCGAGGACCGTGAGCGGTTCGACGAGCTGCTGGAACGCTGCAAGATCCCCCGTGCTCCGGGCCGCACCGTCTTCAATTTGGACGAGGCTCTGGCCGCAGCCGACGAGATCGGCCTGCCGGTCCTGATGCGTCCGTCCTACGTTCTGGGCGGTCAGAACATGATCGTGGCCTATACCAAGGCGGACGTCATCGAGTATATGGGCGTCATCACCGAGCACGTCGATATGGATCACCCGGTCCTGCTGGATAAGTACATCATGGGCACCGAGTGTGAAGTGGACGCCATCTGCGACGGCGAGAACTTCCTGATCCCCGGCGTCATGGAGCAAATCGAGCGCACCGGTGTCCACTCCGGCGACTCCATCTGCGTCTATCCGGCCCAGCATCTGACGCAGGCCGAGATCGACACCATGGTGGATTACACCGGCCGCTTCGCCCGCGAGCTGCACGTCACCGGTCTGGTGAACGTCCAGTATGCGGTCTCCAACGGCAAGGTCTACGTCATCGAGGTCAACCCCCGTTCGTCCCGTACCGTGCCCTATATCTCCAAGGTTACCGGCGTGCCGATGGTCGATCTGGCCGTCCGCTGCTGCCTCGGCGAGAAGCTGACCGATATGGGCTACGGCACCGGCCTGCACCCCAACGCGCCCTATGTGGCCGTCAAGGTGCCTGTGTTCAGCTTTGAGAAGCTGCACGGCGTGGATACCCAGTTCGGCCCCGAGATGAAGTCTACCGGCGAAGTGCTGGGCATTGCGCCCAACTTCCACGACGCCCTGCTCAAGGGCCTGATCGGTGCGAGCTACACCTTCAAGACCCCCGGCCCGGCCAGCTGCTGTATCTTCACCGTGAAGGACAGCGACAAGCCCGAGTTCGTGGACATCGCATGGAAGCTCAAGAGCATGGGCTACAAGCTCTACGGCACCTCCGGCACCTGCGCATGGCTGAACAAGCACATGGTGCCCTGCAATGAGGTCCGCAATATGTCCGGCGAGGCCCCCAACATCGTGGATCTGCTCCAGAGCGGTCTAGTGGATTATGTGTTCTCCACCAGTGCCAAGGGCCGCGACCCGAAGCGCGATTCCGTCCGCCTGCGCCGCAAGGCCGTGGAGCTGAGCATCCCCTGCATCACCGCCGTGGATACGGCCAACGCACTGGTCAACTGCCTGCGCAGCGACCACAGCATGGAGAATATCCCGCTGGTGGATATTGCAACGCTGTATCATAAAAATTGAGTCATGAGATGCACCTTCGTGCGCAAAATAAGCTGTTTTGTGCGCAATCCCTCGTAATACAGGGCTGCATTTGCTATACTCAACAACGCAAAATTTGCCAAAAGACGTTACTTTTGGACGTTCCAGGAGGATATCGATACATGACTCGTTCCCAGATGATTGAGACCGTGGCACGCAAGACCGGCTTCACCGAAGCTCAGGTCGAGACCACGATGGACGCTTTGTTTGACCAGATCGCTGACTGCCTGCGCGCAGACGAGAAGGTGACCATCGCCGGTTTTGGCCGTTTTGAGATGCGTCCCCGCAAGCCGAAGGCTTACACCAACCCCAAGACCAAGGTTTCCAGCCGTTTGGAGTCTACCTCCATCCCCGGCTTCAAGGCCAGCGGCCGTTTCAAGCAGAAGCTCGAGGCTGGCCGTGCTGCCAACCAGAGCGTCGAAGAGACTGCCTGATTTTTAACCACGAACCGAAGAGCCGCATCCCGAGTTGCCGGGGTGCGGCTCTTTTTGTGCTGACAAGGGCCGGATTTCATGCTATACTAAAAGAAAACGGCGTTTTGCGCGCAAAACAGAACGGAGTAGAGAAATATGCTTTACAGCGAGTTACAGTGCAGCGAGGCCATCCACAAGGCCGTCGAGCGGATGGGCTTTTCGGAGATGACCGAGATCCAAGAAAAGACCATTCCGGTCATGCTGGCGGGCCGGGACGTGATCGCCAAAGCTCCCACCGGCACCGGCAAGACCTGCGCCTTCGGCATCCCGGTGGCCGAGCACATCGACCCGGCCCAGAAGGTGCCGCAGGCGGTCATCATGGCCCCCACCCGGGAGCTGGCCCAGCAGATCGCTGAGGAACTGAGCGGCCTGACCTATTTCATGCCCGAAGTGCAGGTGGCCTGCGTCTACGGCGGTGCTAACATGGAAAAGCAGGCCCGCCGTCTGGCCGAGGGCTGCCAGATCGTGGTGGCGACCCCGGGCCGCCTGATGGATCACTATAAGCACCACAGCATCGACCTCTCCCATGTGACCCAGATCGTCCTTGACGAGGCCGACGAGATGCTGAACATGGGCTTCTACAAGGATGTGCGGCACATCATCGAGATGATGAAGGCCCGCAAGTCGCTGTCGATGTTCTCGGCCACCATCAGCCGGGAGGTCATGGACATCGGCTGGCTCTACCAGAACAACGCCGAGGAAATCACCGTTCAGCCCAAGGAGGAGAGCCAGCCCAAGATCACCCAGTATATGCTGGAGACCTCCGGCCGGAACAAGCTGTCCGACCTTGCGCAGATCATCATTGGCGAGGGCTACAAGCGGGTCATGGTGTTCTGCGATACCAAATTCAATACTGCAACGCTGGCCAACCAGCTGGCCCGTCTGGGCTTCTCGGTGGACTGTCTGCACGGCGACCTCTCCCAGAAGGAGCGCAACCAGATCATGCAGAACTTCCGGGATGGCAAGCTGGCCATCCTTGTGGCCACCGACGTGGCTGCCCGCGGCATTGATGTCTCGGATGTGGATGCCGTCATCAACTACGATGTTCCCGGTGACAACGAGCACTACACCCACCGCATCGGCCGCACCGGACGCGCCAAGAAGGAGGGCGTGAGCTATCTGCTCTATGTGCCCGAGGAAAAGAAGCGGGTGCAGGAGCTGCTCCGCCTGACCCGGAACACCGAGCTGTGCACCCCGGTGCATTTCGACTTCAACCATGAGCGGATCGTGGTGGAGAAGAAGCAGGACAATGCCGACCGGTTCCAGATCAAGTGCTATTTCTGAAATAAGACGTTACAGGACTCCCCGCAGGGCGAAAACAGCCCGCTGCGGGGAGTTCTGCTTATATAATATAAATAAGGTAGGAGACGTCAAAAGAACGGTTATCCCGGGGAGAAAAACTGGAAGATGTATACAAAGCGAAAAAAGAGCCGAAAAAGTTTAAAAAAAGGCTTGCCAAATGGGCCGGAGTGTGGTATTATACTCGAGCACCAAGTGC
>CAVKZS010000077.1:0-27464 GCA_963660925.1 Eubacterium sp. CAG:38 | reverse complement strand
CAACCTCCCGCATCTACGCATATCGCTGGCCTGCACGACTTGTATCGCACAAGCCTTTTGCAGCCGAGAGATATTTTATCACAACTGCGTGCATTTGGCAAGTCTTTTTTGAAAAAAACACGAATTTTCTTTCTTATTTTCTTTCTGCGGTCAATCGGGATATTTTTTGTGCAAAACGCACAATGTCCGCACCGATTTTCCGGTGGAAAACCCCGCCGAGGTCTAGCATGGCCGGTCCCCGGCCCGTTTATACCTTTATAAAGCAAAAAACACCCTTCCGGAGGGGCCTGCTTACGCAGTCGGAAGGGTGCGGCATCTCTTCATGCCAATATCTCAATGGGAGGATCGCGTTTTTACTTTATTATAAGGTCAGCTGGATGCCGTTCAGCTTCACGGTGTCGTTGTCCAAGATCTTCTTTTCCTCGTCGTTCGCCATGATCTGCGCTACATCCTTCGAGACGGCATTCACGGCATTTTCCTGCAGCGGGGTGCAGTGGACCATGGCGCAGCCCTCAAAGGACAGCTTCTTGGCGATGGTGTCGGGTTCCAGCGCGGCGTCCAGCCAGACCATGGCGCAGTCCACGCAGGCAACGCCCTCCGGGTAGAGCAGCAGCATCTCTTTCCCCAGCCGGAGCATCGGCTTGCCGACGATGGCCTTGCCCTTGATCAGGCGCAGGGTGCCGTATTCCAGTTCCGGGATAGCGTTAAATGCTTCTTCCAGTGCGGCCGGCAGCAGCACATCGCCGTCTGCGTGCAGATAGGCCAGCTTCTCCAGCACCTCTCCCCCGTCCTCGGGCACGGTCACATCGCCCATAACGTAGAGCCGGTCTCCGTACCGGCGGAGGGTGGATGCGCTCAGTTCCAGATCATCGTCCAGCACCGCTGTGCCGTCCGGCAGGATCACCAACTCCGTCTCCTCGGTAAAGAGCGGGGCCAGCGTCTCGGCGTTGCTCTCGGTCAGGATGGCTTTCGGGGCCGCAAAACGTGCGCCCTTTGCCGCCAGTGCTTCCGCATCCAGCTTCGGGTCCACGGCGACAAACATCCGCTCCGCCCAGTAGAGCTTCGGCTGGGCACGGAGCAGGAAGGTCTTGTCCAGCTTGGCCGTGCTGTTCAGGATCACGGCATCGTCCGGATAGACGCAGAGCTTGCCGTTGACGGTGCACTTTGCCGTGACCACCGATGCCAGCGATTCCGGGCAGTAGAGCTTGCCGTTGATGACGATGCCGCAATACTGTTCCAGAGCTTTCACGCCCTCCGGCTTCACATAGAGTTTGCCGTTGACGACCATCACCCGTTTCTTTTCCGGGATGGACGTTCCATCCAGCGTTGCCTTGCCGTTGAGGGTGGTGGCTTCCACATCGTCCTCGCAGTGGATGCTCTGCACCACATTCAGCTTGACGCCGTACTGGGCCAGAAGTGCCTGCACCCGGGGATTCACCAACGCAAAGACCGCGTTCAGAGAGCAATTTTCGTAGGCTTTCAGATTCTCTTCGCTCAGATTGCGCAGATCAAGGACCACAGCGTTCGCATTCAGTTTTTTCATCGTTCATTCCTCCAACAGTTCGTGTTTTAACAGGGTTCGTGCTTTCATCAGGCGGGTGCGGATGGTGCCGGGCGGCTGACCGAACATCCGGCTCAACTCGGTGGCGTTATAACCTTCGTCATAACGCAGGGTAAAGAGTAGCCGGTCGTCCGGGCTCAGCAGATCCATCAGATTTCCAAGATCTACCTCGCCCAGCGCGGCCTGCGCTGTTTCATCCGGCACCTCGTCTCCGCCGGGCAGAAGGGAAGCCAGCAGTTCTTCTTCCTTCGCCGCGCGGCGGATCTGGTCGCAGTAGAGGTTCCGGGCCGTGGCAAACAGCCACGCTTTGCACTGCCGGGCGTTGAAGCTGTCGATCAGCTCCCGGTTCTGCAAGGCCCGCAGAAAAACCTCCTGTGTCAGATCCTCGGCACGGCTTTCGTCCCGGCAGAGCTTCGCGCAGAAATGCTCGAGCTTGTCCCAGAACTCCTCGTACATCGTCTCCCACATGGGGTGCCTCCCTCCTTTCTCCCTTGCGGTGTTCTGTCTGTAAGACGAACGGCAGAGTGTTTTGATTTTTTGCAAAAAATTGAGGCCGCGACGTGCAGCCTCAATTTTTATTTCTTCTTCAATTGTTCCGCCAGTTTTTCCCGCGGGGTGACATAGACGGTCGTGTAGACCTCATACAGCACCATGCCGGGTTTTGCGCCGTTGGCCTTCCAGATGTTCTTGACCTCGGTGGTGTCCACGGCCACCTTTGCGGCGGCACCAGCCTTGAACGCACTGGAATAAATCACCGCCAGCTCTGCGGCCTCCTGCTTGGTGGTGTCCGGGATGTCCTCGCCGCGGCTCATGACCACCACATGGCTGCCGGGAGCCTTCTGGACATGGAACCACAGATCCTTGCCCCGGGCGGTGTGAAGGGTCAGCCGGTCGTTCTGCGCGTTGTTCCGGCCCACCAGAATTTCAAACCCATCGCTGGACGTGAACCGCAGGAAATCGGCAGACTTCTGCTTCTTGTCCCGCTGCTTGTAGTATTTCAGGTAGCCCTGACTCTTCAGCTCGGCGCGGATCTCGTTCAGTGCCGCCTCGCCGGAGGCCGTCTCCACCTCATACAGCACCGTCTCGAGGTAGGCGATCTCTTTTTCGCCCTCGGCCAGCAGGTCCACCAACATCCGGGCCGCGGTCTGCTTCTTCTTATAATTCTTGAAGAAGTTCTGGGCGTTCTGGCTGGGGCTGTACCGCAGGTCGAGCGGGATGGTCACTTCCTTGCCCTCATCGTACCAGTTGGGTACGGTGATGCTCTTCATCCCCTTCTGGGCCAGATAGAGGTTTGCGGAGAGCAGTTCGCCGTACAGCCGGAGCTTTTCGCTCTTGCCGCTGGCGGCCAGCTCTTCCTGCCGGGCCGCCTGCTTGCGGACGGCGCGCTCATACATATTGTGGACGGCCTTGTGGAGTTCCTTGCTCTTGGTGCGGAGCCGTTCAGCACGGTCTTTCTCGGCGTAGTAGCCTTCCAGCATTGCGTTGAAGGACTCCCACTTCCGGATCTCATACTTCTCGCCGTACTGCTGCGGATCAAAGAAGGTGTATTCCACCGGCTTGCCGTCCGGCGCGGTCACGCTGCAGGGACAGCCGCCCTTGTCGTAGAGTTCCTTCAATTCGTCGATGGCCGCCATCAGCTGGACTTTCTGCGCTTCGGTCAGCTCATTGGCCGGCAGGTGCTCCCCGTTGAAGGCACGCCACGCGGCTTCCCGGCAGACCACCGGGCCGACACCGGCCACCGTCTTGTTCAGGGCATCCGCCACCGGCAGATCCCGCTCGCAGGCCGCGGCCACGATGGACGCCGAACTCACCGCGAGGAAATCCGGCCGGGCCGGTTTGGGCGGGGTGGTGTAAGGCAGGCCGGGCAGCAGCTGCCGCACATCGCTGTCCTCAAAGTCCACTCGCTTCAGCGCGTCGATGATCTTGCCGTTCTGCACCAGAACCAGATTCGAGTACCGGCCCATCAGCTCCGCACAGAGGATGTTGTGGACCAGATCGCCCATCTCGTTCGTGCAGAGGAACTCAAAATACACAATGCGGTCGCCCGGCTCCATCCGGACGTCGATGAGACGTCCGCCGGTCAGATGCTTCCGCATCAGCATACAGAAGGAAGGCGGGGTCTCCGGGTTCTCGAAGCTTTCTTCGGTCAGGCAGACTCGCGCCGAGCCGCTGCGTGCCGACAGCAGCAGGCTGTAAGTGTCCGTCCGGGTGCGCAGGGTAAGCACCAGCTCATCCCGGGTCGGCTCAAACAATTTTGCGATCTTTGCATCCACCAGCGTCGTCTTGAGTTCCGCCGCCGTCAATGCCAGTGTCGCGGCATCCAATGCCATAGTGATTACCTCGTTCTCAAATTACAACAATTGCTTTGCAGCCGTTGCACAGCTGCAAAGCAATCACGCTCTTCTATTATAAATAAGTATATGGATCCCGGTTCTCTTCGCTGACCAGCACTTCCAACTCCGGGAAAGCGGCACGCAGTTTCTCCGCCACCGCCGCCGTCACCGGAAACTCGGTGGCGTAGTGCCCCGCCGCGATCAGCGACAGGCCCAGCCGCTTGGCGTCGCAGGCATGGTGATGGTTCGCCTCGCCGGTCAGCAGACAGTCGGCTCCCTGCGCAAGCGCATCTTCAAACATACTGCCGCCCGCGCCGCTGATGACGGCCAGCCGCCGCACCGTCTTTCCGGTGTCGGCATATTTCACCTGCACCGGTGCACTGCCGTCCAAAGGCAGGTTGCACCGCTTTGCAAGTTCGGTCTGTGCCTTTTTCGCCAGCTCCGGCACCGAAATCGGGTCGATCTCTCCGACCCGGCCGCAGCCCTCGGCGAACACGGTCATTTCCCGCATCCCGAAGATCCCGGCCAGCACCTCGTTCACGCCGCCCTCGGCCGCGTCAAGGTTGGTGTGCATACAGATGGCCGAAATGCCCTTCTGCACCAGCTGGAACGGCACGTCCGCCGCCGACAGTTTTTTCAGCGGCGAGAAGATCACCGGGTGGTGGGAGACGATCAGCCCGCAGCCCTTGGCCGCGGCTTCGTCCACCACCTCGGGCGTGATGTCCAGCGTGACCAGCACCCGGCAAACCTCGCCGCCGCAGTCCACCAGCAGGCCGACGTTGTCCCAGCCCTCGGCCAGTTCCGGCGGGGCGATACGGGTCATTTCTTCATAGATCTGGTGAACTGCGAACATAAAAAACACCTCATTCTCAGCGGGCTTGCCCTCTCAGTCACCTGCGGTGACAGCTCTCCCAAAGGGAGAGCCAAGACTTGCCTCCCACTTTGGGGGAGGTGGCATCGCAAAGCGATGACGGAGAGGGCGGGCTATCCTCTCAAAATCGCATCAATTTCTTCGGCCAGCGGGGTGCCATCGGGGACGCCGAGGCGGAAACGCGGAAGCTTCGCTTTCTGCCATGCGGCGTAATCAGCCCCCTCGGGGTACTCCCCCGTTTTCCCGAACAGGCACTCGGCAAAGGCCGGCGTCTGCTTCTCGCCGGTGTACTCCGCGGCCATCACCGCGTACCAGCGGCCCGCAGCCTGCACCGGGCGGTCGGCCACGAGCGCAAAGCCGTTCTCCCACAGCCAGCGGCGGAGGTCGGCGTGCCGGGTGGCCGGCACCAGCACCAGACGGGGGCCGTTCTCTGTAAACACCCACGGGGCCTTTTCGAGGATCTCCCACGTCGTCTGGGCCGAAACGCCCGCCAGCACGATGGTGCCCACCTCACCCGGCGATAACACAGAAAGACCGTCGCCGAGCCTCAGCTCAACGCGGTCTTTGCATCCGGTATGTTCCAGCGTCTGCTCTGCTTTGGCCAGCGGCCCCGGCCGCAGGTCGGCACCGATGACCTTCGGGAACTTGCCCGAAGCCGCCAGCACCGCCGTCAGCTTGCCGTGGTCGCAGCCGATGTCCGCCACCGGCTGGCCCGGGCGGACCAGCTCCGCGGCGGCAGTCAGACGCGCATCCAGTGTCGGCAGCACTCAGGCCTTCTTGGATGCCAGATGAGCGTTCAGCTTCTCGATCAGCTCATCGCAATCCACACCATGGACCTCGCAGGCCTCCTCGATGCTCTCGCCGCGGGATGCCGGGCAGCCGAGGCAGTGCATACCGATCTCCATAAAGTAGGGAGCGGTGCTCTGATCCATATCCAGAATGTCGCCGATGATGGTCTCACGGCTCACCTGCTTGACTGCGGGGGTCTCCTCGTCCTTCTTGAGCATATTAAAAATATCAAACATGGTTGAAAATCCTTTCTTCCGGGTAATTTCGGCCGGAAATGGCCGTTCATTTATACTATACCCCAAAGGTATGGTATTTTGCAAGTACATATTGGAAGAAACCTCTCAGTCTCGCATTCGCTCGACAGCTCCCCTACTGAGGGGAGCCCTTGGCAAAGAGATTTTGTTTTCGACACCTCGCAGACGTCAGGCAATTTCATCGAAAACACTGCGGACTGCCAAAGCCTCCCCTATCAGGGGAGGTGGCATCGAGCGAAGCGATGATGACGGAGAGGTTGAGAGGGCAAAAAAGCCTCCCCTATCCGAAGACAGGGGAGGCTCGAAACTTCAGTTGAACTAAAGCTTAGTTCTGCTTCATGCGAGCGAAGCAGTCAGAGCAGTAGACCGGACGGTCCTCACGGGGCTGGAAGGGAACCTTGCAAGCCTTGCCGCAAGCTGCGCAGACAGCATCGAACATCTGACGCTCACCGCCGTTGTTGCTGCGAGCACCGCCGTTCTTACGAGCGTCACGGCAGGGCTTGCAACGCTGGGGCTGGTTCTCGAAGCCGCGGGATGCGTAGAACTCCTGCTCACCAGCAGTCCAAACAAACTCCTTGCCGCAGTCCTTGCAAACTAAAGTCTTGTCTTCAAACATAGTAGTATCTCCTCTTTGTTTAGTTCTTGCCCACGGAAGGATTGTAACCATACCTTTGGTTTTTCGGGACCATCGCGCTGATCGTAAGCTTACCAGGGGCTTGAATGAGTAAAACGTCCCCGATCTGAGGACTCCCCTATTGTACCGTGGTTTTTTTTGTTTGTCAACCGAAAAACAAACCTTCGCCTTTCTTTTTGTGCATTCAACCAAATAAGAGCGGCTTCGACTTTACAATCTGCACCAAAAGAGGGCTGCACGCCCCCGATTTCGGGAGGTACAGCCCTCAGAACTTCTGCTTTGGAGAAGGATTACTTCTCGATGACTTCCTTGGTGTCGCGGGCGATCATCAGCTCCTCGTCGGTAGCGATGACCAGAGTGCGGACCTTTGCGCCCCAAGCGGTGATCTCGCAGACATCGCCGACAGGATGCTTGTTCTTGTCGGTGTCGATGCGGATGCCCAGCCAATCCATATGGTGGCAGATCTTTGCGCGGGCGATGGCGTCATGCTCGCCAATGCCGCCGGTGAAGACGATGGCATCCACGCCGCCCATGGCTGCGATATAGCTGCCGATGACCTTCTTGATCTGGTAGTTCAGCATATCGGAAGCCAGCTGTGCGCGCTTGTTGCCGGCAGCGGCTGCCTCTTCGACGTCACGCTTGTCGCTGGACACGCCGGAGATACCCAGCAGACCGGACTTCTTGTTCAGGATCTCGTCCAGCTGATGGCCGGTGATGTTCAGGGTGTACTTCAGATAGTTGACCACAGAAGGATCGAGGTCGCCGCAGCGGGTGCCCATCATCAGGCCGGCCAGCGGGGTCATGCCCATGGAGGTGTCGATGACCTTGCCCTGATCGACGGCAGCGATGGAAGAACCGTTACCCAGATGGCAGGTGATCAGCTTCAGACGCTCGATGGGCTCTTCCAGATACTCAGCAGCCTTGTGAGCAACATACTTGTGGCTGGTGCCGTGGAAACCATAGCGGCGGACGCCGTACTTCTCATAGTACTCATAGGGGATGGCGTACATATAAGCCTTCGGGGGCATGGTGCTGTGGAACGCGGTATCGAACACAGCGACCATCGGGATGTCCGGGCCAAAAACCTTGCGGGCAGCCTCGATGCCGAGGATGCCGGCGGGGTTGTGCAGAGGTGCCAGAGGGCTCAGCTCACGGATGGTGTTGATGACCTCATCGGTGATCAGGCAGCTGTTCTTGAACTTCTCGCCGCCGTGGACCACGCGGTGACCGATGGCGTTGATCTCCTTCACGTCGTCGATGCACTTGCCCTCGCCGGTGGTCATCTTCTTGACGACCTCCGCAAAAGCCTCGGTGTGGGTGGGGAAGATTGCCGGGGTGGTAGCCTTGTGGCCGTTGGCCTCATGGGTGATCATGCTGCTCTCCATGCCGATGCGCTCGCACAGGCCCTTGCAGAGGACCTTCTCGCCGTCCATGTCGATCAGCTGATACTTCAGGGAAGAAGAACCGCAGTTAATAACCAGAACTTTCATCTTCTGTTGCCTCCATATTGATTGTTGCAGCCCGGACCCGGGCAGAATTTTACAGAATCCTATTTTTATTATATAATAGGGTCGGCATCTTTTCAAGCCGTAACCGTGGCAAGGGTTTCACAATCCGCGCCGCCTTTTTTGTACATCCTGCCCAGAATTGTGCCGATGCCGCCCATTTCTCCCGGCAGTATGACAGATATTTCACAAACTTTAGGATACAACCTTATGAAACAAGCTGGTATCATCGCCGAATACGACCCTTTCCACAACGGTCATGCGTGGCAGCTGGCACAGGCCAAGGCACTGGGGGCTGAGCGGGTGGCTGTCGCCATGAGCTGCGGGCTGACCCAGCGGGGAGCGGTTCCTCTCCTGCCCGAAGAGGTCCGGGTCCGCGCTGCACTGACCTGCGGGGCCGACTTTGTGTTCGCGCTCCCCGCCCCCTGCGCCTGCTCCGGGGCCGAAGCCTTTGCCCGGGCAGGCGTCCGGCTCCTCTCCGCCGCCGGGTGCGACGCTCTGATGTTCGGGACCGAAACGCCGGATGCGGATCTTTTCATGGAAGCCGCCCGGCTGCTCCTGAGCAGCACGTACCGCGCCGCCCTCAAAGCCGAACTTGCAGGCGGGGCGCGGAACTTTGCCGCTGCGCGGCAGGCTGCCGTAGAAGCCCTCTGCCCCGGCAGCGGTCTTGCTGACTTGCTGGACAAACCCAACAACAACCTTGCCATCGAATACTGCAAGGCCATCCTTGAACAAAACACCCCCATGACGCCCATCCCCCTCCCGCGGCAGGGCGCGAACCACGGGGAAGCCCTTGCGCGATCCGCCGCCGGGCAGTTTGCCAGTGCCAGTGCGCTCCGGAAGCTCTGGACCGAACAAGGCGTGGAAGCCCTCCGCCCCTACGTCCCCGCCGCCGTTTTTCCGCTTTATCAGGACGCTTTTGCCGCCGGGCGGTACACCGACTTCGCCGCAGCCGGCCGGTGCGAGCTGATCCTGCTCCGCGCCGCCTGCCGGACGCCGGAACCGTTTGCCGCTGTCCGCGGCGTTTCCGAAGGTCTGGAGCACCGGCTGGAGCACGCTGTCCGTCAGTCCGCCACGCAGGAGGAGTTGTTGGACACCCTGACCACTGTGCGCTATCCCCGCGCCCGGATGCGCCGCCTTGCCATGGATGCCGCGCTGGGCTATACCGACGCCCTGCCCGAACTGCCGCCCTATCTGCATCTATTGGGCGGCCGGCGGGAGCTGCTCTCCTCTTTAAAAGGTACTGCTCTGCCCGTTTCGCATTCGCTGGCACGGCTCCGGGAGGAAAATCCCCTTTGTTCCGCCATGGTGGACGCCCAGCTTGCCGCCAGCGATTTTGCCGCGTTCTGCCGCCAAAAAACGGAACCCATGGGCGGTGCACTTCGTCAAAAAATTATCTTTTTGACGTAATGACAAAAGTTTTTCTTCAAAAACTGTCATTTTCACTATTGTATCTGCCCGGTGGTTCGGTGTATTATTAAAGGGAAACTTGGATACAACACGAGAGTCACCCAACAAGAGGAGGAACTTCATGGCACTTCACGTTCTGGACGAAGCCAACCGCTGCCTCGGCTGCAAGAAGCCGATGTGTCAGCAGGGCTGCCCCATCCACACCAACATCCCCGAGGTCATCCGGCTGCTGAAAGACAACCATCTGGACGACGCCGGCAAAATGCTGTTCGAGAACAACCCCCTGACCACCGTGTGCAGCTTGGTCTGCAACCACGAGAACCAGTGCGAGGGCCACTGCATCCGCAACCGGATGCCCAGCCACGATCCGGTGCATTTCTCGATCATCGAGGACTACATCTCCACCACCTACGCCAACAAGATGGTCGCCGGCCCTGCCCCGCAGAACGGCATGAAGGCCGCTGTGGTCGGTTCCGGCCCGGCTGGTCTGACGGTGGCTGTCCTGCTGGCCCGCTGGGGCTACGATGTCACCATCTTCGACGCCCGCGATAAGATCGGCGGCGTCATGCGGTACGGCATCCCCAACTACCGCCTGCCCGACAGCGTGCTGGACGACTTCGCCTATCGCCACCTCGAGTTGAAGGGCATCAAGGTGCGCACCAACACCTCCATCGGCCGTTCCATCACCATCGACGACCTCTTCCGCGACGGCTACAAGAGCGTCTTTATCGGTGCCGGCCTGTGGAAAGCCAACGCCATGCACATCAAGGGCGAGACCCTCGGCAACGTGGTGTTCGGCATCGACTATCTGGCCAACTCCAAGGCCTTCCGTCTGGGCGATGACATCGCCGTCATCGGCGTCGGCAACTCGGCCATGGACTGTGCCCGCACCGCCATCCGGAACGGTGCCCGCCATGTCACCTGCTATGCCCGCCGCGACGAGAACTGCATCAGCGCGTCCGAGCACGAAGTCCGCTACGCCAAGCTCGAGGGCGTGGGTTTCCGCTTCTGCAAGGCCCCGGTCGAGATCCGCGAGAACGGCCTGATCTGCCGCGACACTGTGAAAGGCGAGGACGGCAAGTTCACGCAGGTGGAGGGCAGCGAGATGTTCTACCCCCACACCGGCGTGATCGTCTCGGTCAGCCAAGGCTCCGAGAGCAACCTCGTCAAGAGCACCACCGGCATCGAGACCAACCAGCGCGGCCTGCTGACCGTCAGCGAGGACGGCAGCACCACCCGCGAGGGCGTGTTTGCCGGCGGCGACGCCGTCATGGGTGCCCGCACCGTCGTCGAGGCCGTGGCCATCGCCAAGAAGGTCGCCGAGTCGATGGATCAGTACATGAAGAGCCTGCCCGCCGATACCACCCCCGACCCCTATGCCGATATCCCGGTCTTTTCCACCCCGACCTCGGATGTGCTGGCAAAGCAGGGCGTGTGATTTTTATCTAATCACTCAAAAAAGAACCCCGAGGCCCCCGCACGGTGAATGCCGTTTGTGGAGTCCTCGGGGTTTTCGGTTTTATAAGATTGCTTCAACCCTTGCGGGAGATCAGAAGGTCACAACGCTGCCGCTGGCCGGTGCGCTGATGTAGGCGTAACGGGTCACGGTCTCGCCGGTCTCGGCGTTGGTCGTGGTCATGCGGAGGGTGTAGCTGCCCTTCTTGACATTGAAGTTGAACTGGCCGTTCGCGTCGGTGACGGTCTGGGCCACCACACGGTCGCCCTGCAGCAGGGTGATCGGCACATTGGCCAGCACTGCGTGGTCGCTGGAGACGGCCGTTGCACGGACTTCCACCGGCATCGCGGCCATTGTCATCATCACGATGCCGCCCACAACGACCACGGCACCGCCCAACAGGATCGCCGCCGCCATGCCCGAACCATCGTCCGAAGGCGTGGTCACTGTATCCTCGGGTTTGCTCGTCGTGTCGTTATCTCCGGAAGGTTTGGATGGAGCCTCCGGAGTCGTCGGCTGATTCGGGTTGCTAGGAGTCGTAGGCTCGTCTGGTTCCGTGGGGGCGACCGGCTCTGTCGGTTTACTGGGTTCTGTCGGCTTTTCTTTTACCGTTACATCAAAGCTGGTACTTACACCATCGTAAGTCACGGTGATAGTCTGGATTCCGGCGGTGTCAAGCGTGGTGGGAGTGCAGGTGAAACCGGAGGCAACTTCGACATCCTTGCTGAGCGGAGCACTGTGCCAAGTTCCCTCATAGTGTCCATTCAGAACCAATCCCGTCGTGTCCAGCGTATCACCAACGGTATATTCAGTTTTGCTCGGCATGGACTGCACACTGAGGTTCGTCAATTTCATCAGTTCGGCTTTGATCGTCAGCGATTCGACCGGCTGACCGTTATCGACATTATAGGCGATTCCCTTCAGTTCCTGCTCTCCGCCTTCAGGCAGTGTAAAGTACTCTGTTTCAAACGCATGGTAAACGCCGGGATTCGCTTTATCGGTTACAGCCGCATAATTCTGCGGAACACTCGTCGATTCCTTATTTGCTGTACAGGTGTACCGCTCACCATTCGGCGTTACAACACAAATCTCAACCGCTTTATCCGTATCGTCCCAGTCAAATGCCGTACCGTATACTTTAATCTGTCGCGTTACCAAATCGCCAGCATACGATGCTGCAACGACCGGGTCACCAGTCATTTTCGTCAGCAGATTCATGGCCAAATAGCGTTCCTGCCCCTGATAATGGATATGTGCGACTTGGCCCGGCCCCATGCCAGATGCCTTATCCACATAGACAAGCTTGCCGTTCGCAATTTCATCCACTTTAGAATTGAAATTATGGCCGCTGTTCACGCTGATGCCATCACTCGATTTCACCTTGTACCAGCCTGCGTACTGCGTGGAGCAATTGCAGATTTCTTGCGGTGGAATTGGATTGGGATCCGGCTTAATCGGGCAAACGCGAACATTGGTAAAGGTCTTTTTAATTTCACTCTTTGTGGTCTTTATATCCCATCGAATGATGCACCGGTTGCCGTTGTTGCAATCCGAGAACCAGACATTCTCACCATCAACTGCTGTAATGAAAATAGAATGGCCGTCGTTCAGATAACGGACTACATCACCGGTTTTCAGATCATTAACGGCATCTTTACCGGTCTTTTTTGTCCAAGTCTGCGGGTCTGAGCCAGCATAGCAGGAAGCAACCTTCTGTGCATATCCTGCACATTGGGTTGCCCAGCCAAGTGCGCCATAGTACCGGTTGTCGTACTGTCCGATTCCGCGCGTTCCATCGGCTTTCTTCACATAATGATCCGTGCAGGCCGTACTGGTGTAGCCCTCCGGGTTGTTCGTAGACGAACCTGCATGGTTCCAGTATTTACCTGCCGGATATTTACTCCGCAGTGCATCCAGTGTGTAATTGGGCAATGCCTGTGTAGCAATCATATCATCGCTGCTTCCACTTAAATCTTCTTCCGTGTAATAGTGGATGCCTTCTTCATCGGCACCATCATCATACGGGTCTTCATAGCCACAATCATCCTCAAACAGCACATCGTCACCGTCATCTGCATAAGCAGACAGAGGCGAGATAACCGAGATCATCATGGCAGCGGTCAGGATCGACGCGATCCAGCGTTTCTTCATCTTGATTCCTCGTTTCCCAAATAATGTAACAGCCGGGTCCGCATTTCCATAAAAATCCAGCTATCCATTTTCAGTCTACCCCCCCCCACGTTTTCTGTCAAGCTTTTGTACGCTTTTCTATATTTCGACGAAATTCTTTGTCGGATGCGACAAAAAGGCCTGCTGTCTTGGCAGGAAACAGCAGGCTGCGTGTATTTTCACTCCTCAAATTCCAGATCGCTGGGCAGGATCAGATCCAGCTCGGCGGCGGGTTCGGCGACGAGGCGGCGGCTCTGGTTGAAAATGGCTTTTTCGAGGGTATTGCGGGCAAGGCGGCCGTTGCCGGCGGTGCGGCTGTCGAGGGCCTGCCGCCGTTTGTAGTAGCCCAGCAGCGGGAAGGTGCAGCTCTCGGCGAGGCGGTAGCCTTTGCCCTTGGCGAGGACTGCGGTGATGTCCAGCAGTTCGTCGGCAGTGTAATCCGGGAATTCGATCTTATTTGGAAACCGGCTGGCGAGGCCGCTGTTGGCCGTCAGGAAGGTCTCCATCTCCTTGGTGTAGCCTGCGAGGATGACCACCAGCTCATCCCGGTGATCCTCCATCCCCTTCACGAGGGTGTCGATGGCCTCGAGGCCGAAACTGTCCTGTTCGCCCCGGTAGAGACTGTACGCCTCGTCGATGAAGAGCACGCCGCCCAGTGCACTCTCGATGACGCTGTTGGTCAGCGGGGCGGTATGGCCGGTGTAGCGGCCCACAAGGTCGCCGCGGCTCACTTCCACCAGCTGGCCGCCCTTGAGCGCACCGATGGCTTTCAGGTACTTGGCCACCAGCCGGGCAATGGTCGTCTTGCCGGTGCCGGGGTTTCCGGTGAAGATCATGTGCATGGAGAGGCTGGCGGTCTTGAACCCGGCTGCAGCCCGCCGCTGCTGCACCTGAATGTTGTCGGCCAGACCGAACACATACTCCTTGACGGGTGCAAGGCCCACGAGGTCGTTCAGCTCGGCCTTGATCTCGTCGATGGCCCCGGTGTAGGCCGCCGGGAGCAGGTCGAAGAGCTTCTGCGGCGTGCCGCCGTTGAGCTGGAAGTCGATGCCGTCCGTCCGGGCGGTCAGCGCGACGGTGCCCGAAAGGGTCTTATCGGTCTGCAGGCAGTATTCGCTCAGGGCGCGGAAGATCTTGTCACAACAGGCTGACAGCCCGGCCGCGCCCATTTTGGGGGTGCACTGGGCGGCGACGTAATCCCGGACGTCGGCACCAGCGGCGAGGGTCAGGCCCAGCCGGGTGCTGACCTTCTGGGCCAGCGCGTTGAGCTGCTGGGCGGCCAGTGCCGCCAGATCCTCCCGGGCAAAGGCTGTCGTTGCGCAGACATCGCCCAGTGCTGAGACAAAGGTCGCGCCGAACTTGTCCGCCAGCGCGTCCCGGCCCTTGTTCGAGAAGAAGATCAGGTACTTGCCCTGCGGGTCGATCCGGCTGACCGCACCGGGGGCCAGCGCGGTGCCGGCGTCCACAAGGATGCCCTCTTTGTTGACGAGATACCGGCTGGACAGGGGCGCACTGCCCTTGACGGCCAGATCGGAGAGGGTTTTCAGAAAAGCCGGGTAGCAGCTCTCGTAATGCTCAAAGACCACGATCTCGCCGGGTGCGTGGAGCGCGGCGTAGAGGTCCTGCAAAAAGAGCTTTTCCGCACCGGAATTAGGGTACAAGGCAAGGTCGAGGGCGGCAATTTTATCGTTCTGCAGCAGGCCCCGCGCCGCCATGCAGCGGGCCGTCTCTTCCAGCGTGAAGTGCCGCCCGGTACCGCTGCCGCCGGTGATGAGGATCACGTTCCGGGCCGCAGGCCGCTCGGTGCCCAGCACGAAGGGGCGGCGCATGGCACGCACCACGCTGTCCACAAAGGCATCCTGTCCAAGAACCGACTTCTTTACCTCATCGGCCAAGCCCTCAAAGCTGCCGAGGTGTTCGGTTTTCACCTCGGTGGTGCCCCGGGCCAGCAGGCCGTCGTCCTCCATATCTTTCAGCAGCTGGCGGCTGTCGTCGAGGGCCGCTTGCACGCTGCTGTCCTGCTGTTTCAGGGCTGCGTTCTGCTGTTTGAGCATCTCGTCCAGCCGCTTCTGCTGCTCGAGCAGGGCCGCATTCAGATCCGGCAGGCCGCCGTTCTGCGCCGGTTTTGCCGCACCCTCTTCCAGCTTCTGCGTGCCGGGCGTGAACTTCAATTTTCCGCCTGCGCCAAACACGCCGTTCATCAGATCTTCCCAGTCGTTTGTATATCCCATAGCTGCCTCCCGCCCTGCGTTTTTTCTCAGTATAGTGTACTTTGAGGATATTTGCAAGAAAAGTCTTGAAAATCCCCCCTCCGTCCTGTACACTATTCCTATAACTTATACATTTTCTGGATTTTGATAAGAAGGATGAAGTCAGAATGAAAACCCCTGCGGAATGGAAGGCGTTGTTTGAGAGTGAAGCCTTCGCGCAGCAAACCACTTATCACGGCCCGCTGGGGCCGGAGTACACCCCCGCCGGGACCCATCTCCGGCTCTGGGCACCTACGGCGCAGCAGGTCACGGTCAACCTCTACCGCCGGGGCGACGGCGGTGTGTGCATCGGGTCACTCCCGCTGGAACAGCAGGAGCAGGGCGTCTGGTCGGTCTACCTGCCCGGCGACCAGCACGGACATTATTATACCTTCACCGTCCACACTGACGGCAAAATATTGGAGACCGGCGACCCTTACGCGAAGGCCGCCGGCGTGAACGGCACCCGCAGCATGATCGTGGATTTTGCCCGGGTCGATCCGCAGGGCTGGGCGCAGGACGCACGGCCCAGCATCCCGCTTTCCCGCCGGTCGGTGTGGGAAGTTTCGGTGCGGGATTTCTCGCAGGACCCGGCCAGCGGCGTGCACCCGGCATGGCGGGGCAAGTACCTCGCCTTCACCCAGCAGGGCACGACCCTGAACTCCGACGGCATCCATCCCACTTGTATGAACTATCTGCGGCGGCTGGGCGTGGGCTATGTCCAGCTGATGCCGATCTTCGATTTCGGCAGCGTGGACGAGGCCAAGCCCTTGACCCGGCAGTACAACTGGGGCTATGATCCCACCAACTACAACATTCCCGAGGGCAGCTATTCCACCGACCCCACCCGGGGCGAAGTCCGGCTGCGGGAGTGCAAGCAGATGATCGCCGCGCTCCATGCCGCCGGGATCGGCGTGGTGATGGATGTGGTCTACAACCACACCTACCGGAACGAAAATCCCCTCAACAGCACCGTGCCCTATTATTTCTTCCGGCAGAACGACGATGGCTCCTTCTCCAACGGCAGCGGCTGCGGCAACGAGTTTGCCAGCGAGCGGCCCATGGCGCAGCGGTATCTCATCGACTCGGTGCTCTACTGGGTGCAGGAGTACCACGTCGACGGCTTCCGGTTCGACCTGATGGGCCTGTACGACGTGGAGACTATGAACCTGCTCCGGGCCGAACTGGACAAGCTGCCGAACGGCCGGAACATTTTAATGTACGGCGAACCGTGGCAGGGCGGCGGCAGTGCGCTCCGCCGGTACGAGGCCAACAAGAACAACCTCGCCATGCTCAACGAGCGGATCGGCATCTTCTGCGACAACACCCGCGACGCCATCAAGGGCGGCTGCTTCGACGCTCGGGAACCGGGCTACGTCGAGGGCAAGCCCGGCGCGTTCTGGGACATCGGCGGGGCCGTGGCCGCGTGGTGCCGCAGCGACACCCTGCCGCCCCACAAACCCAGCCAGATCGTGACTTATGTTTCCGCCCACGACAACTTCACCCTCTGGGATAAGCTGCTTCTGGTGCGGTACAAGCACCCGGAATACACCGCCACGGATTCCGTGGCTCTGGCCCAGAACCGGCTGGCGGCGGGCATCGTCCTGACCAGCATGGGCCTTCCTTTCTGGCAGGCAGGCGAAGAGTTTGCCCGCACCAAAAAGGGGCAGGGCAACAGCTACCGCTCTTCCCCCGCCCTCAACCGGCTGGATTGGAAGCGGGCCGAGCAGTTCCACAGCCTTGTGGATTATTACCGGGGACTGATCGGCCTGCGGGCGACTTTCCCCCGGCTGAGTGCCGTGGACTCGGCCAGCCCGGAAGCCATCCGGTTCTTCTCACTGGAACAGCCGGTGGTGGGTTGGTCGCTGCCCGCCGTACCCGGCGACGGCAGCTGGTGGCGCGCGCTCTGCGTCTTTTATAATCCCACCGCTGCGTCCCGGACCCTGCCGCTGCCGGATGGCAACTGGAAGCTGCTCAGCGACGGCATCTCGTCCAGCCTCTGGCGGGGCAAAAGCCAGATCCTGCGGGGGCAGATCGAGGTTCTGCCGTACAGTGCAACGATCTTAGGTTTAATATAACCCTCTCAGTCAGCGCATTCGCGCTGCCAGCTCTCCCAAAGGGAGAGCCCTTGGCAAACCGGGCAAGTTTGCGTGCAAAACGCAAAATGCCGGGCCCTGCGGTTTTGATTCCGTTACAGCAAGACAGCCCGTTTCAGATTGCTCTGAAACGGGCTGTCTTTGTCAAACAAGAAGAAAGGAACTTCAAGTGATGATGTTAAATTTTAGCCCTGCGGCTGCTGGTCGGTCAGGGACGGGGTCTGCTCCTGCTGGGTGGTGGAGGTGCTGCTGTTGGCAGCAGTCTTTTCGCCCAGCGTCAGGCTGACCGTCTGCATCTGGCCGTCGCGGGCCACGGTGATGGACAGGGTATCGCCGGCAGAGTGGTTCTGGATGATGGTTCCGAGATCGGTCTTCTGGGCCACCTCAGAACCATCGACGCTCACGATCCGGTCGCCGGCCTTCAGGCCCGCTTTATCTGCGGGGCCGCCCTGCACGACATCCACAACGTAGACGCCGTAGGCGTTCACCCCCAGCTGCGCTGCGGTCTGTGCGTCGGTGACGGCCAGATAAGTGATGCCCATGTAGGGACGGCCCGTGACATAGCCGTTCTCCAGCAGATCCTGCGCCACCTTGATGGCGTCATTGATGGGGATGGCAAAGCCCAGACCCTCGGCGTCAGAATCCGAGGACTTGGCGTTGACCACGCCGACCAGCTCGCCGTTCATATTGAACAGACCGCCGCCGGAGTTGCCGGGGCTGACGGACGCATCCATCTGGATCAGGGACATGGTATTGGTGGAGCTGCTGCCCTGAATGGTCACACTGCGGTTCAGTGCGCTGACGATGCCGCTGGTGACGGTGCCGCCCAGCTCACCCAGCGGGTTGCCGACGGCCAGAACATTCTCACCCACGGCCAGTGCATCGCTGTCGCCGATGGTGGCAGGGGTCAGGCCGGTGGCATCGATCTTGATGACCGCGACATCGCTGGTGGAATCCTCACCCACGATGGTGGCGGTGTAATCCTGATCACCGATGGTCACTTTGATGTTGGACGCACCGTTCACAACATGATCACAGGTCAGGATGTAGCCATCCGAACTGATGATGACGCCGCTGCCGGCACCGGACTCGACCTGACTCTGGCCGTACCACGACCACTGGGAGTAGACGACCTGCTCGGTGGTGATGACCACGACGCTGGGGCTGACCATTTCAGCCACCTGTGCGGTGGTCATGCCGCTGGAAAGAGCTGTGCCCGCGGCGGAGCCGGTGCTGTCGGACGTGCTGGCCTTCTCGACCTGCTGGATCACGACCTTATTGCCGGAGCCTCCGCCGACCTTTGCGCCCACAAAGCCGCCGGCAAAACCCATCGCCGCCGCCAGTGCCAACGCCACGGCCCGCTGTGCAAACTTGCCGTCGCCCTTACGGTGCTTCTTTTCCGGCTTGGGCTGTTCGGGGGCTGCCTGCTCCGCCGGGGTCTCCGGGGGAGGGGTCGCGCCGCCATTGCCGGTGGGTTCCGCCGCGCCGTTTTCCGGCTCCTTGAAGAAGTTCTCGGCCGGTTCGCCGTAGCTTCCGGCCGTATTGGCAGTGTTCATGCCGCTGCTGCCCACATTGGGATAGCCGGTGTCGCCGGCGGGCTTATTATCAGAGGAATAATCGTATTCCCATTTGTTTTCTGTATCCATCTAGGTATCATCCTTTCTCAAAAAGGGTTCGTTCAGGGGAGGTGGTCTTCCCGCTTCTCTTGAGCTGCCTTTATTGTATCTGCTAATTGTGAAAATCAATCGCTGACCCCGTGAAGAATGTGTGAAATAAGGTCGTACTTTGCAGCTTGACAGAAGTGGCCATCCCTCGTATTCTAAAGAAAATGATGATGGAGGCATTTTTGATGAAATTGCTTGCGATTCCCGGCGGTTTCGCCTTATACAAAGAAAAGACCAAGATCGGCCAATGCCTGCTGACCCCGACTGCAAAAGGCGCGGAGATCACCGCGCTCTGCATCCTCCCGGCATGGCAGCGGAAGGGCTATGGCTCCTATCTTTTAAAAGAAGTCCTGCGCAGCTTTGGCGGGTACGACCGGGAAAAGCCCACCGTCTTTTCGGCCCCGCTGCCGCAGGAGACGGACGAGCTTGCCTTTTGGGAGAAATTCGGCTTCCGGCCCGAGGGCGGGCAGCTGTTCCGCCGCCGGACGCCCGACCTGACCGCGGTCAAGTTCGTGCAGGACTTCCTCTCTGCCCGGCTGGTGTCGCCCCACCTCTGTGTGGATGCCACCTGCGGCAACGGCGGCGACACGGCCTTCCTCTGCCAGCTGGTGCAGAACGGCCGGGTGCTGGGCTTCGACATCCAGCCCGAAGCCATCGCCTCCACCCGGACCCATCTCGAGCAGCTGGGCCTTGCCGCCCGCGCCGAGCTGCACTGCGACAGCCACGCGAACCTGCTGCATTACCTCGAACCCGGCTCCGCCGATGCGGTCATGTTCAACTTCGGGTGGCTGCCCGGGGCCGACCACAGCGTCTTCTCCACCGCCGACAGCAGCATCCCGGCCCTTGAAGCGGCTCTCGACGCCCTGCGGCCCGGCGGTGTGCTCAGTGCCATCCTGTACAGCGGACGGGTGATCGGCACCGGCGAAAAGCAGAGCATCCTCGGCTGGCTCCGCGCTCTGCCTCTGACAAAATACACCGTTCTTGTGTGCGATTTCGCAAATTGGGCGGATACAGCCCCTCTGCCCTGCCTTGTTCTTAAAAAATAGCAAAAAGTCTTGCATCCATGTGCATTTTCTGTTAGAATAAACGTTGTGTGTATTTTACGCCGTTTACAGGAGAGATCCGATGTAAATTCTGGATAGATCAAACCCGTTTTCATTCATCCCCTGTCCGGTTTCCCGGGCAGTTCAAGCAGGAGAAGCTATTTTATGACCAATCGTGAAGAAATCGAGCGTCGCCGGACGTTTGCGATCATCAGCCATCCGGACGCCGGTAAAACGACCCTGACCGAAAAGCTGCTGCTCTACGGCGGAGCCATCAATCAGGCCGGTTCCGTCAAGGGCAAGCAGAGTGCCAAGCACGCCGTGTCCGACTGGATGGACATCGAGAAGCAGCGCGGTATTTCCGTCACTTCCTCGGTGCTTCAGTTCAACTATGCGGGCAAGTGCGTCAACATTCTGGATACCCCGGGCCATCAGGATTTCTCGGAGGATACCTACCGCACCCTGATGGCAGCGGATTCCGCTGTCATGGTCATCGACGCCGCCAAGGGCGTTGAGGCCCAGACTATCAAGCTGTTCAAGGTCTGCACCCTCCGCCACATCCCCATTTTCACCTTCATCAACAAGATGGACCGCGAAGCCCGCGACCCCTTTGAGCTGATGGAGAACATCGAGGAGATCCTCGGCATCAAGACCTACCCCATGAACTGGCCCATCGGCTGCGGCAAGGAGTTCAAGGGCGTGTTCGACCGCAACACCCGCAAGGTGCTGGCGTTCTCCAGCGACGGCCGCGCCAACGGCGTCAAGAAGGTCGAGGAGACCGAGGCCGAGCTGGGCGATCCCGCACTGGACGATCTGCTGACGCCGTATCTGCACCAGCAGCTTTCCGACGAGATCGAGCTGCTGGATGGTGCCGCCGAGGAGTTTGACCTCGACAAGGTGCTGCGCGGTGAGCTCAGCCCCGTGTTCTTCGGTTCGGCTCTGACCAACTTCGGCGTCGAGCCCTTCCTCGAGAACTTCCTTCGCCTGACTCCCACCCCGTTGGCCCGCGTGGACAGCCTGACCGGGGAGCCGGTGGATCCCTGCCGCGACGAGTTCTCGGCCTTCATCTTCAAGATCCAAGCCAACATGAACAAGGCCCACCGCGACCGCATCGCCTTTATGCGCATCTGCTCGGGCAAGTTCGAGCGCGGCATGGAAGCCTACCATGTGCAGGAGGGCAAGAACATCAAGCTTGCCACCGGCACCCAGCTGATGGCGCAGGACCGCGCCATCGTGGATGAGGCCTATGCAGGCGATATCATCGGCCTGTTTGACCCGGGCATCTTCTCCATCGGCGACACCCTGTGCACCGGCAAGAAGAAGGTCGAGTTTGCGGGCATCCCCACCTTCTCGCCCGAGCACTTTGCCCGGATCGAGCAGAAGGACACCATGAAGCGCAAACAGTTCGTGAAGGGCATGGAGCAGATCGCACAGGAAGGTGCGATCCAGATCTTCCGCGAAGTGGGCGGCGGCATGGAAGAGGTCGTGGTCGGCGTGGTCGGCGTGCTGCAGCTGGAAGTGCTGGAGTACCGCCTGAACACCGAGTACAACGTTGAGATCCGGATGCAGCAGCTCCCCTTCGAACAGCTGCGCTGGGTCAAGAACGACCCCGACACCTACAACCTGCGGGATCTCGATCTGACCAGCGACACCAAGGCCGTGGAGGACATGAAGGGCAACCGCCTGCTCCTGTTCACCTCCGATTGGGCTGTGCGCTGGGCCGAGACCCACAACGATGAATTAAAGCTGAGCGAGTTTGGCAATATTTAAGTCAGTGCTAAACCCACCCGGCTGCGATTTTCTATTTGGTTAGAGAGAGCTGCGGTTCAGGCTTTTCCTGCACCGCAGTTCTTTTCTATTATATAAGAAGCATCCAACAAAGAATGCCAGTTTCCCAAAGTTCTCTCAAGAAGGAGAGACGGCTGGCAAAGAGGGTAAATTTTATGAAGAACGAAACCATTTCCATCGGCAAGAGCGGCCTGTCCGCCCCTTTCCTCGGCCTTGGCACTTGGGCCATCGGCGGCGGCACATGGTGGGGCGACAACGACGACGCGCTGTCGGTCAAAGCCATTGAGACCGCCGTGGAGCAGGGCATCACTTGGGTGGACACTGCGCCCATCTACGGCCTGTACCACAGCGAAGAGGTCGTGGGCGAGGCCCTCCGGCACATCGACCGGGACAAGGTGATCCTCTCCACCAAATGCGGCCTTGAGTGGCGGCACGAAACGCCGGTCATCCACAAGACCGTGGACGGCGTGACGGTCTACCGCGATCTGTCAGCCCAAAGCATCATTGAGGACGTCGAGGACAGCCTGAAACGGCTGGGCACCGACCATCTGGATGTGCTCTACACCCACTGGCAAAGCCCGGATTTCGACCTCTACCCGCTGGAAGAGACCGTCGAGGCCCTGATGAAGCTGAAAGAGCAGGGCAAGATCCGCGCCATCGGTGCCGCCAACGTGACCGCCGACATCATCCGCGGCTACTGCAAATACGGCCAGCTGGACGTCATTCAGGAAAAGTACAGCCTGCTGACCCGCCGGGTCGAGAAGCAGCTGCTTCCCACCTGCAAGGAGCTGGGCGTGTCCATTCAGGCCTACTCCCCGCTGGAACAGGGTCTGCTGACCGGCAAGGTCACCATGGAGACCACTTATCCCGAGGGCAACACCCGCAACTCCAATCCCAGCTACCAGCCCAGCCGCCGGGCGCAAGCCATCAAGATGCTGAACGGCTGGGCCGACCTGACCGAGAAGTATCACTGCACCCTCGCCCAGCTCGTCATCGCCCTGACGGGCCGGATGATCCCGGGCCTTCATGTCCTCTGCGGTGCCCGCACCCCCGAGCAGGTGCTCGACAACGTCGGTGCACTCAACCTCAAGCTGGACGGTGCCGATGCCGTCCGGATGAAGTGGGACGTCGATTCGATCTCCTGAATTTCAGCATTTTTTAGCCTTTTCAAAAAGGAGAGAATGCCCAAGGTATTCTCTCCTTTTTGCTGCAATTTTGCCGTTGAATTTTACAGCAAGTTACGATATACTGAACATAGAAGGGAGTTGATCTTATGCCAAACATCAAACCAATTTCGGATCTGCGGAATTACACCGAGGTACTTCGCGACGTAGAGGTCGGTTCTCCGGTCTTTCTGACGAAAAATGGACGCGGAAAGTATGCCATCGTCGATATGTACGACTATGAGAAAGCGCAGGCAACAATCCGTCTGATGAATGAGATCTCCAAAGGCCGCCGTTCCGGTGAAACCGAGGGATGGCTCAGCATGGAGGCCGTAGAGCAATCTCTCGGAATGGATGATGAGTAAATTGCAGGTATCTCCCGAAGCGCAGCACGACCTTTTGGGAATCAAAGCTTATATAGCCAACGACTTGGAAAATCCGACTGCCGCACGTTCAACGGTGTCAAAAATCATGAAACGGATTCGTGGACTTATCGACCATCCGCTTATGGGTGCACCGCTTTCATCCGTCTGTAACGCTGACAGTGATGAACGTTTTCTTGTCAGCGGAAAGTACCTGATTTTTTATCACGTCTCCTATCACGGAACAGAAATCTATATCGACCGTGTGCTTTATGGCGGCCGGGATTATCTGCGAATCCTGTTTGAACATCCTTCGGAAGAAATGCAGCCTAAGTATGATCTGCTTCCCCACTGATTTTACTTCTTATGCAAAGGGAGCGGACGCCGCATGGTGTCCGCTCCCTTTCGTTATCGTATAAATGTTTTTCAGTCTTCATTAAAGCAATGTTTCCAGTACTTTAGCAACTCTAGAATAATCATCAGTCCCTGATAGCTTTAATTCTTTAATTGCTGACTCTATTGTCATTTCTTCAAAGAGTGCCTTAAAATCTCCTGTTAAACCAAGATAATGTAAAATCCCCATCGACTGCCATCCACGACTTTCACTTCCGTCAAGTTTTAGTACATCTTCATCAAGCTGTCGATGCGATTTTCCATCAAACAAGTACTGTTTAACAACGAGTGCCCGCTGATTTGGTGTATACAAATTATACTCTCTTGAACGCGATGTCTTTTTCAGTCTTGGAATTTCCATGATAACCTCCATTTTGCTTTCTATCGCTGTTACAAATTTTCCTTCCAGAACAGTCCGCCGCTGGACTGGAACAGGAGCTTCGGGTTGATGCTCTTGCTGCCGAGCTTGAAATCCATCGTCAGCTCTTCGCCCAGAACGCCGACCGCCTGTCCACGCTCCACGGTCTGCCCCTCACTGACCGAGAGAGTCTGGATGCCGTAGAGGTAGCTTCGCAGACCACAGCCGTGGTCGATGACGATGGTATTGCCCGTGAGGGCGAGATTCCGTGCCAGAACGACCACGCCCGCCGCCGGAGCACGCACCGGATCGCCCGGGATGGTGTAGAGCTTGGTGGAGTTGGACTTGCTGCCCTGCTTGCCGTTGACGACTTTGATCTGGCCGAAATCCACCAGCGTCATGGAGTGCTCCGCCGGGCTGACAAAGCCGCCGGCCCAGAGTTTTTCCCGGACGGGCTGTTCATAGAGGGGCCAGATGTTGTTCCGGAACTCGGTGTTCGCGGCTTCGGATGCCTCCGGTTCCGGGTCCACCTCCACTGTGCCGAAATCCTTCGGGATGACCGTGACAGTCCGGGTCTGGGGCTCACCGTTGACGGTGATCGTCACCTCATGGCCGCCCGCTGCCGCATTGTAAACCGCCGGGATGTAGGCTCGCCAGCCGCTTGCACTGCGGACACACTGGACACTGCCGAGGTCGGTTTCGATCGTGGGGGCATTCTCGCCGGTCATGCCGGTGATGGCCACGCCGACCACGCCGCCCTGCTCGATCCGCTCTGCCGACAGCTCGATCTCCGCGCTGGCCTGCAGGCTGAACCGGAAGGAATACCGGTACCAGCCGGTGGGCTTGGCCGGGTGTTCCAGCCCCGGGTCTTTCCGGATGCTGCCGTTGCTGCCGCCCTCGAACTGGGTCACCAGAAAGTCCTGCGGCATCCGCCAGACCGTCAGGGTGGCCTTGTATTCGCCGTTGGCCGGGAACAGGAAGCCGGCATAATCGGTCACACTGCCCGCATAGACGATGCTGCCGATGTTGGTCTCAATGGTCAGGGTGGTGTAACCCGCCCAGTCCGGCAGGGTGAACGCCGGGTGCGCGTCGTACAGGGTGCCGAGCTTCTGCACCGTCAAGGTCTCGGGGCTGGCAAACACTTTGTCCAGCTGGCCGCCCAACAGCGGCACCTGCCAGCAGTAGCCGTTCACGTCCAGTGCTTCGCCGCCGAACTGGACTCCGGACGAGGGCATTGAGCCTTCGGTCTTGAAAGAATAGCTCACGCCCATCACCGCACCCAGCAGCACCGCCACGCCTACGGCGACACCCACAAGCCACAACAAGAATCGTTTCATGGTATATGTACCTCCGCCCTCTCAGGCCGCTCCGCGGCCAGCTTGTCCTCCCTCTGTCGCAAATGCGACATCTCCCTCCGGCCGGAGGGAGTCTTTCAAAGGGAGAGCCAAGAATGTTTCTGCGGATTGCCTGAGATCGCAATTTACCAAAAAGGCGCACTCAACAAGCCCTGTACAGACTTATCGAGTGCGCCCGATGTTTTTACAAGTGTTTGGTTTTTGCCCGCAGTTATTCTGCGGTTTCCTCAGCAGGCGCAGCGTCCTCAGCCGGAGCAGCCTCTTCGGTGGTAACGGCATCGTCCTCACCGAACAGCAGACGCTCGTACTCGTCCAGTTCCTTCTCGCGGCGGTGCAGATACACGGCAACAGCGGCCAGCGCACCGGCGACGGCTGCTAAGGTGGTGATCACAGCGATCAAACAGGATTTCTTCATAGGTTCAGCACACTCCTTTTTTCGGTCAAAACGATGTTTCAGCTTGTTCTTCCAGCGGGAGACCCGCAGCATCAGCTCGAGTACTTTCCACAGGGCGGAAAGCATATGAAGCGAGAGTTTTACCAGAAAGATCATCCGCAGCATCCTCCGTATCGTATCGCCTTATGCGCTTATTATACCCGCTGCGCGAAAAAAATACAAGCGCGTTTTACAAACCGAGGTATTTTTTGCAGGCCTTGAACGCCCCGGGCAGGGTGTATTCGGCCCGCAGCTGTTCCCGGCTGGCCCAGACCGTCCCCTCCGGCGCAGGCTGCGGCGGCACCGGGAGGGCATAGTAGGTCATCCGCCACTCGATGTGGCTGAAAATGTGCTTTGCCGCCGGCAGGGGCGCAATGTCGTCCGCCTCGCAGACAAGGCCCATAGCGGTGAGGTTTTCGTGCAGTTCGCCGGGGCTCAGGGCTTCGTTTTCCCAGAGCAGCGGCTCCCACAGGCCGGCCAGCAGGCCTTTTTCGGGCCGCTGCCGAATCAGGAATTTCCCCTCGCTCTCCACCAGCACCACCGTCACCGGCTCGACCTTCCGGGCCTTGGGCTTTGCTTTCTGGGGCAGAGTCAGTGCAGTCCCGGCGGCGCGGGCTTCGCACAGCTCTTTCAGCGGGCAGGCATCGCAGAGGGGCGCACCGTTCGGCACGCAGACCAGCGCGCCCAGCTCCATCAGGGCTTGGTTGTAGTCGCCGGCCTTTTCCGGCGGCTGGTGCTCCATGACCCGGGCCGTGAATTCTTTTTTCACTGCCGGGTCGGTGATGAGCCGGGCGTCGTTGTACAACCGGGCAAAGACCCGCAGCACATTGCCGTCCACAGCCGGCACCGGCAGACCGAAGCTGATGGATGCGATGGCCCCCGCCGTGTAGTCCCCGATGCCGGGCAGGGCACGGAGCGCGTCGTAATCTGCCGGCAGCTGGCCGCCGTACTGCTCGCAGACGATCTTCGCGGCTTTCTGCAGGTTCCGCACCCGGCTGTAATAGCCCAGACCCTCCCAGAGCTTGTGCAGCTTTTCCTCGTCGCAGGCCGCCAGTGCCGGAATGTCCGGCAGCGTCGCGAGAAACCGCTCATAATAGGGCAGTGCCGCAGAGACCCGGGTCTGCTGCAGCATGATCTCACTCAGCCAGACGTGATAGGGGCTTGGGTCGGTGCGGAAGGGCAGGATGCGGTGGTTCTTGTAGAACCACTCCAGCAGGGCAGGCGCAATGTTTTCCACAAAGAATTACCTCGTTGTTGAAAAGTTGCCCTCTCAGTCACCTTCGGTGACAGCTCCCCCAAAGTGGGAGCCAAGACTTGCCTCTCCCTTTGGGAGAGGTGGCATCGCGCAGCGATGACGGAGAGGGCTCAGATGCTAACAAAAACCGGGCTACTGCACGGTGACAGCAGCCCGGGAAGCGCGATTTTCTTAGAACCCGTATGCAGTGCGGGGGAAGGGCAGGACATCGCGGATGTTCTGGATGCCCGTGAGGTACATGATCATCCGCTCAAAGCCGAGGCCGTAGCCGGCGTGCTCCACGCCGCCGAACTTGCGCAGGTTGAGGTACCAGTCGTAGCTGG
>CAVKZS010000076.1:0-4648 GCA_963660925.1 Eubacterium sp. CAG:38 | reverse complement strand
GATTGTTCGCCATAAAGGGAACCTCCTCTTTCTTCTCCGAGGTTCCAAAACAGACTGTGAGGCGGCTGCGGCCCAGCTTTGCCGAAGTGACCTCCGGCAGTCTGCGGACAGCATCCATCTCGGCCAGACTGACGTCTTTCAGGGTGACATAGAGCGTCTCGTCCTGAAACTCGCACAGGCTGGTGTTTTCCTTTCCGCCGACCAGCGGCAGGAATTTTGTCAGAAACTTTTCACGATCCATTGTGGGAACCTCCCGTGAATTGATCTTTTTCTCTATCTGCATCCGGCAGAACGCGCGCATCTCCCGCCGGAAACATTCAATATAATTTGCAAGGGTGGTTATTCGCCGTCCTCGCGGCTCTGCACACGGTAGATGTGCAGCATCAGGTAGAGTACTTCGTCGCGGCTGCAATGCCAGCCATATTTTTGCTCGATGGCCTCTGCCACCGCACAGGCACAGCGGTAAATCTCGGAGTACTCGCCCGAAAGCTCCCGCAGCATTCCGCCGCTTCCCTGTTTCATTGCCGCGCCGGTGCTCAGACGGCGGACGAGGAACTGGATGTGCATGGCAAACCGGGCGTAGTTGTAGCTTTCGCGGTCGAGGGTGACGTGCAGCATTTGTTCCACCACCGCCGTCACCTCTTCCAGCACTTCCACGGCGATCAGGGTCGAGTGCAGGTCACTCCCCTCGAGTTCGGCGTTGACGATGTGAAGGGCGATGCTGACCGCCTCGGCGCGGGGCAGATTGCTGCCGGTGCGGAGCCGCACCGTTTCCAGTGCCCGCAGGCCCAGTTCGTATTCCCGCGGGTAGAGATGTTTCACATCATAACTCAGCGGTGTTGCCAGCTGGATCCCCTGCGCTTCCCGCCGGTTGGCAAATTCGATGTGGTCGGCCAGCGTAAAGGGCAGGTTGGGATTCAGCTCCCGATCCAGCAGGATCTCGGCCTGTTCCGCGATGTCCGCACCGGCCAGAAGTGCTTCTTCGGGCAGACTGGACACCACATCGTAATACTGCGGGTCCACATCATAGAAGGTCCGGTAGATCACCGAGAGGTCGGTCAGCTCGCAGGGCATGGTGTGGAAGCCGACGCCTTTCCCCAGCACGACCATTTCCCGGCCCCGCTTGTCCTGCGCAACCGCAGCATTGTTGTTGATCTTCCGCAGCAGCTTCAACGCAGTGTCCTCCCTTTCCCGGCCTGAAAATATCTATACAAAAGAAAAACCCCGGACAGCATACCACCACACAGAGACACAGTACCACTTAGGTGATACCACGTCAGCTCTGCGAGTAGCGCCTCCCGAGGAGTAACGACTCGTTTAATTGTCTGTAACTAGGATAGCAGAAAGCCGCCGCAAAATCCATTCGCAGATTCGCCAAAAACTTTCACGCAATTTTCGACACCCTGCCAAAACGATGGACACAACAAAAAGCCCCGCCGACAGAGGGAAGTGTCAGCAGGGCTTGAAGATGTCGGAGATTTAAATAAACCTCTCAGTCGAGCGGTCGCTCGACAGCTCCCCTGATAGGGGAGCCTTTGGCAAACAGGGAAAGTTTAAATCGACTGCCAAGGCCTCCCCTCCGTAGGGGAGGTGGCATCCCGAAGGGATGACTGAGAGGTTCTTCCTCAATCCTCCGCAGCCTCATCGAGGTTGCCGAGCTTCTTGGCCTGTTCGACCACAGCGGGCACCAGATTCTCGGGCAGGATCTCATAGCGGGCGAACTCGGTGGTGAACCAGCCGCGGCCCTGCGTGGTCTGCCGGATGAAGGTGGTGAAGTTGGACAGCTCGGCCAGAGGTACTTCGGCGATGATGGTCTGCAGGCCGTCCTCGTCGGGTTCCATACCCAGCACACGGCCGCGACGCTTGGTGACATCGCCCATGATGTCGCCGGTGTTGTCGTTGGGGACATGAGCTTTCAGGGTGTGGATGGGCTCGAGGATGACGGGGCCTGCCTCGGGCATTGCGGCCTTATATGCCAGCTTCGCGGCCATGATGAAAGCCATTTCGGAGCTATCGACGGGGTGGTAGCTGCCGTCCAGCAGGGTGGCTTTCAGGCCGACCACAGGATAACCGGCCAGCACGCCCTTTTCCGCAGCCAGACGGACGCCCTTCTCGACAGCGGGGAAGAAGTTCTTGGGAACACTGCCGCCAAAGACCTTTTCCTCAAAGACCACCTGCTCGCTGTCGCAGGGCTCGAAGTTGATGATGACATCACCGAACTGGCCGTGGCCGCCGGTCTGCTTCTTATGACGGCCCTGCTTCTGGCAGGCCTTGCGGATGGACTCGCGGTAGGCGATGCGCGGAGCCTCGAGGCCGATCTCAACGCCGAACTTGTTCTTCAGCTTGGCCTTGACCACGTCGAGGTGCTGTTCGCCCAGACCTCCGATGATCTGCTGGTGGGTCTCAGCGTTGTTGACATAGCTCAGGGTCGGGTCCTCTTCCATCAGGCGGGCCAGCGCGCTGCTGATTTTGCCCTCGTCGCCCTTTTTGGCCACGGTAACAGCCATGAACAGGCTGGGCAGCGGGAAGACGGGAGCCGGCATCCTGACGACGCGGGCGGAATCACAGAGGGTATCGCCGGTCTTTGCGCTGACCAGCTTGGCCACGGCACCGATGTCACCGGCACCAATGGACTCGGCCTCGACCTGCTTCTTGCCGATGATGGTCAGCGGCTTGCCGATCTTCTCGGTCTCGCCGGTGCGGGCATTGATCAGCGTTGCACCGCCGGTCACCTTGCCGCTCAGAACACGCAGATAGCTCAGTTTGCCGACGAAGGGATCGGCAACGGTCTTGAAGACATAAGCCGCAGTCGGCTCGTCCTCGGTGCAGTGCAGTTCGACCGGCTCACCGTTGGCGTCCTCAGCCAGAATGCTCTCGTCGTGCTGGGGGCTGGGGAGCAGCTTGCTCATGTTGTAGAGCAGCATATCGAGAGCCTGCTGGTTGACCGCACTGCCGCAGAACACGGGGGTGATGAGGCCGTCCTTGACGCCCTTGCGCATACCCTCGACGATCTCCTCGGTGGTGAAGGGTTCGCCGCCGAAGAACTTCTCCATCAGCTCATCGTCGGTCTCGGCGATGGCCTCGCTCATGGCCTCGATCAGGCCTTGGAAGCGGTGGCCGATGTCGGGCAGATCGACTTGGATCTGCTTGCCGCTCTCATACTTGAACGCCTTCTGGCTGAACAGGTTGATGTACACAGGGGTGCCGTCGTCCAGCTTGGCCGGCACGACGCAGGGGCAGACGGTGGAACCGAACTTGATCTTCATATCCTCGAGGATCTTGAAGTAGTTGGCATTCTCGAGGTCGCACTTGGAGACAAAAACCATAGTGGCCTTGTTGTTCTTCCGTGCCAGCTGGAAGGCTTTCTCGGCACCGACGGTCACACCGCTGCGGCCGGAGACACACACCAGCACGCTCTCGGCGGCACGGATGCCCTCATACTCGCCTGCCTCAAAGTCGAACAGGCCCGGCGCATCAATGAGGTTATACTTGATACCCTCGTACTCCACCGGCACCACCGATGCCGACAGGCTGGCCTTCCGCTTTGCTTCCTCAGGGTCAAAGTCCGAAATCGTGGTGCCGTCCTCGACCCGGCCCATACGCTCTGCTGCGCCCGAAAAATAGACCAGTGCTTCGGTCAGCGTCGTTTTGCCGCTGCCGGCATGGCCTGCAATCAAGATATTACGGATGTTGTTGCTTGCGTATTTCATATCGGTTTTTCCCTCATTTCCGCCTGACGGAGCATTCTCTCCGTTTTTGTGGCATATTTTACAAAGATAATACCACACTCCAAGCGTTTTTTAAATATTTCGTTTCAATTTTCTGGCTTTTCGGCTGCCAAACTTCCTGCATCACTTTTGTGCATTTTGACCGACCGACCCGAAATCCGATTGTAAAACGACGAAACATCTTGTATAATAGGGGCGACATCCACAATTCAGGGGGGAGGCTGTTTTATGAAACGCACCGACTATATCAATTGGGACGAATATTTTATGGGCATTGCCCTGCTGACCGCCATGCGCTCGAAAGACCCCAGCAGTCAGGTGGGCGCGTGCATCGTCAGCCCCGAGAACAAGATCTTGTCGCTGGGCTACAACGGTATGCCCATCGGCTGCGACGATGATGCCATGCCGTGGGAGCGGGAGGGCGAACCGCTGGAGACCAAGTATATGTACGTCTGCCACGCCGAGCTGAACGCCATCCTCAACAGTGCGCACAACAACCTCAAGGGTGCGCGGGTCTATGTGACCCTCTTCCCCTGCAACGAGTGCACCAAAGCCATCATCCAGTCCGGCATTTCGGAGGTAGTGTATTACAGCGACAAGTACCACGACACCGATTCCAGCGTAGCCGCACGGTTCATGTTCAAAAAGGCCGGCGTCCGCCTGACGCCCTATCAGGCCAGCGGGCGGCACGCTGAGTTGGATTTGTAAGCTGCTGCCGTGGCGGCGGGATGTTTCCCGAACAAGTGTCCGGTGGGTGGGACCCTGCTGCCGCAGGCAGTAGGGCGGGGGATGGAATGCCCCGACTCACTTGTGAGGGGAATATCCCGCCGCCCCTTCCACGTTCTTGCCTCGCCCTTTGAAAGACTCCCTCCGGCCGGAGGGAGATGTCGCGCAGCGACAAAGGGTGGACAAGGTGGCAT
>CAVKZS010000075.1:0-27278 GCA_963660925.1 Eubacterium sp. CAG:38 | reverse complement strand
TCCCTCCGGCCGGAGGGAGATGTCGCGCAGCGACAAAGGGTGGACAAGGTGGCATCGCAACGCGATGACGGAGAGGGCTTGACCAACACTCTTTTCTGCTATATAATAGATTCATCATTTCGTATAAATATGCAGTTTATTTTGAATAAAGAGGTAAATATACAATGAGTCTGAAAAATCGCAGCTTTCTGAAGCTTCTGGACTACACCCCTGCCGAGATCGAGGAACTGCTCGACCTCGCCGCCGACCTCAAGGCCAAGAAGAAGGCCGGCATCCGCCACAACACCCTGCAGGGCAAGAACATCGCCCTGATCTTTGAAAAGACCTCCACCCGCACCCGCTGCAGCTTCGAGGTCGCCGCCCACGACCTCGGCATGGAGGTCACCTACCTCGACCCGTCGGGCAGTCAGATCGGCAAGAAGGAGTCCATCGCCGACACCGCCCGGGTCCTCGGCCGGATGTTCGACGGCATCGAGTACCGCGGCTACGGCCAGCAGATTGTGGAGGATCTCGCCCACTACGCCGGTGTTCCGGTCTGGAACGGCCTGACCAACGAATTCCATCCCACCCAGATCCTCGCCGACTTCCTGACCATCCGGGAGCACTTCGGCCATCTGAAGGGCATCAACTTCGTCTACTTCGGCGACGCCCGCTACAACATGGGCAACAGCCTGATGGTCGGCTGCGCCAAGATGGGCCTGAACTTCACCGCCTGTGCCCCCAAGAAGTACCAGCCCGATCCGGAACTGGTCGCCCAGTGTCAGGCCATCGCCGCCGAGACCGGTGCCACCCTCCGCTTTGAGGAAGACCCCGCTGTTGCCGCCAAGGGTGCCGATGTTCTGTATACCGACGTCTGGGTGTCCATGGGTGAGCCGGTGGAAGTCTGGGAAGAGCGGATCAATGACCTCGCCCCCTACCAGATCAACCAGACTTTGATGGACATCGCCGGCCCGCAGGCGGTCTTTATGCACTGCCTGCCCGCCTACCACGATCACAAGACCACCGTCGGCAAGGAGATGGGTGAGCGGTTCCACCGCGACGCCATGGAAGTCACCGACGAGGTGTTTGAGGGCAAGCAGAGCATCGTCTTTGACGAGGCCGAGAACCGGATGCACACCATCAAGGCAGTCATGGCCGCTACGCTTGGCTACGAAGGCTGAGAAAAAAGAGCATGAAAAATGGGTTGCTGCGCACTTGCAGCAACCCATTTTTGCATATACGAGAATGCTTACATTGAGATCCAGCCGAAGGCATTGGCCACCGAGCTGGCCAGAATAATGGCCGCGAACACCGGGCAGAGGGTGCGAATCATGAAGTTGAAGATCTTTTTCCGGCGGAAGGGCTGGCCGTCGCGGGTCACCTCTTCGCCGATCTTCTCCACACCGACCACGCTGGCCACCAACAGGCAGGTCGCAATGGCCGCGATCGGCATCATGACCGAGTTGGTCAGGAAGTCGAAGAAATCGAGAAACTGCATCCCGATGACGGTCACGCCCGACAGCGGGCCATAGCCCAGAGCCGACAGGCTGCCCAGCACGATCATGATAACGCCGATCATCGCCGCAGCCTTTCTGCGGCTCCAGCCCAGCTCGTCCTCAAAGGTCGAGACTGCACTTTCGGTCAAGGCGATGGAGCTGGTCACTGCTGCAAACAGCACCAGCACAAAGAAGAGCACACCTACCACAGAACCAAGCTCCATGCTGTCGAACACCTTCGGGATAGTGATGAACATCAGGGCAGGGCCGGCCTGCAGGGTGTCCGGGTCGCCGCCTGAGAAGGAGAACACCGCCGGGATGATCATCAGGCCGGCCATGACCGCGATCAGGGTATCAAAGATCTCGACGTTCTTGGTCGAATCCTCAATGGACACATCCTTTTTCATGTAGGATCCAAAGGTCACCAGAATGCCCATGGCAATGGACAGGGAGTAGAACATCTGGCCCATAGCCGCCACCACCGTCATCCACGAGAAGTTGGCCGGGTTCGGCACCAAAAAATACTTCACGCCTTCCAGTGCACCGGGCCGGGTGACGGAGTAGACCGCTATGATCACCGACAACACCACCAGCACCGGCATCATCATCCGGGAGACACGCTCGACGCCGTTCCGGACACCAGCAAAAATGATCCCCAGCGTAAACAGGGTAAAGAGGACAAAGCAGATCTCCGCCGAGAAGCCGTTGGAGATGAAAGAGGAAAAATACCCGTCCTGCGCCAGTTCCGACCCATGGCCGGTGAGGTACTCGACCAGATACTTGATGACCCACCCGCCGATGACCGAATAGTACGGCACGATCAGGATGGGGATCACTGCATTGATCCAGCCGCCGAACGCCCGCCAGCGGCCCTTGCCGAAGGCATTGAAAGCACCCACCGGGCTTTTCCGAGTCATCCGGCCCAGTGCCGTCTCCGCCATAATCATGGTATAGCCGAAGGTGACCGCCAGCAGAATGTAGATCAGCAGAAAAATTCCGCCGCCGTACTTGGCCGCCAGATACGGGAACCGCCAGATGTTGCCAAGGCCCACCGAGGCACCGGCGGCCGACAGGACAAAGCCGAGTTTGCCGGAAAACGAGCTCCGGCTGCTGTGCTGTGCTTCCATTTGCGTTCACTCCTAAACACTTTTTTCACAATTTTCTTTCAGTGTAACACAGCCGCATCAAAACCACAATCCACAATTTTTCTCACAACAAAAAGAACCGTTTCTCACCGGGAGAGACGGTTCTTTGCGCTCTTGAATCTGCTGAAAAGCTCATTTTGTGTTCTCCTGTACTCTGTACCGGTTCATCACCTCATCCGGGATCGAGCAATAGCTGCAGTCCTCCGGGAAGCGAGCCAGATGGTGCTGGTGCTCCTCGGCACTGCGGACGTAGTTGGTCAGCGGCAGGACTTCGACCACGATCTTCTCCCGGTCGGCCCGGCGGTCAATGAATGCCCGCGCCTCTTCCAGATGCTTTTCGGAGGTGCTGTACAGGCCCGTGCGGTACTTCTTTCCCACATCGACGCCCTGCTTGTTGACACTATACGGGTCGATGATCTCAAACAGGTGCGCCATCAGCTCCGAAATGCTGGTTTTCTTCTCGTCAAAGACGACCTTCACACACTCGGCGTAGCCATCATAAGGGCCGTCCAGTGTGTTTGTCGTTCCGTTGGCGCGGCCGGCCTCGGTGCTCAGCACCCCGGGCACCACATCGAAAAAGTGCTGCACTCCCCAAAGGCAGCCGCCTGCAAGGTAAACGGTTTCCATACGCTCTTCCTCCGTAAATCAAATTCAGTATATCACATCTTCCGGCAAGGTTCCACCAGAGACACAAAAACCACCCCGATCCTTCCGGAATGCGGGGTGGTTTGCGCATTTCTCGACAGCTTATCGAAAAGTTGGTCAAGCAATTTTGAGGACGCCGGCCTGCGTCAGACGCTTGCGGAGCAGTACGCCGACAACGCAGGAGATCACGACCTTGGTGAGGTCGAAGGCGATGAAGGGATAGACGCAGACGGCCATCGCGTAGCTCAGCTCACACTGCATCTGGAACACGAACCATGCCGTGCCAAACGCATAGCTGACGGCAATGCCCAGCACAAGGCCGAGGCCGGAGACGATCGGGTTGCCCTTGCTCTTTTCAATAAAGAGACCGCCGATCAGGGCCATCGGCAAAAAGCCAATCAGGTAGCCGCCGGTGGGCCCGGCCAGCTTTGCCAGACCTGCGCCGTAGCCGGAAAAAACAGGAATACCGACTGCGCCCAGTGCCAGATAAATGGCCACACTCAGGGTTCCGAACTTGGGGCCCAGCAGCCAGACCGTCAGGCAGATGACAAAGTTCGTCAGGGAGATGGGCACGGCACCGATGGGCACCGACAGGGGGCCGAGAACACACATGACAGCCGCCATCAGAGCAGTGACTGCCATCTGATAGGTCGTGATTTTCTTGTCTTGCATAGGATACCTCTCACACGATGTTTTTCAGGATTTGTTTCTCACGGGTGTCAGTATACCGCCGGGTGCCGCCGATGGTCAACATTGAATTTGCGGAAAGGTTTACAATCAAAAACCTTGCAAACCATCGCCGAAACTTTTATAATAGGGGGACAATGCCGAAAGGAGGGCTTGTTGATGGGCGGAGGACACCTTTCCCGTCCGGACTTCGGGATGCCGCAGCCGGACCCCGCGCACCCGCTGACCGAATTTTATCTGCTGCTGCAGCGCACCCTCGATCACACCGGGGTGTTTGCCCTGCCTGCCCTCTATGCGGGGTTTCAGGCTCCGGCCCGGCGGATCTACCCGGACGAAGCGGCGGACTACCTCACCCTGTCGGAGACAGAGCAGGACGGGATGACCCGGCTGCTGGCCCCCGGACGGCTGCAATTGCTGTACAGCTCCCTCCATGTGGCACCGGACGGCGCACCCGCCGCCCTGCTGCTGACCGAGGAGTGCAGCCGTTCGGTCTGTGCGGTGCAGCTGCTGCCGCCCTTCTTGTGGGAGGAGCCGCTGCCGCCCGTGCCCGACACCCCGTCGGCCCTGACCCTGACCTTGACCATGCGGGACGTGGAGGCCATCGACGCCAACCCCGCCGCACTGGGCCGCCGCCTTGCGGAGACGGCCAGCGGCAAACACTGGCTGCGCCACCCGAAGGTCGAGACGTATCTCGCCGGGAGGGTCGCGCTCTTCCAGCGGGTATACCGGAAATAACCGTGTCCGGAACCGCACATTTTTCGAAAAACACAAAAAACTTGGAAAAATTTATCAATTGATTCTCCGGAATGCAATAATGGGAACCGCTCAGCCGTATACTAGGTGAATGTTCCATCTGCCAAAGCGCAGCTTGCCCGGGATCAAAGGAGCGTTAAACGTATGGGACAGCTACCAAAAGAAACTGTTTTTGCGCTGGCCGTGCAGAAGTACAGCGACGCGGTCTACCGGGCCGCCGTCCACAACTGCAGCTGCACCGCTGACGCCGAGGACGTTGTGCAGGACGTGTTCGAGAAGCTTTTGTCGTACAACGGCCGCTTTGAGAGTGAGGAGCACCTCAAGGCATGGCTGCTGCGGGTTGCAATCAATCGCTGCCGGGACCTGACCCGGTCTGCCCGCCAGAAAGACACCGAGCTGGACGAGAACCTGCCCGCGCCCGATCAATTTACGGACGGCAGTGTGCTGGATGCGGTGCGTGCACTGCCCGAAAACTACCGCAATGCCGTGTACCTCCACTATTACGAAGGCTACACGGCGGCGGAAGTCGGACGGATGCTGGGTGCACCCACCAACACGGTGCTCAGCTGGCTTCGCCGCGCCCGCGCACAGCTACATACGATGCTGAAGGAGGAGATCGAAGATGAGATGGTATGAGTACAAGATGGAGGTGGACGACCTCCACGCCCCCGATGACCTGAAAGCCAAGCTCATGGCCATGCAGAATCAAGCTTCCTCTCAGCCGACCCCGCCGCTGGAGTTTCCCGCCCCGGCAGCGGAAAAGCCCGCCCGCAAGAAGCCCATCCGCTTCCCGGCGAAACGGTTCTTCGGGCTGGCGGCCTGCCTCGCCCTCTGCGTCGTGGTAGGCGGCGGGGCATTCAGCGTGCTGCACCTCGGGACCGGTTCCACTGCATCCCTGACCGCCGCCAACACCTCCCGCGCTGCAGTCGCCGGCGGCTCGTCGGACACAGCCCTGTACGCCATGGCCAGCAGCCCGGAAACAGCGGCATACAGCATGGACGGCGCGGAGAATTCCACCAGCTCTGCCCTGCTGACCAGCGGCGAAGCAGAAAGCCGCGATGCCGCCCAGACCGACTCCGCCAAGATCATCTACACCGCCAACCTCTCCCTTGAGAGCAAGGATTACGATTCGGCTGTGGCTGCATTGGACGCCGCGCTGTCGGACGCCGACGGCTATATGGAATCCAGCAGCGAGTCCACTTACAACGGTTCCAGCCGGAGCCTTTCGCTGACGCTGCGGGTCCCGCAGGACAACTACCAGAGCTTTCTGACCGCCGCAGCGCAGGCCGGCAACCTTGTGAGCAAGAGCGAGCAGGCCGACGATGTGACCAGCCAGTACATTGATCTGGAAGCCCGCATCTCCAACCTGACCGCCCAGCGCACCCGCCTGCAGGAACTGCAGGCCAGCGCGGAGACCCTGAGCGACGTGCAGTATCAGCTGGAAAGCTACCAGAGCCAGCTGGACTGGTACGCCCAGCAGGTAGAGTGCTGCACCGTCTACGTCTCGCTGGAAGAGGTCAAGGAGTACACCCCCGTGGAAGAGAGCTTCGGCGAGCGGCTGGCGGCTTCGTTCCGGAACGGATGGTCGAATTTTGTCGCCGGTCTCCAGCAGCTGGTGGTCTGGGTTCTTCTCATCTGGCCGCTGCTGCTCGTGCTGGCAGTTCTGGCCGTTGGCATCCTGCTCTGGCGTCGCCGCAAGACCAGCCGCAAATAATTTTCAAAAAAGCCTTGACATCCACCTCGCAGTGTGGTATTATATTTGAGCAGTCAGCGAGCGGCTGACGCAGACAAGTAAATATCGCGGGGTGGAGCAGTCTGGTAGCTCGTCGGGCTCATAACCCGAAGGTCGTTGGTTCAAATCCGGCCCCCGCAACCACCAAGCATCTTGAAGTTTTCAAGATGCTTTTTTGTTTTTGATTTTTACCCTCTCAGTCAAAGCCTTACGGCTTTGCCAGCTCTCCCGAAGGGAGAGCCAAGACTCGGCTCCCACTCCGGGGGAGCTGGCGAGCGTCAGCGAGACTGAGAGGGCCATTCCCGCAGCAAAAGTGAAGGCTCCTTGCACATCGCAAAGAGCCTTCGCTTTTTATTTTAATTTCAACCAACCAGCAGCATCAGCAGCGGCATCGTGACCGCCGACAGCAGCGTGCTCAGGCAGACGCCGCGGACGGCGTAGGCGTAGTCTTTGCCGAGCTTCTGGGCGTAGACGGCCACATTGCTGCCGATGGGAGCTGCCGCCACAATGACCAGCGTCGTGGCGATGGAGGCGTACTGTGCCGGGAGCAGCTTGAGCACCAGCGCGGTCAGCAGCGGGATCAGCACCAGACGCGCCGCCGCCACAACGTAGAGGTGCGGATCGTTGAAGAGGGTCTTGGCATCGGTCTGGGCCAGATAGACGCCAAGGATCACCATGGCAAGGGGTGCGTTCAGGGCCGACAGTGCCGCCAGAAGGTCGGACGCGATGGCGGGCACCGGGATCTCCAAACAGAAGATCAGCATTCCCAGCAGCAGTGAGAGCACCAGTGGGTTTTTCAGGATGGCTTTCGGGGAGCGGTAGCTGGGGTCGCCCGAGATGAGCGACTGGCCGTAGGTCCACTGCAGCGCGTTCAGCAGGGCCACAAAGCCCGCTGCGTAGAAGATGGCCTCGCTGCCCTGAACCGCCGCCACCAGCGGGAAGCCCATAAAGCCTGCGTTCGAGAACGCCGCGCCGAAATCGTCGATGGGGTTCTTTTTGAACAGCAGATGGGAGACCCCCATTGCCAGCAGCAGGATGCCGAGAGCCGCCAGAAAGCTGACCAGCAAGCCGCTCGTCCGCTCCGGCGTGCGGGCGACGCAGAACGATTTGACCACCACGCAGGGCAATACGACGTAGAGCAGCAGATTCGCCAGCGACTTGCTGCCTTCTTTGGTGATGAGGCCCTTTTTGAACAGCAGCCCGCCGATCGCCATATAGACGAACATGATGACGATCTGCCGCAATACAATGAATACCGTTGCCATAGCTTTCTCCCTCTCCACTTTCCTTCTTATCGTTGCACCGGATCAGAACGCGTTGCCGCGCTTCTCATCGCCGGGCAGGAACTTTTCGATGGCGTCCTGCACGCACTTTTCCCAGAACCGCCACTCGTGGTCGTAGCCCTCCACCTCGATGAACTCGGCGGGCAGGCCGCATTCCTTCGCCCATGCGCGGTACCGGACAAAGTTCTCATACATCAGCACATCCTTGGTGCCGCAGGCGAAATAGAGCTTTGGCAGATCGGGATTCTTGGCCAGTTCCGGGGTCTTATCCCATGTGTTCTGGTAGGACGCCAGCCAGCCGTCCAAGCCGCCGGCGTTGTCCAGCCGGTTCTTGTTCCGGTCGCCCCAGACGCCGCCATCCTCGAGATGCCGCATATCCTGCGGCACGCAGGACATACTGTACATCGCCGCGAACTTCTCCGGGTAGGCGAATGCGTACATGATCGCGCCCCGTCCGCCCATGGACAGGCCCGCGATGAAATTGTCCTTCCGCTCTTTGCTGGCGGGGAACCAGCCGTAGACCAGCGGCATCAGCTCTTCGGTGAGGTAGTCCCACATCTTATAGCCCACGCCGAAGCTGTCCCAGTTGGCGTAATCGGTGTTCTGGGCCGAGGGCATCACCACGATCAGATCCTTCTCGCAGGCGTAGAGCTCCACATTGCTCTTCCGCAGCCAGTCGGTGTAATCGCCGAAGGTGCCGTGGAGCAGCCAGAGCACCGGGTATTTCTTCCCGCTGGCGTAGAATGCACCCGGCTCTTCGGTGCGGGGCAGGTCGGGCAGGAGAATGTTCACATCGGTGTTTCCCATCAGGTATTTGCTCTGAAAATTCAGGTGTACCAGTGCCATCTCAGTTTCCCTTTTCTTCCTGCTGTTTGCGGTACTGGAGCAATGCCTGCAGGAGCAGCGGCACCTTCCAGACGCCGCCCGCGATGGTCTGCTTGAGGAAGGCTTCCTCGTCCGCATTCTTGGCGTGGCTCTTCATCATGTTGAAGAGCATCTTATCGTTGAAACGGGCGTCGTAATCCAGCGGCACGATGTCACAGGTATCCTGATACCAATGCAGCTGTGCCCGCTGCATCTTGGCGATCCGGGCGGCGTATTCCGGGTCGCGGATGGCGTTGTGCCGCTCGCCGGGGTCTTTTTCGAGGTCGTAGAACTCATCGTGGTTCTCGTCCACCCGGCTGATGTACTTATACCGGCCGTCGAAGATCATGGTGCCCTTCTCGTGGGTGTCGTCTTCCCGCATGGCGGTCTGGCGGGGCCAGTAGACGAAGCTGGGCGGCGAACCGTTGGGGCCGTTGATGTGGCTCTCGTCGCAGTGGATCTCGCCGGGCATCCGTCCGCCCTCGCAGAAGGTGTACTCCCGCAGCTTGACGCTCCGGTCGGCGAGGATGGGCCGCAGGCTCTTGCCGAACTGGGTGTGGTCAGGCGTCACGCCCGCAAAATCCATCACCGTGCCGTACAGGTCCACCAGCTCCACCAGCGAATCCGACACGCCCGGATCGAGGTCCATCCCCTTGGGCGGCTTGACGAGGAAGGGCACGCTGACAAGGCATTCTTCAAAGCAGTTCTGGGCCTTTTCGGGGATGCCGTAGTCGCCGTCGAAATCGCCGTGGTCGCTGAGGAAGAAGATGGCGGTGTCGTCGTAGATGCCGGCTTTCTTCAGCGCGTCGCAGAGGCGGCCGAACTGGGCGTCCACCTTCATGCACATCGCCAGATACACGGCCCGCAGCTCGGTCCACTCTTCCTCGGTGTAGTCCTGCATATGCTGCAGGTCGCGGAGCCGCTGCTCCATCTTGGGCTTGCCGTCGCACTCCTCGGGCCTGACCCGGGGCGGGATCTTGCTGCGGTCGATGGCCGAATAATACGGCTCCTCCACCGCGTAGGGCGTGTGGGGGAACATCAGGCCCACAAAGGCGCAGATGGGCCGGTCGTCCACCGGGTGGGTCATCCGGTCGATCAGGGCGTCCACGGCCTCGTCGTCCCGGCTGTAATTCCGGCCGTTCTCATCCTGCGCCAGACGGCCCTCGAAGTGAGAATAGAAGTTCTTGCCGTCCATGGGGCCGCGGATGTCCGGGTTCTCGGGGCCGGGGGCCTTTTTGCACTGGCCGCCGTAATAGACCTCAGTGGCGTTCTGCTCAAACCAGCCCGGATACTGGGCGGCAAACAGATCGTTGCGGTCGTTCATCCAGACATAGTAGCCGTCCTGCTTGAGTTCCGACAGGAAGGTGCTCTCGCCCGGGCGGAGCAGGTATGCCATGGTGCGGTGGCCCTGCACATGGGGATACAGTCCGGTGAAGAAGCTGCACCGGCTGGGGACGCAGACCGGGTTCTGACAGGCCGCGTGCCGGAAGGACACGGCGTCCTCCTGCGCGAACCGGTCCAGATTGGGCGTTCTTGCCGCCGGGTTTCCCATGTGGCCCATGGTGTCCACCCGCATTTCGTCGGGGTTGAAGATGATAATGTGCGGTCGTTTGCTCATGTGGTTCTCCCCTTTTCGTAATTTCTTTATTGCTTAAATTAAATCACAAATCGTAGCTGGTGTAAACCTCTGCGGGGGCATCATTTTCGTCGAGCAGCTGCCGGATGGCCGCTTTGAGCCGGGCGGTCACAGCCTCGTCGTGGAGTGGGGTGTTCTCGTGGGGATCATTCTGCAGGTCGAACAGCAGTTCATCGCCCCGCTTCATTCCGGCAATGTTCTTCACGGCGCAGGGGATCTTGAGCACCTTGCAGCCCTTGGTGAAGGAGAAGCCATCCACGAACTCCGCCTGCTGCAGCTCGGCAGGGCTGAACCGTGCCCGCATATGGGTCGGCATCAGGGTGTACTCATAGAAGCATTCCACTTCCGGCTTCGGCATCACCAGCAGTTTGTACCGGCCGTCGGTGACGTCCAGCGTGCCGCCGTGGTAGCCGAAGAGAGCATATTCCCGCACCGGGGTGTCGTTTGCTACGGCCTCCCGCAGGGGCTTGCCGGTCATGTCCTTGGGGACGGGCACGCCGAAGAAGTCCAGCAGGGTGGGTGCGAGGTCGATGGTCTGAACAAGGGCCTTGCGGTGGGTGTTCTGCACGCCGCTGCGGGGATCCCAGATGAAGAGGGGCGTGTGCATCGTCTCCTGATAATCCGGCATCGAACCTTTGGACCACCAGCCGTGCTCGCTGAGCATATAGCCGTGGTCGGTGTTGACGATGAGCATGGTGTCCTTCCACAGGTCGTGGGCGTCGAACTCGTCCAGCACCTTGCCGAGGCTCTCGTCGCAGAAGGCCAGCAGTGCCAGATAGTGGGTCTTGAAGTTGTAGATGTCGTCCTCGTTCTCGGTGACGGGGGCATAGGGAGGCCAATCCAGCTCGTTCAGGCGGTCGGGGTCGAACACCTGACTGATGTACTTGCCCGGTGCGTCAAACGGCTCGTGGGGGTCGAAGGTCTCGATCTGGATGAACCAGTTGTCCTCCTGATAATTCTTCTGCAAAAAGTCCACGCCCTGTGCGAAGGTCTTGGCCTGCGGGAAGTCGTCGTCGGAGGTGCGGGAAGCACGGTTGATCATATCCTGCCCGTGCATCTTGTTGAACATCTTCTTGAAGCCCTCAGGGGCGTTCTCCGGCAGCGGGTGGCAGTGGGTGCTCTCGGGATAAGGTGCGGCACTGGCCTGCCACGGGTCGCCCTCCTGCCCGCGGTTGCACTCCCATGTGCTGTACCGGGTGCAGTAGGTCGCGCCGCCGTCCTCCACATAGTGGTTGTGGTCGGTCACGATCCGGGTGTAGACACCATTGTTCTTCAACAGTTCGGGCATAGAATCGTCGAACGGCTCAATGGGGCCCCAGCTGCGGTGCAGGAAGTTGGCGCGGCCGGTGTGCAGCTCGCGGCGGGCCGGCATACAGGGCATACTGCACACATAGCTGTTGTCGAAGATGGCCGTGTGCGCGGCCAGACGCTCGAAGTTGGGCAGATGGAGCTGCTTGCCGCCGTAGCAGGGCAGATAGTCCAGCCGCAGGGAATCGTACATCACCATAACTGCTTTCATGCAAAAACCTCCTTCATGACAAAAGCCCTCTCCTCCCCGTAAGGATTGGAAAGGGCTTTCGTCATTTGCAATAAGAATGGACGGATGAATCGGAGAACGATAATCGCTTAGTAAATCAGGAAGCTGCGGCCATCTTTTCGGCCAGCTTCTTTTCGGCCACGGCCAGACGCGCCTTGCGTGCCTTGTGGTAGGCGATCTTGCTGGAGTTGGTGTTGTAGATCACGAAGATCAGGAACAGCGCGTAGACCACGACGTTCTGGACACTGGAGGACAGGCCCAGCTTGGTCAGGCCGAGGATGATGATGTTCACGGTGACGGAGCCCATCAGGATGCCCAGCTCACGGTTGTGGCAGAGCAGGCCGATCCAAGTACCGAGGACCATCGGGAACATATTGGTAAAGACTTTGCCGTTGGAGCTCATGCCAAGGACGGGGGTCAGGTTGCCCTGATAGATGGTGGTGAACACACCTGCGCAGGCTACCAGCACACCGGCGATGACGTAGCAGAGCACACAGTTGGAGTAGATGTTGATGCCGGCATCGGCGGCGAGCTTCTGGCTGCCCTGAATGGCGCGGTACTTGAAGCCGAAGCTGGACAGCTGGAACATATAATAGGCTCCCAGCACGATGGCCGCCGAGACGATGATGACGAAGGTGATATTGGACAGGATCTCGACGCCCGGTTTACCAAAGAGGATGACGCCCTGCTGGTTGTTGATGGCAAAGCAGACACACTCAAACACCAGCGTCATGCCGAGGCCCAGCACCATGGGGAGGATGCGGAGCTTGATGAAGACGAAACCGATGACCAAGCCGCAGATGCCGCCCACGACCATCGAGAGGAGCAGCACGCCGATGCCGCCGAGGTTGAACATCAAAGCGATGTTGCCGCCAAAGATGACGCCCGCGTACATCTGTGCGCCCAGCGAAAGGTCCATGCGGCCGCAGTTCAGGTTGGCACCGATGGCCAGTGCAAAGGCCAGCGACGAGATCAGATTGCGGAACAGGGTCTTGACGTCGGCGGCGTTGTTGATGACGCCCATGCCGGCAAAGGCCATATCAATCACCTGCATGATCGCCCATGCGATCAGCGGCACGGCTACCGCTTTTGCGATCCGGATCAGCAGATCCTTTGTTCGATTCGATTTCATAGCTCAATTCCTTCCTTCCTGCTGTGGCCGCACCCTCGGGACTGTATCAGCCCAGACGTGCCTTGATCGCGTCGTAATCCATAGCGTAGATGTTTTCCTGCAGCTGCTCATTGTCCAGACCCGGGGTCTGCTCGGCCAGCAGGCTGTCGATGAAGTCGTAGTCGGCGACCCATGCGCCCTCTTTATCCCAGCCGGACATGGCTTCCAGCTGCTCGGGGCTGGTGACGGCATTCATCTTGAACAGATTGACGCTGGGATGGCCATCGCTGTCGCGGACGGCCTCAGAATGACCGGTCAGCAGGTTGTAGATCTTGGAGAAGCCCATCGCGCTGACGATGGAGGTAAACTTGACGGTGGACATGGACAACGCCTGATTGCCGAAGATATCGGTGGCATTCATGGCGGAGGTCAGAGCCTCGCCGAAGGTACCGAAGCCGATGACGGTGAAGTCTTTGTTCATCGCGCTCTCCAGCTCATTGACCATGGTCATGATGTTGCCGATAACATTGGGAGCCATCAGGATGTAATCATACTTGCCGGTCTGCAGGGCAGCGTTCAGGCCTTCCAACCAACCGCTGGTGGTAGGTCCGCCGGGGTAGCAGTAGACATCCAGACCAGCACTGTTGGGCGCATCGACGGGAGCGGAGTCAGCGTAGTAGACGCTGGTATCCTGATCGAACTTCATGCCGTACAGCTCTTCCAGAGCAGCCATCATGTTGGAAGAGATCTCGGTCTGCTGGGCGTTGCCCTGATAGGCCATACCGGTACCAATGATGAAGCCGTGGGGCTGGCTGGTGTCCAGCGTCTCTTCCAGATAATCCTTGAACAGCTTACCGGTTGCCGGCTGGTCGGCCATGAATGCACCGCCGAAGTTCTCGTAGTCGGCATTGTAAACGTTGTCGTTCGCGCTGTTGCGGCCGCCGTTCTCGCAGTAGACCATGTCATACTCGGCGCATAGCTCGACCAGCTGCTGGGTGTTGGCACCGACGGCGTAGTAGTTGATGATGCCGTTGCAGCCTGCGTCGGCAGCGTTCTCGATGAAGGTCATGGTAGCGTTCAGGTCAGAGCAAGCCTCAGAGAACATGAACTCACAATTGTAGTGGGGAGCCACATAGTTGCGGAACCACTCGGCGCGGTTGGTGGACTCGTCGTTCAGCTGGACTTCGACGACGCCGATCTTGAACTTCTCGTGGCTGGCCGGATCGGCTGCACCGGCGGCGGAGCTTGCCGTAGAAGCAGCAGTGGAGCCAGCGGAAGAAGTTCTGTTGGAGGAGCCGCCGCAGGCGGTCATGAATGCGGACAGGCCCAGAACAGAAGTAGCGGCGAGGAAGTTTCTTCTTGAAATTTTACGCATGATGGTGTTCTCCTTCGTATCGTGTTGTGTTTTGTTTTTTCTGCACGCGGTACAAGCGGCAGAGACAGGCGAATGGAAAATCTTAGAACTGCTGGCGGCTGGGGAGAGTCTTCTGACGCTCGCTGTTCAGGTAGACCAGCAGCAGGAAGACGATGCCGCGGAAGAGTTGGATGCTGGTGGACGGGATACCCAGCATCAGCAGGCCCTTGTTCAGCATAGTGACGGTGATGGCACCCAGCAGGCCGGCATAGCAGTTGGACTTGGTGCCGCCGAAGATAGACATACCGCCCAGAACCGTTGCCAGCATGACGTCGGTGCCCATGCCGGTACCCACGGTAGCGGCCACGTTTGCGGTGCGGATGGTCTGGTACACACCGGCCAGACCCACGCCAACGCCGGCGAACAGGAACGAGATGTACTGGGTCTTTTTGGCGTTGATGCCGGTCTGGATGGCGCACTTCTCATTGCCGCCGATGAAGCGGAGCTTGCGGCCGATGGCCGTTTTGTGGTAGAGCAGCAGGCAGATGCCGAAGTAAGCGATGAAGCTGATGTAGCGGAAGGGGCCTTCCAGCTCCTTGCTGATGTTGTAATCCACACCGATGGGCTCTGCGCCGACCAGAACCGTGCAGATCGCACTGTAAATGGACATGGCGACGATGGCGACCATGGCGGGCTTGACGTTGAAGGTGACGCACAACGTGCAGTTGAAAAGCATCAGGACGACGCCCATCACCATGGTGACCACCACGACGACGGCCATGCTGTTGGTGACGCTGTAGGTCATTGCGCCGAGGCAGCAGGCCAAGCCCATCGCGTTGCCGACCGAGAAGTCGATGTTGCCGGTGGTGTATATGAAGGCGACGGCGGTGGCCATCGTGCCGGTGATGAAGCTCTGGTTGATGATGCCTTTCAGGACGCTCTTCTTCAGGAACTCACCGCCCGTTGCGACGGTGAAGAAGATAAAGATGATCGCCAGCATTGCCAGCGGGAAAACCAGTGGGAAGAAGCGGTTGTTCTTGATGATGTCGATCCGGTCCATCACGGTCAGGTCGGCATGGTGTTCTTTCTTTACTGCTGCGGATGAAGTAGCCATAACTCGCATCCTCCTTTCTCAAATCATGCAGTCGATCAGCTCGGTGCTGTCGAAGCCGTCGGTGCGCCAGAACTCACCGGTGATCTCGCCGTCCTTCATAATGATCAGACGGTCGGACATACCGCACAGCTCGGGAAGCTCCTCCGAGATCAGCACGATGGACTTGCCCCGTTTTTTCATGTCGTTGATCAGCTTGTACATCGAGGCTTTCACGCCGATGTCCACGCCGCGGGTGGGGCAGTCGAGGATGAGGATGTCCGCATCGGCGGCCAGCCATTTGCCAAAGACGACTTTCTGCTTGTTGCCGCCGGACATGGCACTGACGGGCTGGAAGATGCTGTTGCACTTGATGGCCAGCTCATCGACCTGCAGCTGCGCGTACTCTTTCTCTTTCTTATCCGAGATGAAGATGCCGAAGCCGCGGTTGGCTTTGTAGCCGGTGGACTGGATGTTGACGCCGATGGTGCCGTTCAGCACCAGCGACTCTTGGTCACGGTTCTTGGAGACGTAGCCCATGCCGTGGGCGAAGGCCACTTCGGGGCTCTTGACTTCGACGTTGTCCTTGGTCAGGGTGACCTTGCCGGTCAGCACATCTTCCAGGCCGTAGAGGGCGCGGCCCAGCGTGTGCATACCGCACTCGGACAGACCGCCGATGCCGAGGATCTCGCCCTTGTGCAGCTCGATGTCGAAGCACATCAGGTTCTGCATGGTGGTCAGGTTTTCGGCCTTGAGCACCACCTCGCTGCTGTAACCGTCCATATCGGAGCGGTAGTAGTCGCCCTTGACGTCGCGGCCGATCATCATCTTCTTGATGAGGTCGGGGTCGTACTCGTTTTTGTCCAGCGAGCCGATGATGTCGCCGTCGCGCAGGACGGTCAGGGTATCGCACTTGTCCATGATCTCTTCGAGGTCATGGCTGATGAAGATGACGGCCTTGTTGTCGTCGGCGGCCTTGCGCATCAGCTTGTACAGGATCTCACGGCCGCTCTCCGAAAGGGCGGTGGTGGTCTCATCGACCACGAACATCTCGGGATCGTGGGCCATGGTCTTGGCGATCTCGATCAGCTTGCGCTGCTCCATGTTGTACAGGCGGGTGACCTTGCCTGCGTCGATGTCGGTCACGCCGATGTCCCGCAGGGCTTTGTTGGCCGCGTCGATCATCTTCTTTTTGCTGATGATGGGGCCGACCTTGAACTGGTCGTAGTCGCCCAAGAAGATGTTTTCGGCTACCGTGATGTTGGGGATGGTGCCCATCTCCTGCACGATGATGCCGATGCCCGCGTGGATGGCTTCCAGCGACGTCTCGGGCTTCCACGGCTTGCCTTTGTAAAAGATCTCGCCGCTGGTCGCCTGCTGGATGCCCGCAATGATGGTGGTGACGGTGGACTTGCCCGAGCCGTTCTCACCGATCAGGCCGCGGATCTCGCCCCGTTTGATCTCCATGTTGACATGGTTCAGGGCCACTGTCACACCAAAGTTTTTGCACAGATCCTTTACCTGAACAAGAACTTCTCCTTTTTCTGACATTCTATAACCTCCTCCGGTGTCTTTACGCCCCTGCCGGAACGAGCGTTTTTCGTTGAGGCTAGAATACCACACAAACGATGTACCCACCGCCACTTTTCTGTCTTTTGGGGTGTCGGTTTCCGACTTTTTCCTCCATTTTACCACAAATCCGACTTTTCCAATGTACACAAGTCGGATTTGGGTCATACTTCTTACAAAAGGGTTGCAAAAGGCAAAAGCCCTCTCCGTCATTGCTTCGCAATGCCACCTCCCCCAAAGTGGGAGGCAAGTCTTGGCTCTCCCTTTGGGAGAGCTGTCGAGCGGCAGCGAGACTGAGAGGGTATTGCTAAAATGAGCCGCCATGCGCAGAGCGCACAACGGCTCATTTCTTCACTTACCCTCTTGCATTCCGCTGTTCCTCCGCCGGCGTGATGCCGAACTCGCGCTTGTACTGGGCGGAAAAATGGCTGAAATTGTTGTACCCCAGCTGGACGGCTACGCTGCTGACGGACAGGTTCGTCGTCCGCAGCAGCCGCTGGGCTTCCAGCAGCTTCTGCTGGATGACGTAGGCTTTGATGGACATCCCCACCTCTTTTTTGAACAGCCGGGTCACATAGTCGCCGTTCAGGTGGACCTGATCCACGATGTCCTCCTTGCGGATGTCCGACCAGAGGTTGTCGCGGACGTAATCCTTGATGACCCGCACCACGTCGGCTTCGGCGTCCTCGGCCAAGGCCTCCGGCTCGGGGTCCCGGAACTCCCGCTCGAAGAACACGCCGCTCTCCGCCGGGGTACGGTCTTTTAAAGCTTTCAGCCGCTCCCACGTCTCCTGCATCTGGTGGATCGGCCCCGGCTCACTGACGTAGAACGCCACCGTGCAGGGCGTATACAGGGTGTAGGCCGACAGCAGATATTCCAGCTTGCCCCGCAGGTCGGCTTCGGAAAGGGTCTGGCCGTCTTTCAGCTGGATGACCACACTGAACAGATCCGGCAGCATCCCCGAGGCGAGGACGCAGGAGGCTTTTTCCTCAAAGATCTCCGATGCCATGTTCTGCAACGCCGCGGTCATCAGGCCGTCGGGCCAGACGGCGTTCCCGTTGCGCCATTTCGGATCATTCATCCCGAGTGCTTTCATATCCTCGGGGGTGTACTCGTTCCGGATGCCGCAGGCCAGCTTTTTGGTATACCAGCGGAGCACCTGCATCAAAATCAGCACACCGCCCTTGTCCGGGTCAGGCAGGCAGGGCAGGTCTTTCAGGCTCCGGCTGTCCACGGCTTTCTGCAGGTAGCTGCGCCACAGGCTGCTGCCGATCTCCTGCTGTTTCGGCTCGTAGGTGGTGCCAAGCTCCTGCAACTGCTGTTCCTGATGCACCTGCCGCAGATCCCCCACCAGCTTGTGCACCCGCTGGCGGATGACATGATAGGGCGCGGGCTGCACCACATAATCGTTGGCCCGCAGTGCGATGGCCTCCTGCGCATAGCGGAACTCGGTGTGGCAGGTCAGGAAGATGACCCGGGTCTCATAGCCCTGTTCCCGCACCCAGCGCACCAGATCAATGCCGGTCTCCACCGGCATCTCGATGTCGCAGAGCATGACGTCCGGCTCCTGCCGCCGGAACGACAGCCGGGCTTCCATGGCGTTCCGGGCCGTTTCCACGGTCTGGAATCCCTCGTCCGCCCAGTCGATGTTCTCCGCGAGACCCTGCAGGGTCGCCTGCTGGTCATCCACGATCAGAAGTTTCATCCTTCCGCGTTCTCTCCTTCCTCTGCGTTTTTCTCCGATGTCTGGGGCGGCTCGGGGATGATGCACTCGACCCGCGCACCGCCCCGGTTGCTGAACAGGATCTGGCATTCGGGGCCGTAGAGCATCTGCATCCGCTGCAGGGTGTTTACCAGACCCACATGGCCGTCATCCCGCACCTGTTCGATCTCAGAATTCAACTTTTGCAGCAATTCCTGTGGAAAACCCTCGCCGTTGTCCTGCACTGCAAGGAACACATAGGATTGCTCGTCCAGCTGCCTGCGCTGGGCCGTGATGGTCACTTTCAGGCCGCGGTCCTGCCGGGTGCCGTATTTGCAGCTGTTTTCCAGCACGGTCAGCAGGCTGACCGGCGGCACCTGAAAGTCCTCCAGCCCTTCGTCGATCTTCACGATCAGTTCAGGGCCGACATCCTGCCCGACGCCCTGCAGTTCCATGTAGACCCGGCACATCTCCACCTCGGTTTTCAGGTCGGTGGCGTTATTGCGGAAATTCAGGGTGTACCGCAGGTTTGTGGACAAAAGCAGCGCGGACTTTTTGACCTCCTCCGTCTTACCGGAGCTGGCCAGTGCGTAGATGTTCTTGAGGCAATTCAGGAAGAAATGCCGCCGGATCTGGAGCCGCAGCGCATCCATCTGGGACTGCTTGGCCCGCAGCTGGCTCTCGTAGGCCTCCACCTTGAGGGAATCCAGCGTGTCCAGCATCTCATTGAAGGTGTCGCTGATGTGGTCAAATTCGAGGTTCCCGCTGCGCTGGGCGCGGGTCTTGGTCTGGCCGCTCCGGACACTGGTCATGACCCGGACCAGATCGTCCAAGGGCTTGAAGAAGGCCTGATGCAGATAGAGCACCGCCAGCCCCAGCGACCCCAGTACCGACACGATCAGGAACACGACCTCGAGGTACATCCAATCCCACCGGTACTGATAATCTGCCGCGCAGACCAGCCGCAGCGTGGCAAACCGCGCCTCGGTGACGAGGTAAGTGTGGTTCCGGTTTTTGATAAAGTAATAGCTGCCGTCCTTGGCGCGCTCAGTGATCATGCTGTCGTCGTAATCCTGCGACCAGAACGCCTCGGTCAGGATCTCGTCGTCATTCCGCAGGGCCACCGAAGCCACAATGCCGTAATGGGTGCGGGCACTTTCGGCCAGCTCCGACAGGTCGATCAGCACCACCGCGCTGGAATCCCGCCGCCGCACCGACCGCGCCAGATAGCAGCGGTTTGCCTGCCGGTAGAGCTTCCAGCCCAGATTCACGCTGTTGTCCTCGTCGTTCATCACGGTGTTCACGATTCGCTGCATCCGCGCCCGGTAGCTGCGGCTCTCCTTTTTATCGGTGTGGAGAAAGAGCTGATCCACGGTGAGCTGCCGATTCCGGACGGCCACCGCCGTGACCTCCGGGTTGCTGTCCAGCAGCTCTGCGCCCTTTTCAAGGATGGGCGTCAGCCGCTCCACGGCCTCGTCCCGGGTCTCGTCTGCCCCGCCCCCTGCAAAGGCGTTGCTGCCCCAGCAGTCCACGAACAGAAACTCAGATGCGTGGGTCAGCTGATCCTGCAGGCTGTTGACGTAGACCGTCATCAGCCCGGTCTGGCTCTGAGCCAGCTGGTTGTTCACCTGCGTCCGGGTGACGGCTGAGGTGTAGAGGAACAGGCAGAGGAACGGGATCTGCACCAGCCAGATTACCAGTAAGATCCGATACTTGATGGAGATGGACGACTTGCGTTTCGCGCTCATTTAGCCCTGCATCCTTTTCAGGTGGAAGGACAGCGCACCGATCAGGTTCGCGCTGTTGCCGTACTTGCACTGGACGACCTCGGGCATCTGGAACGGCGTAAAGGCCATGATCTCCCATTGATGGGTCAAAGCCTTGCGGATGGTCTCGGTGACCTCAGGCCGGGCACTGATGCCGCCGCCGATGGCGATCTTCTCCACATCCAGCACGGCCTGAATGGAATAGAGGGCTGCCGCTGCATACCGGCCGAACTCGCTCAGGGCCTTGACTGCTTCCGGCTCGCCGGCATCGTAAGCCTCAAAGAACTTGATGCCGTCCACGCCGGGCAGGGGGCCGTCGCTGCCTTTTTCAAGGCCGTAGAGCCGCAGCAGACCGGACGCCGAGAGGTAGTTGGCCAGCACGATGTCTGCCTTGCCCATCTGCCCCATGGTCATGCCGCCGGACAGCTTGTCGAGGCTGGCACCAAATACCGAGAGTTCGCCCGCACCGAAGCTGTGGCCCATCCGGACCTCATGGTTCAGCACGATGCCGCCGCCGGTGCCGGTGCCAAGAACGATCACCAAGCCGTCCTTGACATCGGCCAGCGCACCGCTCCACGCCTCGGCACTGGCTGCACACTTGCCGTCGTTGGCGATGGTGACCGGCACACCGAACACCTTTTCCAGCTCTGCGCCCATCGGGGTCTCCCAGATGAACTTGAACATTCCGCCGGTGTAGGCCATGCCGTTGGCGGTGTCGATCCGGCCCGGCATCGAGACGGCCACGCCCTCGAACCGCCCGGCATACTTTTCTTTCAAGGGGGCGACGCTGGCCAGCATACTGTCCAGATCCTCACACCGGGAATCGACTTTTCCCTTCTCGAGGAAGGTGCCGTTCTCGTCCATCAGGGCGTATTTGGTGTAGGTGCCGCCAAAATCAAGTGCCAGATATTGTTTCATGATACTGCTCCTTTTTTCCTGTCATTTTGATCGGTAACGTCGATCGTTTTTACTGCTCAATGCCGTAGCGGTGGTAAAGTTCCTTCGGGGCGTCGGTGGCGATCATGTATTCCCGGATCAGGGCCTTCATTTTTTTCACGGCCTCGGCGTCCTCGATCTCATGCAGCTGGCCGGGGTCCTTCTCGATGTCGTACAGACGGCTGACCAGCGGCTCCTTGCCGCCGCCGACATGACTGCCGAGGCAGCGGATCTTGAGGGTCTTGAGGCCCTTGGTAAAGCTGAACGGCTCGGCCAGCTCCATCTCGCTCAGCTCGTTGACGCCGAACCGCGCTCTCATGTGAGTCGGCATCAGGGTGTACTCGTAGTAGGGGTCTTCCGGGTGCTCCGGCGCGTTCATGTAGAGGTATTTGCCGTCGGTGACGATGATCTCGGCCCCATGGAAACCGAACACCACATAATCATGGAGCTTGGCGTCCGACTCAAACACCGGGCGGAGGGGCTTGCCGGTCATGTCCGCCGGGATGGGCTGGCCGAAGAACTCCAGCAGGGTGGGAGCCAGATCGGTCATCTGCACAAAGCTGTCGCTGTGCTTGCCCGCGCAGGCCGGGAAGCGGGGATCCCAGACGTAGAGCGGCGTGTGGGCGATCTCGTTGTAGCAGGGCATCGCGGTCTTGCCCCACCAGTCGTGCTCGCCCAGCAGGAAGCCGTGGTCGGTGCAGACGATGAGCAGGGTGTCCTTCCACAGGTCGTACTCGTCCATCTTGTCCAGAACCTTGCCGAGGTAAGCATCGCACTTTTCCAGCAGAGCGGCGTAGTTGTTCTTGACGGTCTGACAGACTTCCTCGCCCTCCTGAACCCAGGCATAGGGCGGCCAATCACTGCCCAGTGCGTCCTCGCCGTGGAGCGGGCCGTCGAAATCCTTCTTGTACTTTTCGTCGCAGAAGAACGGCTCGTGGGGGTCGAACTCCTCGATCTGGAGGAACCAGTTGTCCGCCGGGTGGTTCACGTCGAGGAACTCCAAGCCCTCGGCGAAGGTGCGGGCCTGCGCGGTCTTGGCTTCCTCGTTCATGTAACTGCGGTTGACCTGATCGTGGGTCCGCATGGCGGCTGCCATCGGCACCTGCCATACAAACTCGCCGCCCTTGAACACGGTGCGGCGTTCCGGCTCGGCGCAGAGGTTCTCCTTCCACGGGTCACCCTCCTGCCCGCGGATGCACTCCCACGAGGAGTACCGGGTGTGGTAGGTCGCACCGCCGTCCTCCCAGTAGTGCTGATGGTCGCTGACCAGATGGGTGCAGATACCGGCCTTCTTCAGCAGCTCGGGCATGGAGTCGTCAAAGGGTTCCAGCGGGCCCCAGCTCCGGTGCAGGAAGTTCGGTCGGCCGGTGTGCAGTTCCCGGCGGGCCGGCATACAGGGCATACTGCCGACATAGGCGTTCTCGAACTGGGTCGTCCGCTGGGCCAGCCGGAGGAAGTTGGGCGTGCGGGTCCAATCGCAGCCGTAGCTCTGCAGCAGGTGCCGGTTGAGGGAATCGAACATTACCATAATGGCCTTCATAGTGCTGTTTCCTTTCTGTATCGGGTTGTGTTGTACCGTTTCAAATCGACTCGCGCCGATGATATTCGCCTTGGATCAGCAATCGCTCTTCCTGACAGACGCCCTGCATCCGGCGCAGGACCATCTCGGCCAGCCGTTCGCCCATCTCCCGCGCCGGCACCAGATAGGTGTCGATGCCGGGCACGAACAGCCGCCCCTCCTGCGCGCTGTGCTCCACCGTGATGGGGTAGACCCGCTCCGGGATGGCAAATCCCCGGCTCCGGCAGACCGCCAGCACGCTGGCCGCCTCGCTGACCGAATCGGTAAAGACAGCTGCGCTTCCGACCGAAGCCGCCTGCGCCACCGCTCCGGCGATCTCCTCCCGCCACCGGGTGGAAGACAACTCGCCCCGGCAGTGCCACTCGATGCCGTCCAGTGCGGCATCCCCGTCCTGTTCGCACAGACGGCGTTGGAGGCTCTGCATATTGAGCGTCTGGTTGCAGAAGAGCAGGATCTTCTCTTTCCCGGCCTGCCGCAGCCGTTCCACCAGCTCCGCTGCATAGACCGGATAGTTGGCGTAGACGTTGCAGGCAAAGTTCTCTTTGGGCGGGCCGATGTACCCCACGGCGCAGTCCGCATTCCGAGCCAGCCGTTCCACCAGCTCCGGCGCACTGGACGCGGAAAGGGTCATCGCACCGGCAATGAGGTGCTCCCGCAGATACCGTTCGCAGGCTTCCACGCCGCCGGTGCTCTCGTAGAGCAGCAGCACATGGTAGCCAGCCGCTTCCAACACCTGCCCGATGCCGGACAGACACTCGACGACGTAGGTGCTGTTGTCAGCCAGCTCTCCGGGAACGAGCACGCCCACAAAACTGGACCGCTGGGCCGCCAGCCCCTTGGCCAGCAGGTTTTCGGAGTAGTTCAGCTCCTGCATGGCTTTCCGGACCTTCTCGACGGTCTGCTCCCGGACGTTGCCGGAATGGTTCAGTACCCGCGATACCGTAGCGATCGAGACCCCCGACCGCTGGGCCACATCGTAGATCGACGCACTCATCTTCCCCGCCCCTTTCCAAAAATGTAACCGCTTACATCAAACGTTTTATTCATTATATCGTCCCTCTCCCACTCTGCGCAAGAATCGGAATACACGAAAATCTCCGGCTTTTTTTGTGCAAAAAAGCACACCACAGGGTTTTGCCTCTGCGGTGTGCTTGAAAAGCGGTTTTTACAGGTTTTACTTCAGGGAGACCGGCTGTTCCGGCTTGTTGGGAGTACGGGCGTTGGTCCTGCCCTCGGGACGGATCTCACCGGCAGCGGTCAGAGCGATCTTGGTCAGAGTCGGGCCGACCAGCTCATACACCAGCACCGAGAAGAGGACGACGTTGCGGACCATGTGGCCATCCGAAAGCTCTGCGGCTTCGGCTGCCATACCCAGCGCAACACCGGCCTGCGGCAGCAGGGTGATGCCCAGATACTTCTGGATATCCGCGCTGCAATGGGTCATCCGGCTGCTTGCAAACGAACCGGAGATCTTACCAAACGAACGGGCCGCGATGTACACCACGCCGATCAGCAGGACCATGGGGTTGGAAAGGATCTTCAGATCCAGCTCTGCGCCCGAAAGGACGAAGAACAGGATGTTGATGGGCGACACCCAGCGGTCCAGACGGTCCATCAACTCGTCCGAAGTCGGGCAGATGTTGCAGAACACGGTGCCGGTCATCATGCAGACCAGCAGCAGCGAGAAGCCGCAGTGGACTGGGCCGATTTCAAAGGTGACCATCGACAGGCCAACCGTCAGCAGAACAAAGGCCACCGACAGACTCAGACGCTTGGAACGGGAGTGGAAGTAGACTTCCAGCTGATTCAGGCAGAAACCCGCGATGGCACCCAGCCCCAGCGAGAACACGATCTCAACGACCGGCTCCACCAGCACACTGATCAGATCCACACGGCCCTGTTCCAGCGCGTTTGCAATGCCAAAGGACGCCGAGAAAAGCACCAGACCCACGGCGTCGTCGATGGCAACGACCATCAGCAGCAGATGGGTCAGCGGGCCGTCCGCCTTGTACTGCTTGACGACCATCAGGGTCGCCGCCGGTGCCGTCGCTGCCGCAATTGCGCCCAGCGTAATGGCCGACGCCATCGAGATGACATCCGGCCGGATCAGGTGCAGGATCACCAGTGCACCATCTACCAGAAGCGTCGTGATGACTGCCTGCAGGATGCCGACGGTCACGGCTTGCTTGCCCATGCTCTCCAGCGAGCTGATCCGGAACTCGTTGCCGATGACAAAGGCGATGAAGCCCAGTGCCACCTGCGTGATGATGGAATAGCTGTCCACCTGTTCCAGACTGCCGAAGCCGATGCCGAAACCGCTCAGCCCCAGCCGCCCCAGAAAGAACGGCCCCAGCAGCAGGCCTGCCACAAGATACGACGTGACCGCCGGCAGATTGATGGCCTTCGCCAGACGGGACATCAGCAGTCCGGCGATCAGCGCAATAGAAAGACAAATCAAAAGTTGCTCCATGTGTTTGCGGGAGTCTTATCCTTTATTCCAAAAAGGCTCCCGACCCTCCTTATCATAATTTACGCAGCAGCGCGGGGTGCCAACTTCCCCGCACTCTTCTTAAAAATAAGATGCCCAAAAATTATACTCTCTGTGCAGAGAGAAATCAACAGATTTTCAGCTTTTCACTCATGAAATTTTCTTAATTTGGTTAATTATTGATTTGCGGGAGTTGCAGATAGAGAGAACCCGATAGAAAAAGAGGTCAAGGCCCATTTTGTCAGGTCTTGACCTCTTTTTATTCTGGTTCTATCCGCCGTGGGTTATGCTGCATACTGCTCACAGGCCAAACAGTTCGGAGTGCGTGCCGGTACGATACAAATATAGCTCTGTATCTGTCTGGTAGTAAATCAGCAGCCAATCCGGCTGTATATGGCATTCCCGGTGAGGTATATAGCTGCCTGTCAAGCTATGATCTTTATTTTGCGGTGGAAGCGATTCCGGGACAGCCAGCACATTGATGATCTGCTGAAGCAAAACCATGTTGTAGTGACGCTTCTGGCACACCTTCAAATCCTTCTTGAACTTTGTGGAATATTTTACTTCAAGCACTTTCGTCCTCCAGCAGTGAGCTGATCAGGTTTTCAATGGAGCCATTGTAGGTATGACCGCCGCCGTTGTCCAGCTCTTCAAAGGCTTCCAGCGTTTCTGCGTTGGGCGTTTCGTCATCTTCTGGAGTTGTCACTCCTTGCAGATACGCAACGACGTAAAGCAGCTTGTTTTCCGGCACTTGGTCAAGAAGTGCTCTTGCCAATTCTCTTGTACTCATGGCACACCAATCCTTTCGTATATGATTTTACACATTCTTGCTTGCCCGGCCGGGCGTATATTCAAACTCTACACTATCTTCTTTTTATTATAGCACTTTTCATATTCATTGAACAGTCCAAAACGCTACGAACCATTTTCAATCCAAACACAAAAATAAGGCACATTCCAGCCAAATTTCAGAGCGTAGGAAACAAACAAAGCCACGACTGAACCGCATTTTCAAACGCCCCATCGTTACTTTTTTGTATCGGAGTGGCGAGACTCGAACTCGCGGCCTCCTGCTCCCAAAACACCCACTGCGCGGGGCCCATTTGCGCGCATTGTCGTATTATCGCATTTTATTTTAGACATCACACAAGTGTTTTTCCTTTTTCGGAAACAACATTTGCACACTTTTTGCACCTAAAATTCCAGTTTGTCAGGTTGTCAATTCAGCTGGATGGCGGTTATATCCAAACAGCTTTCTGCCGTTCGGGAAGATTGCTTCTTTTGGTGTATTGCAAGTGCCGCAGTACAGCAGCCCATCTTCCGCAACATAATCCTGCGGTTCTGCCGAGATCGTCATAAGCCTGTCCATCGCCGTCCGGATTGTTTCCGTCATAAACTTTCCTCCTCACTGTAGGTATAATCCGGGATGCCTGCTCCCGGTTTCTGTTGTCTTTTCTTTCGTGCCGACCAGTTGCGCAGGGTTGCCGCATGGTCTGCGTACTTCTTGCCTGTAGACTGCATATAGGCCGAAAGGTCTTCGATCAGAGCGTCCAACTCTGCAATTTCGATTTTCAGTTCCGAATAATTTTCCAGAAAAACATTTCGATACCGCCCATATGCTACTTTGGTTCTATTTATTTTGTTCATTCTTAGGTTGTTCTTATTTATTTGGTTAGGTGTGCAGTTTTGCGCAATCGTATTGCTCACTTTTGAACAATCAGGCTGCTCATTTTTGACCACCTCGATTGGGCATTTCTGCGCAGTCCGGGGAACACCGAGAAATATCTGATTTGGCTTGGAATAGACTGTACCCTTTGTCAAGGACAACTTCAAAGATGTGACCCCTTTTATTTAGGCACAGGTCATTTTTGCTATCCCCGAAAATCATTCAGAAGTAGCTCAGCTGAACCCTTAAATATAGACAAT
>CAVKZS010000074.1:0-3336 GCA_963660925.1 Eubacterium sp. CAG:38 | reverse complement strand
TTAGCAGTTACCGTGCTCTGTGAGGCCCGGACTTTCCTCAGGATGGTCAAAGCCATCCCGCCGCCGTATGTTCCACTCGTTTTCCGCTCCCCATAATACCATAAAAAAACAAGATTTGCAAGCGGTGCGAAAATTTGGTATACTATCTTTATCTTTTTGCTGTCGGAAGGAGGGGGCAGGATGCAGCTGTATTTCCCGGTGCCGCAGGCGGCGGACGGCGTGCTGCTCCGCTCTTTTCTGCGCTCGTGCGCGGTTTCGACCGATCTGGCCCGGGCGGTCAAGTTCCACGGAAGCGGCTTTTTTGCCGATGGAATGCCGATCCTCGCCAACCGGCGGGTGGAGGCCGGGCAGGTGATCTCCTTCGCCCTTCCCGCCGACGGCGCGGGCGTGGCACCCCAGCCGGAGATCCCGGTGAAGATCGTCTATGAGGACGCCTTTGCCGTGCTGATCGAAAAGTCGCCCCATCTGGCCGTCCACCCGACTTTGAACTACCCGCTGGACACGCTGGCCAATGGCTATGCGGCATGGGCGGCGGCGCGGGGCGAAAGCCCGGTGTTCCGTCCGGTGAACCGGATCGACAAGGACACCAGCGGCCTTGTCCTCGCAGCCAAGAACAGCTACGCCGCACCCCTGCTGGCCCAGAAAGTGAAAAAGCTCTACTACGCCATCGTGGAGGGCGAGCTTCCGCTGGGGCCGGGGGGCATCGACGCCCCCATCGGGCGGCAGGGCGACAGCATCATCGGGCGGTGTGTTACCCCCGAGGGCAAGCCCAGCCGCACCGAGTATACCATATTAAAAGCAGAGCACGGGCTCAGCCTCGCGGCCTGCGTGCCGGTGACCGGCCGCACCCACCAGATCCGGGTCCACTTTGCGTCCATCGGCCATCCGCTGGCCGGAGACGACCTCTACGGCGGCAGCCGGGAGAGAATCGGGCGGCAGGCCCTCCACTGCGCCCGGCAGACCTTCGTGCTGCCCGAGTGCAGGATCTTGCCGGACGGCGTCGAGATCGCGATGCCGATGCGCTGGAGATCCGTCACCGTCGAAAGCCCGCTCCCGGCGGATATGGCGGGGCTGATGGACGTCACTTTATGACAAAAGCGTGAAAAGAACGTGAAAGTACCGCCCAAATTTTGTGACAAATCTTGTTTCGTCCGGTTTGGAGTGTATAATAGAAGTAAGCATTTCTGCGCCTGTCCGGGCCAAAGGGCAGGCCGCTGTGATAGATCCTGAACGAATCGCAGGAAGGAGCATCCCCTTTTGGTTGACGAAAAGACAAATGAAACCCGGCAGGACGAGCAGCCCGCGTCGCTGCCGGTAAAGACGCGCCGCGAAAAACTGCGGTCGCGCTGGGCACAGATCCAGTGCAGTCGTCTGCTGCGCCGCCATCGGCTCCGCCGCAAGACCCAGCACCACATGAACAATTTCTCCGCCAAAGTGCGGGCCACGCCGCTGCTGCTGGCGTTGGGCGAACTGTTCTACGCACTGGGCTTCTCGGCCGAATACGCGGCTGTGCGTCTGGGCCGCGGCATCAAGAACGCCTTCCTCACGGCGGTACATACCACCGCAAAGGTGTTCCACGATCTGGCGGTCATTGCGTTCCCGGGTGCCGCCCAGCTCTTCAAGGATATTTTCGGCCCCATCTACCTCTTCTTCCGGGGCCTGTGTGCACTGGCCGTCCACGCCCACCGCATCCGCAAACAACAGGGCATCGGCGCGGCATTCCGGGCCAGCATCCATTACTTCACCAGCGGCATCAAACGGAATCTGAGGCTTCTGCCCCGGATGGCCATGTATCTGCTGCCCATTGCGGCGTTTGGCGTGATGTTCACGGTCTACACCGGTGCAATCACCCAGCCCTACGCGCTGGCCGTGCAGGTGGACGGCAAGACTGTCGGCTATGTGGCCAACGAGGACGTGTTCAACTCGGCCCGCGACGATGTGCAGCAGCGTATCAACTACGCCGGCACCGATAAGACCGAGTGGACCATTGAGCCAACCTTTACCCTCTCGGTGGCGCACCATGTGCTGGACGAAAACGAGATGGCCAACGCCATTCTGATGAACTCCAGCGACCAGATCAGCGAGGGCACGGCCCTCTATCTGGACGATCAGCTGACGGCAGTCTGCTCGGACGGCGACGCGCTGCGTAGCTACATCGACAGCTTGATCGAGCCCTACGAGGACACCACCGACCCCAATACCACGGTCGGCTTCAACAAGGCCGTCACCCTTGAGGAAGGCATCTACTTCAACGAGAGCTTTGAAGATTACAACGATATCACGTCGATGCTGTCGGGTGTGCAGCAGGCGGAGAAGATCTATACTGTCCAGACCGGCGACACCCTCTGGGCCATCGCCCAGAAGAACGACCTGACCTTCAAGGAACTCTGCGCCCTGAATACGAATTTCAAGGGTGCCCCCCTGACCGAGACTTCCAACATTCAGGTCGGCGACCAGCTGATCGTCACCAAGCAGGAAGCCATGCTGGAAGTCCGGATCACCAAGATCGAGGTCCGGCAGGAGGAGATCCCCTTCAGCACCGAAACCACCCAGTCCAACGAGTACACCAAGGGCACCACCAAGACGCTGCAGGAGGGCGAAAACGGCCTGCGCAACGTCACCCTGAAGAATGTCTACGACACCAACGGCACCCTTGTGGAACAGACTGTCCTCTCCACCGAGACGGTCAAGGAGCCGGTGAACAAGAAGGTGGTCGTCGGCACCAAGAAGGCGACCAACAGCACCCAGTACATCACCGGCAGCGGTCAGTTCATCTGGCCGGTCCCGAGCTACCGCTACTGCTCCCGTTGGTACAGCAGCGGGCATAAGGGCGTGGATATCTGCGCCCCGGCCGGTACGCCCATCTACGCCACCGCGTCGGGCACCGTCACCAAGGCGGGTTACGAGCGTGCCGGTGCAGGTTCGGGCTACGGCTACTCGGTCATCATCAGTCATTCGGGCGGCTACACCTCGGTGTACGCCCACTGCCTGTCGCTGGTCGTCCATGCGGGCCAGTCGGTCCGGCAGGGCCAGCTGATCGGCTATGTCGGCAGCACCGGCCGTTCCAGCGGCAACCATTGCCACTTCGAGATCCGCCGCAATGGTTCCTATATCCCGCCGCAGAACATTTTCCCCGGGAAAAAATAACCCTCTCAGTCTGCTTCGCAGCCAGCTCCCCCAAAGTGGGAGCCTTTGGCAGATCGGGGAAGCCCATGCGGACTGAATAAAGCTTTTTGTAACGTAAAATACCGGGCCCTGCGGTTCGGAATAACGTAATAATGCAACAAAGACCTGCTAATAAAAGTCAAGGGGTGATTTGAGAAAAATTCTAAAATC
>CAVKZS010000073.1:0-63216 GCA_963660925.1 Eubacterium sp. CAG:38 | reverse complement strand
TGTTGATCTTGACGCCCTTGTAGGTGCAGGAGCAGTTCTTGGCCAGAATGGTGATACCGCGCTCACGCTCGATATCGCCGCTGTCCATGACACGCTCAGCGACGACCTGATTATCACGGAACGCGCCGCTCTGACGCAGCATTGCGTCCACCAGCGTGGTCTTGCCGTGGTCAACGTGAGCGATGATAGCGACATTGCGCAAATCGTTACGAACCATAAAATACAACCTCTCTATTTTCAATCGGAGTAGAAGTTACGTCATACAATTTAAGTTTATATCATCACGGGGTGGTTTGTCAAGATTGTATAAAAAGTTTTTCAAACTTTCGGCGTTTTGCTCGAGATGCGGGGCGCGATTTGTTCGACTTGAAACCGAAAATTATGGTATACTTGAACCGGATCGAAACCCAAGGGAGGTGCTTCTATGAAGCTCACATTTTTAGGCGCGAACCACGAGGTCACGGGCAGCTGTACGCTGCTGGAAGCAGCCGGCCAGCGGTACCTGATCGACTGCGGCATGGAGCAGGGCAAGGACGTCTACGAAAACCAGCCCATCCCGGTGGCCCCGGGTGAGATCGACGGGGTGCTGGTGACCCACGCCCACATCGACCACACCGGAATGCTGCCGCTGCTGGCCCGCAACGGGTTCCGCGGCAAGATCTACGCGACCAAGCCCACCACCGAGCTGTGCGGCATCATGCTGCGGGACTCGGCCCACATTCAGGAATTTGAAGCCGAATGGAAAAACCGGAAGGGCAAGCGTTCGGGTGCGGCACCGGTGGAGCCGATGTACACCATACAGGATGCCGAGGCTGCGATCAAGCTCTTTGTGGGCGTGGACTACGATACAAAAGTCACCCTTGCGCCGGGCATCGAGATCCGGTTTGTGGACGTGGGCCATCTGCTGGGTTCGTCCAGCATCGAAGTATGGGTCACCGAGAACGGCCACACCACCAAGATCGTCTTTTCGGGTGACATCGGCAACCAGCACCAGCCCATCATCAAGGACCCCACCTACCTGAAAGACGCGGATTATGTCCTGATGGAATCCACCTACGGCGACCGTCTCCACGGGCCGAAGCCGGATTATGTGGCCGAACTGACCAAGATCTTACAGCGCACCTTTGACCGGGGCGGCAATGTGGTCATCCCGAGTTTTGCGGTGGGCCGCACGCAGGAGATCCTCTATTTTATCCGGGAGATCAAGGAGAAAGGCCTTGTCAAGGGCCACGGCAATTTCCCGGTCTACATCGACAGCCCCTTGGCCATTGAAGCGACCCGCATTTTTCAGGATACCGACCCGGACTGCTTTGACGACGAGACCCGGGCACTGCTGGCGCAGGGCATCGACCCCATCCGCTTCCCGGGTCTGCGGGTCAGCGTGACCAGCGACGAATCCCGGATGATCAACGCCGACCGGGAACCCAAGGTCATCATCTCGGCCAGCGGAATGTGCGAGGCCGGCCGTATCCGCCACCACCTCAAGCACAATCTCTGGCGGCCCGAGTGCACCATCCTCTTTGTGGGCTATCAGGCCGTCGGCACGCTGGGCCGCACCCTGATCGAGGGGGCCACCGACGTCAAGCTCTTCGGAGAAGAAATTGAAGTGCAGGCTGAGATCTGCCAGCTGACCGGACTTTCGGGCCATGCGGACAAAGACGGCCTGTTGGCGTGGGTGAATGCGTTCGACCCCAAGCCAAAGCGGGTCTTTATCGTCCACGGCGAGGACGAGGTGGAGAACCTCTTCGCCCAGATGCTGACCGAGCAGGGCTTCACGGCCTGTGCGCCCTATAACGGAGAACAGTGGGCCATCGGTGCCGAGGGTGCAGTCTGCCTGCAGGAGGGCACCAAGGTCAAGGTCGAGCACCGGCCCAGCGAGGGTGCAAGCCGTGCGGCCACCGTGTTCCAACGGCTGGTCAGTGCCGGCAAGCGGCTGCTGCGGGTCATCGAGCACAATCAGGGCGGAGCCAACAAGGATCTTGCCAAGTTCGCCGACCAGATCAACGCCCTCTGCGACAAGTGGGACCGCTGACCCTGAAATCTGCCCGGACCGCTTGCGATTTTCGACAGAACCTATTATAATAGGTTTCGCAACGCAAACACGGGAAAGGAATGCAGAACGCTATGGACTTCGAAAACGGTCTTTCGGCGCAGATCAGCGCACATCCGGCCATCCAGCCGCAGGATATCATCAAACTGTGCTATCAGGCGGCGTATGGAGCCGAGCATCTGCTCAGTGATCCGGACGGAGCGCGGCGGTATCTCCAGCAGGAGTACGATGAGACGCCGGTTTCAGCCGAGACGGATGTCCCGCTCTGGGAGCCGATCTCTGAGGCGGTCTGCCGGGTGAATCTGGCGGGCTGGAAGCGGGAAGACCTGCCGCTGGAATGGCTGTTCCGGATGCTTGCAGCGTCCTGCAGCGGCAAAGCCGGGGATGAAGCGGTCCTGAACGACCGCCTGACCCGGGCGGAAGCGGTTTTGCAGACGGCGAAAGTCGGTTTCTCGATGGAGGACTGGCAGAAGGCTCTGAACGATTACAGGAAGGCCGGGATGCCCGCTGTCCACCACAGCGAGATCTACCGGGAAACTGAGCACCCGGCCTACCGGATCGTGCGCACATCGCTGCTGCGGCTGCTGCCGGTTTTGAAGGTCGTAGCCGGGCGGCAGGATGCCGAAGCCCCTTATGTCATTGCCATTGATGGCCGTGCGGCTTCCGGCAAATCCACTATGGGGCAGCAGCTGGCGGACATTCTGGACGCGGGCCTTGTCCACATGGACGATTTCTTTCTCCCGCTGGGCCTGCGCACCGAAAAGCGGCTGAACACCCCCGGCGGCAACGTCCACTACGAACGCTTCCGGGAGGAAGTTCTGCCCCATCTGCGAAATCCGGAACCCTTTGCTTACCCGAAATTCGAGTGCAGCATCAAGGCCATCCAAGGCGAGCGGACGGTGGCGGCAGGCCCCATCCGGATCGTGGAAGGCTCGTACAGCCATCACCCGGAGCTGGGCCGCTATGCCGATCTGACCGTGTTCTCGGATGTGGACCCGGACGAGCAGTTCCGCCGTATTCTGGAGCGGAACGGCCCGGTCTGGGGCGAACAGTTCCGGCAGAAGTGGATCCCTATGGAAGAAGCCTACTTCAACGCCTGCCATATCCGCGAACAGGCGGATCTCCGGGTATAACATCAAAAAATTGCAAAAGCATTGGAAGATGAAACACTCCGCTTCCAGTGCTTTTTTAGGGTCAACAAGAGGGAAGAGAGCATGAAACTGATTCGGACACAGGATGCCGTGGGGCAGGTGCTCTGCCACGACATCACCCAGATCATCCCGGGCGAGTTCAAGGGCGCACGGTTCCGCAAAGGGCACATCGTCCAGCCCGAGGACATCCCGGTGCTGCTGAGCATCGGCAAAGAAAATCTCTATGTCTGGGAGAAGAAGCCGGGCATCCTCCACGAGGATGAGGCCGCGGCCCTGCTGTACAAGGCAGCGGCAGGCAAAAACATCCACGGCACCGAGCCGAAGGAGGGCAAGATCGAGCTGATCGCCGACTGCGACGGTCTGCTCAAGATCAACCGCAAGGCACTGCTTGCCGTCAACCGGACGCCCCAGATGATGATCGCCACCATCCACGGCGACCTGCCCGTGAAAAAGGGCGCGAAGCTGGCCGGCACCCGGATCATTCCGCTGGTGATCGAACAGGAAAAGATGGATGCGATGCAGGCTGCTGCCGGCCCCGAGCCGATCCTGAACGTTCTGCCTTTCCATCAGAAGAAGTTCGCGGTCATCACCACCGGCAGTGAGGTCTTCAAGGGCCGGATCGAGGACAAGTTCACGCCGATTCTGGTCGGCAAGCTGGCCGAGTATGGCTGTGAGATGACGTACCACAAGGTCTGCGACGACGACCCGGCGGGCATCACAGCGGCCATCCTCGCAGCCAAGGAAGCGGGCTGCGAACTGATCTTCACCACCGGCGGCATGAGCGTGGACCCCGACGACCGCACCCCGCTGGCCATCCGGAACACCGGTGCGGAGATCATTACCTACGGTGCCCCGGTGCTGCCGGGAGCAATGTTCCTTGTCAGCTATCTGGACGGTGTGCCGGTTTGCGGCCTGCCGGGGTGCGTGATGTATGCCAAGCGGACGATCTTTGATCTGCTGCTGCCCCGCCTGCTGGCTGATGACCCCATCACGGCGGAGGATATCGCCGCCCTCGGCGAGGGCGGACTTTGCCTCGGCTGTTCCGACTGCCGCTGGCCGAATTGTGGATTTGGACATTGATAAGCCTTCCCCTTGAGGGGAAGGTGGCACGAAGTGCCGGATGAGGTGGAAACCTACCGGAAACGCGAAAGCACCGACAGGATGACACCTCATCAGTCTGCTCTGCAGACAGCTTCCCCTCGAGGGGAAGCCTGAATTGGGCCGGTAGGCTACAAAGTAAACGGAGAGAAAATGAGCGAGACAAAATTGACCCATTTTGATACAAGCGGCAACGCCATCATGGTGGACGTGAGCGAAAAGCCGGTCACGGCGCGGGAAGCAACGGCCCATGGCGTCATTACGATGAACGCCGAAGCCTTTGCCGCCATCTGCGACGGCACGGCAAAAAAAGGCGATGTGCTGGGCGTGGCCCGGATCGCCGGCATCATGGCCACCAAGCGCACCAGTGAGCTGATCCCGCTCTGCCATCCGCTGCCGCTGAGCAAAGTTTCGGTGGAGTTCACGCTGGACGAAGCGCGGCAGGCGGTGGAAGCTTTCTGCACCGTCAAGACCACCGGCGTGACCGGCGTGGAGATGGAAGCCCTGACCGGCGTTTCCACGGCCCTGCTCACCATCTACGATATGTGCAAGGCGGTGGATAAGGGCATGGAGCTGGGCGAGATCCATCTTGTGAAAAAGAGCGGCGGCAAAAGCGGCCTTTACGTCCGGGCGGAGGGCGGCTATGTTTGACCGCTGGGGACGGAACATCCGGTATCTGCGGCTTTCGGTCACCGACCGCTGCAATCTGCGCTGCCGGTACTGTATGCCGGACGGCGTGGAAAAACAGCCCCATGACGCGATTCTGACCTATGAAGAATTTCTGCGGCTGGCCGGGCTGTTCGCACAGTGCGGCGTGGACACCGTGCGCGTCACCGGCGGCGAACCGCTGGTGCGCAGGGGTGTGGAACATCTGGTGGCCGGGCTGAAAACAACGCCCGGCATCCGCCATGTGGCTCTGACCACCAACGGCGTTTTGCTGGCCGAACAGCTGCCCGCGCTGCGGGCTGCCGGGCTGGACAGCGTGAACATCAGCCTTGACACTCTATCGCCTGAAACGTTTCAGCGGATCACGGCCCGGGACGCGTTCCCGGCGGTGTGGCAGGGTATCCGGGCGGCACTGGACAGCGGCCTGCCGGTCAAGCTGAACTGTGTGCCGCAGGTCGGCGTGAACGAGGGTGAACTGGAAGAGTTGGCGGCACTGGCCGAGACCCTGCCGCTGGAAGTGCGGTTCATCGAGATGATGCCCATCGGCTTTGGCGCGGTGATGCCCTGCCTTTCGGGGCCGGAAGTCTTGGTCCGGCTGCAGCGACGCTGGCCGGAGCTGGCTCCCCTGCCGCAAAAGCCGGAGGCAGAATTTGCCCTCGGCCCGGCTGTTTATTATAAGGTACCGGGCTGGAAGGGGAGCGTCGGCTTCATCGCGGCAGTACACGGCAAGTTCTGCGCCGGGTGCAACCGTGTCCGGCTGACCAGCCAAGGCTTTCTGCGGCCCTGCCTCGCCAGCGAAGCGGGCCGTGACCTGCGCACGCCGCTGCGGAGCGGTGCGTCGGACGGCGAACTGCTGGCTCGGATCCGGAACGCCATCCGGGAAAAGCCGCTGGAACATCATTTTGGAGAAACCGGAACCCCTGCCACCCGCGGGATGTACCGGATCGGAGGATAACTATGGGAAAGCTTCTGGCCATCTGCATCAGCCCCGAGCGGGGCACGGTCAAAACGCCGGTGTCTTCGGCCAACCTGACGGTGGAATGGGGCGTGGAACACGACGCCCACGGCGGAAATTGGCACCGGCAGGTCAGCCTGCTCAGTGCGGAAAAAATCGAGCAGTTCCGCCAGAAGGTCTGGGTGGACTACGGCGCATTTGGCGAAAATCTGGTGGTGGAGGGCTTTGATTTCCGCACCCTGCCCGTCACCAGCCGGTTCGCCATCGGAGACGCCGTGCTGGAAATGACCCAGATCGGCAAGGAGTGCCATAACGACTGTGTGATCCGCCGGCAGACCGGTGACTGTATCATGCCCCGGGAGGGCGTGTTTGCCCGGGTCGTGAAGAGCGGTGCGATTCATGTGGGCGACGAAGTGACCCTTCTGCCGCCGCCGGAAAATCCGCCGCTGCGGGCAGCAGTCATCACCCTTTCGGACAAAGGCTCCCGCGGCGAACGGGAGGACAAAAGCGGCCCCTTGGCGGCGGAACTGCTGGCCGAAGCAGGCTACAAAGTAGAAGAAACGCTGCTGCTGCCCGACGAGGAAGCGGCCCTGAAAGCCCAGCTGATCCGTCTGGCCGATGGCCGCCAGCTGAACCTGATCCTGACCACCGGCGGCACCGGCTTTTCGCCCCGGGATATCACCCCGGAAGCAACGCTGGCCGTGGCGACCCGGAACGCGCCGGGCATCGCCGAAGCCATCCGATACCACAGCCTGAGCATCACCCCGCGCGGGATGCTCAGCCGGGGGGCCAGCGTCCTGCGGGGCAAGACCCTGATCGTCAATCTGCCCGGCAGCCCGAAAGCCGTCCGGGAGGATCTGGAATACCTGCTCCCCAGCCTTGAACACGGCGTGCGGATCGCCGCCGGGCTGGATGGAGAGTGTGCGCGCAAATGAGTTTTTGAGGTGGGCGGCACCTTTTTGTACCGTGGAGAAAGTATCCAATAAAGTAGATAGGAGAAAAAACAATGAACACAAATCGTATTTCCCGCCGGAACTTCCTGCTGGCCGCTGGCGTAGCCGGTGCCGCTGCGCTGACCGCCTGTGGCGGCTCCAGCAGCTCTGCTTCCACCGCATCCTCTGCGGCGGCAAGCTCTGAGGCCGCTTCTTCGGTGGCCGCAGGGGAGAGCGTCGAGCTGATCGTTTTTGCGGCCGCTTCCCTGACCGAGACCCTGAACGCCATCGCCGAGAACTACACCGCAGAGCATCCGGATGTGACCTTCCGCTTCAACTTCGATTCTTCCGGCACCCTCAAGACCCAGATCGAGGAAGGCGCAGACTGCGACCTCTTCATCTCCGCCGGTCAGAAGCAGATGAACCAGCTGGACATCACTGCTTCCAGCGAGGTCAACACCGACGGCCTCGACTTTGTGGACACCGACAGCCGGGTGGACCTGCTGGAAAACAAGGTCGTCCTCTGTGTGCCGGAAGGCAATGACAAGGGGATCGACAGCTTTGATGCACTGGCCGAGCACCTGAAAGCCGAGGACATCCTCTTCTGCATGGGCAACAGCGATGTGCCCGTGGGCCAGTACACCCAGAAGATCCTCGCTTATTACGACCTCGACGAAGAGGCTCTGGCCGCGGCAGGCGTCATCACCTACGGCTCCAACGTCAAGGAAGTGACCACGCAGGTCAGCGAGGCCAGTGTGGACGCCGGTGTGGTCTACTGCACCGATGCGTTCAGCGCAGGGCTGACCGTGGTGGACGAGGCCACCGCCGAGATGTGCGGTCAGGTCATCTATCCGGCGGCGGTCATGAAGAATGCGCCCCACGCCGACGCCGCCAAGGAGTTTCTGGCCTATCTGCAGACCTCTGCCGCCGGTGAGGTCTTTGAGAGCGTCGGATTTACAGCAGTATAACCCTCTCAGTCTCGCTTCGCTCGCCAGCTCCCCCAAAGTGGGAGCCCTTGGCAGGCCGGGCAGGTCTCGTGTGCAAAACGAGAAATGCCGGGCCTTGTTGTGAAACGGAAGGTTTCTTATGGATTGGTACCCACTATTCAACAGCCTGCGCATCGCGCTCATCAGCTGCACGGCTGTGTTTTTCCTCGGCATTTTTGCCGCTTATTACATCGCAAAGCTCCCGCGGGCCGTCAAGGGTGTGCTGGATGTGATCCTCACCCTGCCGATGGTGCTGCCGCCTACGGTGGTGGGTTATTTTCTGCTCCTGCTGATGGGGGCGAAGCGGCCGCTGGGTGTCTTTTTCATGGAGCATTTCGGCATCAAGCTGGTCATGAACTGGTACAGTGCGATCTTTGCCTCCATCTTGGTGGCTTTTCCGCTGATGTACCGCACGGCCCGCGGTGCCTTTGAAAGCTTTGACGAGACGCTGGCGTGGTCGGCCCAGACCTTGGGCCAGTCGAACACATGGATCTTCTGGCGGGTACGGATGCCCTGCTGCCGGCAGGGAATTTTGGCCGGTACGGTGCTGGCCTTTGCCCGTGCCTTGGGCGAGTACGGTGCGACCAGCATGGTGGCCGGGTACACGCCCGGAAAAACAGCGACCATCGCCACCACAGTCTACCAGCTCTGGCGCACCAACGACGAAGCCGGTGCCATGTTCTGGGTGCTGGTGGATATCGCTATCTCGATGGTGGTGCTGTTGGCCGTCAATCTGCTGGAACGCCGGCAGAAAGAGGGGAGGGGCCGGAAATGAGCTTGGAAGTCTCCATCGAAAAAGCCTTTGATGGCTTCACCCTCCGGTCGGAGTTCTCTGCCGGCAGCGGGGCCACAGCCATTCTGGGCGCGTCGGGTTGCGGCAAAAGCATGACTCTGCGCTGCATTGCGGGCATCGTCCGGCCGGACAAGGGCCGGATCGTGCTGGATGGGCGCACGCTCTTCGACAGCGAACGGCACATCGACCTGCCGCCCCAGCAGAGGGGCGTGGGCCTGCTGTTCCAGAACTACGCGCTCTTCCCGAATATGACCGTGGAGCAGAACGTTCTCTGCGGTCTGAAACAGGAAAAAGACAAAGCGGCGCGCAAAAAGCTCTGCACTGAGATGCTCCGCGCCATGCGGCTGGAACCGCTGGCCAAACGCTTCCCGGCAGAACTTTCGGGCGGACAGCAGCAGCGGACGGCACTGGCCCGCATTCTGGTCGGTAAGCCCGGCATCCTGATGCTGGACGAGCCGTTCAGCGCACTGGACAGTTACCTGCGGGAAGAAGTGGAGGGTGAGGTCGGCGCACTGCTGACCGCCTTTGCGGGCACGGCCCTGCTGGTCACCCACAACCGGGACGAGGCGTATCGGCTCTGCCCGAACATGATCGTCATGGACAAGGGACAGGTGCTCCGGGCGGGCACGACCAAGGAGGTGTTCGCTGACCCGCGCACCTGCACGGCGGCCCAGCTGACCGGCTGCAAGAACATCCTGCTCTGCACCCGGCTGGACGCCCATACCGTCCGGCTCTCCGGGTGGGAAACGACGCTCCGCCTGACGGCAGAGGTGCCGGAAGGCTGCACCGCCATCGGTGTCCGCGCCCACGACTTTACTCCTTGCGCCTCGGACGCAGAGAATGCCCTGCCGGTGCGGGTGATCTCTTCCAACGAGAACCCCTTCGACTGGAATATGATCTGTGTGGCACCCGGCGATACGGCCCGCCTGTGGTGGAAGGTCTCGAAACCGACCCTGACGGCCCCGCCGCCGGATGCCCCGGCGACCCTCTCGGCCGCCCCTGAGAACATCATGCCGCTGCAATAAAATAATATATCCAGCAAATTTCATTGATTTTCGCGATATCAACGAAATTTGCTGGATTTTTTATCCGCTATCTGCGAAAAGGTTTTACAAATCCCCGAAAGTATATTATAATAGAAAGGCTGTGGGCCGCGAAATTTGCCGCAGCGATCGAAATTTCCGGGAGGAACGGCTGTGCTGGCAAAGCTGATCGAACAGGTCTATCAATTTTTGTGGGGCGACGTTGTGGTGCTGCCCATCGGCGGCGGGTTTGGCCTGTCGCTGATGGTCGTGGTGCTGCTGGTGGCCGGGGTGTATTTCACCTGCAAGACCCGGCTGCTTCCGGTGCGGCTGTTCCGGGATATGCTGGCCGCAGTCTGCGAGAAGAACCAGAACGAAAAGGGGCTGTCCTCCTTTCAGACATTGGTCATCTCCACGGCCACCCGGGTCGGCATGGGAAATCTGGTCGGCGTGGTGGCCGCACTTTCGGTGGGCGGTGCCGGTGCGGTGTTCTGGATGTGGGTCACAGCCCTGATGGGGGCCTCCACGTCCTTCATCGAGTCCACGCTGGCTCAGAAATACAAGCAGCCCGACCCGCTGTACGGCGGCTGGCGCGGCGGCCCGGCCTACTACCTCCACCAATTGGCCGAGCGAAAACGGCACCGCCCGCTGAAACGGTCAGTGGTGGCGTCGCTGTTTGCCCTGTCAGGCCTCATTTGCTGGTGCGGCATCAGTCAGGTGGTCAGCAACTCGGTCAGCGAGGCGTTTGAAAATGCCTTTTCCATCCCGCCCATTGTTACGACGGTGGTGCTGGTGGCGATTTCGGCCGTGATCGTTCTGCGGAAGAACGCCACGGTGAAAAGCCTTGACGTGATCGTGCCGATCATGGCGGTCTGCTATTTTGCGATGACGGTGTTCATCATCCTGCGCAACTTCACGCTGCTGCCCGGCGTGTTCGGACGGATCTTCGCAGAAGCGTTCGGCCTGCGGCAGGTGGCGGCAGGTGGCTTCGGCGCGGTGGTGATGAACGGCATCAAGCGCGGCCTTTTCTCCAATGAAGCGGGTTCTGGTTCGGCTCCCTGCGCGGCAGCGGCGGCGGAATGCGATGACCCGGTCAAGATGGGGCTGGTGCAGGCGTTGGGCGTCCTGATCGACACCATTGTGATCTGCAGCTGCACGGCCTTTGTGATGCTGCTGGCCCCCGAAAGCGTGACCGCCGGGCTGCAGGGCATGAACCTGCTGCAGGCGGCGATGGAGTACCATCTGGGCGGCTTCGGGCAGGTGTTCATCGCGGTGACGCTGGCGTTGTTCAGCTTCTCGACCTTCATCGGCATTCTGTTCTACGCCCGCTCCAATGTGGCGTACCTGTTCGGGGACCGGTGGTGGTGTCAGACAGCGTATAAAGTGCTTGCCCTCGGGATGCTGCTGGTGGGCGGCTTGGAGGCCTACACCGTTGTTTGGGATCTGGGCGATGTCGGCATCGGGCTGATGACCCTGTTCAATATGCTGGCCCTCTACCCGATGTCCGGCGAGGCGTTAGAGGCTCTGCGGGATTACGAACGCCGCAAAAAGATGCTTCGGTAAAACGACGAGGGAAAAACGTCGATTTATGCAGTTTTGTCGCATTCTATTTGTACTATTGAAAAAGTTGTAGCAATATGGTATATTCTATAAGCGATAAGAGGGTCGGTTTTTGCGGATTTTGACCGAAAATCCGTCGGTTGACCGCGCTCAAAAACAGGACAAAAATACAAGAAGATCGGGTTGCATAGCTTTGCCGCGTTGCGGAATGAGGGCAGGGCAGACGGCCCGACCGGGGTAAATCCAAAAAGAACGAGGAGAACGGAAAGCATGGCATCAAGACGTGAAAAAATGCAATACATCTACGTTTTTTGCGTAGATCTGATCGCATTGGCCCTGAGCATGGCCATCGGCTGGGGCATCATCGACAACCTGATGGGAAAATTCGGGGCCTACAAATTTCAGGATCTCGCGCTGGGTCTGTGTATGCTGATCCTCGCGTACATCATCACGTTTTTCTCGTTTGACCAGAGCGAAAACATCATCACCCGCACCTCCAAGCAGGAGCTGAAGCGGGCCGTCAAGTTCAACTTGCTGCTCTTCGTCATCAACACGGCGGGTCTGGCCCTGACCAAGGCCGTGCTGCTGGGGTCCCGGTATTTCCTCGTGCTTGTTCCCATCCTGAACATCCTGCTGATGACGGTGGGCCATGACCTGCTGAAACGCTTCCTGAAAAAGGAAAAGCGGGCCAGCAAGATGCAGAGCTTGGTGGGCATCGTCACCACCCGCGAGCACGCCCGCGCCATGGTGCAGGAGCTGGGCCGGGACTGGACCAAGCGGATCACCGGCGTGGCCCTGCTGGAAATTGCATCCGGCGACGTGAACGGGCAGGTCGAGGGCGTGGACCTCAAGGCAAACTACAACAACTTTATGGACTGGATCCGGCAGGCCGCGCTGGATGAAGTCTATGTGGATATCCCCATGGACAGCGGCGATTCCTTTGTGCCTTACCTCGAGGAGATGGAGAGCATGGGCCTGACGGTCCACTTCCGTCTGCCGCTGCTGGATCGCATCGAGGACCGTTGCTGCAACGAGACCAGCACAGCTCGGCTGCACCGGGAGCTGACCCGCTGCGCCGGTGGCAATGTCGTCACCATCGGTACCGTTGAGCTGAGCCTGCGGGATCAGATCCTCAAGCGTGCGCTGGACATCGTGGGCGGCTTGGTGGGCTGCATCCTCAGCATCCCCATCATCGCCATTGTTGCCATCCCCCTCAAGCTCGAAAGCCCCGGCCCGCTGGTGTTCAAGCAGCGGCGCGTCGGCCGCAACGGTCGTGTGTTCTACATCCATAAGCTGCGCAGTATGTACATCGACGCCGAAGAGCGGAAGAAAGAGCTGATGGCCCAGAACGAGATGAACGGCCTGATGTTCAAGATGCAGGACGATCCCCGCATCACCAAGGTCGGCAAGTTTATCCGCAAGACCAGCATCGACGAGCTGCCCCAGTTCTTCGACGTGGTGCGCGGCGATATGAGTCTGGTGGGCACCCGCCCGCCGACGCTGGACGAGTACAAGCAGTACGAGAGCCATCACAAACGCCGCCTGTCCATGAAGCCCGGCATCACCGGTCTGTGGCAGGTCAGCGGCCGCAGCGACATCGAGGACTTCGAGGATGTGGTCAAGCTGGACGTGCAGTACATCGACAACTGGACCATCTGGGAGGACATCAAGATCCTCTTCAAGACCGTCTGGGTCGTCTTTGCAGGACGCGGCGCAAAGTAATCTTAAAGCAATAGGAAGCCCCCGGTTCAGGCATTGTGCTGAACCGGGGGCTTTGTGCTGTTTGTGTTGGGATCATTCGGCGGGTTCGGGCTCGATTTCGGTGTCGTCCTCTTCGTCGTCGGCATCCGCGGCAATGTCTTCGGCATGGATCCGCTTGCGAAGACGCTCCCGGAATTCCTCGGCGGGGATGCCGCTCTGGTTGGGGGAGAGGTCCGGGGCCGGGTGGCCGTCGGGCAGGTGTGCGCCGAACGCCGGTACAAAGAAGAACTTGCGCACGACGAAGATCAGGGCGATGGCTCCGACGCTGAGCAGATTTTCAAAGGCGGAGTCGTGGCCGACCACCAAGTGGCGTGCGATGGCGTAGAGCAGCACTTCGAGGCTGCTGCCGGGGCTGTGCTTGGCCAGCATCTTGATGAACTCGATGCCGATCACGATGTCCAGCGAGCGTTCCAAGAAGGTGCGGATCTCGGCATCGTTGCCGTCCAGCAACAGGCCGGGCATCCATTTGATCAGGGGAACGATGCTGAGCAGCAGACCGATGAGCACCAGCCCGGACAGCAGGATCTCCAGCAGGGTGGAGGCTTCGATGATCTTGTTGCGCAGAGCCGTGCGGTGCCGGCTTTCGACACGGGAGGGATTTGACATAACAGAACCTCTCTTCTCAGACAAAATCGGAAAATTTTGTCAACTTTTATGTCTTTATTTTAGCAAAAGAGGTGATGCAAGTCAATTTTCTTTACCGGGATTTTACCATGAAAAAACAGAATCAATCTGCTTTTACCGCCACATACCCCGCCTTCTCGATGCACTGATACCCGGCATCCGTGCTGAGCCAATCATACACCTTCCGTTCGGGGCTGTCGGCGGCGGAATCCTGCCGGATGGCGGCATAGAAATCGTTGCAGAGCGGATAGCTCTGGTCGGCGATGGTATCGTTGGAGGGGGTCACGCCATCCACAGCCAGCAGCCGCAGGCCGGGCTGGGTGTACATCTGGTCGATGTAGTAGTAGACCGAAAAACCGATGGCGTTGGCCGAGTTGTTGTAAGAGGCGATGCTGTCCACCAGCCCGCCCATTTCCGTGGGGGCCAGCTCGGTGGGGGCATCCATCAATTCGCCGTCTTGGATCAAAAGCTTCTCGAACAAAGTCTGGCTGCCGGAGTTTTCGCCCCGCTGGAAGGCTACGATCTCGAGATCGTCCCCGCCGACGTCCTTCCAATTGGTGATCTTGCCGGCGTAGATGTCCTTCAGCTGCTGCTGGGTCAGGCTCTGGACGGGGTTCGCGTCGTTGACGATGAACACCAGTGCGTCCCGGCCGATGGCCTTTTGTTCCAGCGGGCGGCCATTCTCGGCCAGTTCTTCTTTGACCGAATCGGAGGCTTCGTAAGCGATGATGAGCCGGGTACCGCTTTCGCCGTCGCTGTACAGGCCGAGGTTCCGCCATGCCCACGAGGTCTTGTTGGTGTTGACACAGCCCTGCGCCGTCTCGAGATCCATGCCGGTAGTGTCGGCCATGATCTGAGCGATCAGCGGGATGCAGGCGGTGCTGCCGTCGGTGCGGGGAAAGTCCTCCACGGACAAAATCGGTTCGACCGGCATTTCGGAGTCTGCCGCACTGGATGCAGCCGGTTCCGAGGAAGCGGCACTGGACGAAGGGCTGGCATCACCGCAGGCGGCAAGCAGAGCGGCGGAAGAAATCGCACCCAGTCCCAGCAGGAAGGAGCGGCGGGAAATTTTGACTTGTTTCATCGGAATTACCTCCCAATATCAATAGGAATAGCTCATGTCGTCCTCGTCGGTGGCGGCGGAAAAGATGCTCTGGCAGTAGAGCCACTGGCCGTTCAGATCCATCCAGCCATAGTTGAAGCCCTTCTGCGCCACAAACACGCCCTCGGGCAGGGCGTTCTGGCTGGAAGTGTAGTAACTGTAACAGAGGGGCAGACCTGCGACCAAGACGTTGCCGTGGACGTCCAGCACATCAGAGAGGGAGGTCCCGTTGGGGCCTTCGTACTGGGCGCGGAAATAGGGCTGGCCGTTGGCGAAGAGCAGGGACGCAACGAAGTAGTATTTGTCCGCAAAGGTTTTCATGTCCATCTCGTGGACAAGCCCCTCCGCATTGTAGACCTGAACGAGCGGATAATCCAGCGAACCGCTCCGGCTGAAAGTCAGAGAGACGTAATCCTCGCCCTCGACGGAGACCTGTACCGAGGTCATGCCTTCGACTGGTTCTACGGTCAGGTCGGTGAGCAGGGCACCAGTGGCAAGATCGTAGACCCGCAGGGTGCCGTCGGTAGCGTAGAAAGCCATCGTTTTGTCGCTGGCTTCGGCGTTGTAGACCCGCTTGACCTCGCCGGTGGTCAGGTCGTGGAACTCGTAGGAATAGTCATCGTGATCCTTGGCCCAGAGGAGGGCTACGCCCGGCGCATAGTAGCTGATGGAGGAACCAAACTCGCAGATCACCTCGGGCTGCTCGGTGCTGGCGATGTCTAGGATCTGGTAACGGCCATCCTCGGTATTCCGGCTGATGATGCCGTTGCCGAAGGAAAGGATGTATCCGGAGATCTCGTCCCCGGTGGAGACGTTCCAGAGGGAGGACGAGCTTGCGGAATCGTCGGTGCCGGAATTGCTGGAATGATACAGCTCGACCCACTCGGGCGGGATGCTGGGGTCCGAGACACTGTATGCCTTGGTGTGTGCAAGGGTATCCAGCACATTGCCGGAAGTGTCGCAGACAAGGACGCTCATGTGATCGAGCATCGCATCGTCGTATTCATCCGCCGACAGGTCAGCCGGGCGTTCATAGCAGTTGTAGAGCAGCCGGTCGCCTGCAGCGACGCAGTTGACGGCATTTTCGGGTTTCGGCAGTTCGCTGCCGGTGGAAAGGTCGATGACACGGCAGCTTTCGGGATCGGCGGCACGGTTGTTGTCGAAGAGGTCGGCCTCGTTGGAGAGCACGAGCAGACTTCCGGTCTGGAAGGCGTTGTAATCCCGCTCAAACTGCAGGATCTCTTTGCCTTCCTTATCATAGAGGGCAGACCGCCGGCCGGAGGGGATCGTATTGTCCGACCATGCAAGGAAATAATAGTCCGCCTCCCCGGTCAGGCTGTCCGCCACCAGCGAAAGGCTGTCGGTGGTCCGGCCCTGATAGAGCACCTTGGAGCCGCAGAGGACGGTGGCCCCGCTGCCCGGGTAGAGGATACGGAGCTTGCCGTCATTCAACGCGTCGGCGTTGTAAAGGGGTTGTTCCTCCGTTTTCGGCTCCGGAAGAGGAGACGCGGAGGGCAGGAGCGAGCAGGATGCCAGCAATCCCGCGGCCAGCAGGATGCAGCCGGCCCGAAGCAATCTTTTTTTCATAGGCAGTACCTCAAACTGTGTTGGAAGGATTTTACTTTCCCATTTGATTATAACACGAATGAGGGCGCAGGAGAATTGCACGCAAACGCGGTACGGCGGTTACAATTTGGTGACAGCTTTACCCGTGGGAGTCCTGCTTGGTGGTGCGGAAGTATTCACTGGGGGTCATACCGTATTCTTTTTTGAAGGCGCGGAAAAAGTGGTTGTACCCGCCGAAGCCGCTCATCTTATACACCTCGGTCAGGGGCAGGCCCTGCTCGATGAGGCTGCAGCAGCGGTCGAGCCGGGCTTTGACGATGTAGCGGTGGACGGTCTGGCCGGTCTGCCGCTTGAACTCCCGGGCAAGGTGCTCGTGGGAGACAAAGAACTCTTTTTCGAGACGTTCCAGCGTCAGTTCCTCGGTCAGGTGGGCTTGAATGTAGAGGAACACTTCGTCCAGCATCAGGTGGTGGCGGCTGACCGTGGCGGTGTGGGATTCGGCATGGATGCAGGCGCGGAGGGCCAGCACCACGAACATCTGCAGAATGCCGTGCTCAAAGAGCGACGCTCCGAATTGGCTCGTCTCGTTTGGCAGCAGAACGATCTTCCGGGCAAGATTCTTCAGCAGCATATAGATCTCGCTGTCGGGCCGGACGGCCACCTGACGGAAGGGCACCACGTTGAAGCAGGCTTCGAGATGGGTGGTATCATCCGAGAGGGCGGCCAGTGTTTCGGGCGGCAGCTGGATGCGGATGAGCTCCAGTGGGCCGTGCGTGCCGGCAAATTCCAGCCGGCCGCTTTCGCCGGGCTTGAAGATCAGAAGGTTCTGCTGCTGGGCGGGCAAAACCGCGTCGCCGCAGCGGAAGATCCCTGCGCCCCGCATGACGAGAAACAGGTTGTAGCAAGGCCCGGAAAAGAACTCCCGAACCGTGCTGTGCTCGAAGAGATAGCGCGTGGCTGTATAATTTAACAAATTTGAACCCCCACAATTGTTGAAACGAACAGTTTGATGTACACAACTCAAAAATTCATCTGTGATAATTGCATAATACATCAATTTGCGATAGTTTTCAATCAATTTTTCGATATGGCTTGCCGAAAATTTAACGTATAATGCAGGAGAAGAGCGGAGGCTTGTGAGAAAAGTCTCGAAGTTTCGTATGGTTTGTCATAAAAGGAGGATAAAACCAAATGGACGAAAAAAAGAATGTCCGACCCTTCTCCATGAAGGATAAGATCGGCTACACGCTGGGCGATCTGGGCTGCTGCTTCACCGAGCAGTACCGCGCCATGTATCTGTCGATCTTCTACACCCTGATTCTGCAGGTCAACCCCTTCCACGTTGGCATCCTGCTGCTGATTACCAAGATCTGGGACGCCGTGAACGACCCGATCATCGGTGCCATCGTGGACTCCCGCAAGGCCACCAAGGGCGGCAAGTTCATCCCGTGGATCCGGGCCTTCTCGTTCCCCATGGCCGTGCTCTGCGTGCTGGGCTTCGTGAACGTCAGCAACATCAGCTATGGCCTGCGGCTGGCCTATATGTTCATCACCTATGTCCTGTATGAGGCCCTGTACACCTGCGTCAACGTGCCCTTCGGCACCCTGTCCAGCGTCATGACCGATAATGTGAACGAACGTACGGCCCTGTCCCGCTACCGCAGCTTGGGCGGCACCATCTTCATGACCGTCATGGTCATGGTCGGCCCCCTGTTCCTGTATGTGGACAACAAGCCCGTCGCCGGCCGCTTCCTGATGCTGTCCTGCATCTGCGCCATGCTGGGCCTGCTCTGCCTCCAGATCACCTGCGTCTGGTGCAAGGAGCGTGTGGAAGTGCCCGAGCGTCCCGCCGGCGAAAAGCTCAACTACCTGCACGTCCTGAAAGAGATCTCCCACAACAAGGCTCTGCTGGGCGTTATGTTCTTCAGCCTGACCGGTATGATCGGTGCCTCCATCGTCAACGGCCTGAACACCTACCTCTACAAGGATTTCTTCGGCAACGTCAAGATTCAGGCGGTCTCCGGTATGCTGAGCGTCCTGTACGCCGTCTTGTCCTTCGCCATCACCCAGCCCCTTGCCAACAAGTTCGGCAAGAAAGAGTGGTGCTGCATGGGTGCCGGCTTTGCCGCCATCGTGTTCGGCGTGCTGTTCTTCTTCCCCATCCACAACCCGGTGCTGTTCATCGTCATCAACGGCATCTGCTATCTGGGTGCTTCCGGTATGCAGGTCCTGATCTGGGCCATGGTCAATGACGCCATCGACTACCACGAGCTGCAGACCGGTGAGCGGAACGAGGGCATCGTCTACTCTACTTATTCCTTCTTCCGCAAGCTTGCCAGTGCCATTTCGGGCAGCCTGTCCAGCTTCGTACTGGGTGCTATCGGCTACAATGTCACCGCCGGTGCCGTCCAGACCGCCGGCGTTGTGAATGCCATCTGGAAGAGCTACACCGGCATCTACTTCCTCGGCTACGGCGTGGCCGTCGCCATCCTGTTCTTCGTTTACCCCCTGACCAAGCAAAAGACCGCGGAGATGCTGGACGAGCTGAAAGCCCGCCGCGCCGCAAAGGAGAGCAACTGATCCATGAAGATTCTGCAAGTACAGTTTGAAAATCGTGCAGGCCACACCCTGCGCGGCATCGTGACCCTGCCCGACACCGAGGGCAAAGTGCCCTTCGTCGTCCATCTGCACGGCTTTGCCGGCAGCTGCAGCGGCTACAAATCCATGTACACCCATCTGTCCCGTGCGCTGGCCAAGCAAGGCATCGGCAGTGCCCGGTTCGACTTCTACGGCAACGGCGAGAGCGACGGCGAGTTTGAGGATATGAGCTTCGACGGCCTCCATACCGACACCGCCGACATCATGGCATGGGCGGCGCAGCAGCCCTATGTGGACGGCGAAAAGCTGTTCCTCTCGGGCCAGAGCATGGGCGGCTACATCGCGGCATCCTGCGCACCCAAGCTCCAGCCCCACGGCCTGATCCTGCTCTGCCCGGGCGCGGGGATGTGGTTCGGCTGCGCCCAGCGCGCCGACGGCATCACCCAGACCGGCAAGGACTACGCCGACCTCGAGGGCCTGTGCTACAAGATGGCCTTCAACTATGAGATGGCCAAGCACCCCGACCCCTTCACCGAGGCGGAGGGCTACCACGGCCCGGCGTTGATTCTGCGGGCCGACGATGACAAGCTGGTGGACGAGGGCACCTGCGTCCGCTATGCGCAGGGCTACCAGAACCCCGTCACCCAGACCGTGGCCGGCGGCGGACACAACTTTGCTACCCTCGCCGCCCGCGCTGCCGTGGAAGAGGCTGTGGCCGCATTCATCAAGGCAAATCTCTGATTTTTTGACCCAAGACAGGAGGGTTCCTCTATGCAGAACAAACTTTTACAGCCCATCGAAGTGGGCGGACAGACCTTTAAAAACCGCATCATGTTCCCGCCGCTGACCACCGGCTACGAGAAGAACGGCATGATCAGCGAACAGGATATGGGGTTCTACACCCGTCTGGCAAAGGGCGGCGTGGGCTATATCGTGCTGGGCGATGTGGCTCCCATCAACAGCTTTTCGCCCACGCCCAAGCTGTTCGATGACAGCCAGATCCCCGCGTTCAAGGCACTGGCCGACAGCGTCCATGCCTACGGCACCAAGCTGGGCGTCCAGATCTTCCACCCGGAGTACGATGTGGATGCCATCAACAGCCTCTTCATGCAGAAGAAGTTCGACGAGATGCGCCAGCGTCTGCATCACGATATGATGTTCTTCACCGATGAGGTGAGCGAAGAGATGCTGCTGGCCATCATCGACAAGATGTGCGCCTGCGCCGTCCGTGCGCAGAAAGCAGGCGTGGACGTCATCCAGATCCACGGCGACCGTCTGACCGGCTGCCTCTGCTCCACCCGGATGAACCACCGCACCGATAAGTTTGGCGGCAGCCTCGAGAACCGCGCCCGCTTTGCCCGGATGCTGGTCCGGGCCATCCGCAAGGTCGTGCCGGGCATGGTCATCGACTACAAGCTCTCCATTGTGACCCCGCAGCGGGGCAAGGGCGGCATCGATCAGGCCGACGCCGTGCAGTTCGCCCAGTGGCTGGTGGAGGACGGCGTGGATATGCTCCACGTCGCACAGGCCAACCACACCGGCAACATGGCCGACACCATCCCCCCCATGGGCGTGCAGCCGTACGGATTCTTCGTCTCGATCGCGGGCGACATCAAGAAAGCCGTCAACGTCCCGGTCAGTACTGTGGGCCGCATTGTGGATGCTGAAATGGCCGAGCGGGTGATTGAGAGCGGGATGGCCGACATCGTGGCACTGGGCCGTCCGTTGCTGGCCGACCCCGACTGGGGCGAGAAAATCGCCGCCGGCAAGGGCTGCGACATCCGCCGCTGCATCAGCTGCAACAAGGGCTGCACCGACGCTATCCAGAACCGTCAGTTCATCTCCTGCGTCCTCAACGCCGAGAATGGCTGCGAGACCACCCGAAGCATCATGCCCGCTTCTCAGAAAAAGAAGGTGGCTGTCCTTGGCGGCGGCCCGGCCGGTCTGGAAGCGGCCCGTGTCGCTGCCCTGCGCGGCCACGACGTGACCCTGTTTGAAAAGACCACCGCGCTGGGCGGTCAGCTGAACATCGCCTGCATCCCGCCCCGCAAGGAGGAGATGCGCCGCGCCGCGCAAGATCTGATCCACGCAGTCTGCAAGGCAGGCGTTCAGCTCCGTCTGGCGCAGGCTCCCACGGCAGAAGAACTGAATGCTGCCGGGTTTGAGGTCGTGATCAACGCCATCGGCGCACACAGCGCGGCTCCGCGGATTCCCGGCATCGACAACGTGAATGTGGCCGACGCATGGAAAGTCCTCGCCGGAGAGCAGCAGGTCTACGGCACGGTCGCGGTCATCGGCGGCGGCATGGTGGGCTGCGAGACGGCGGAATATCTGGCCGAGCGGGGCTGCAAAGTCTCGGTGGTCGAGATGATGGACAAGATCGCCGCCGGCGAGAGCAGCACCATCCTGCCGACCCTGCTGGAAAACTACAAGAACTACAGTGTGGCGCAGTATCCCGGCCATAAGGTCAAGGAATTCAAGCTGGACGCCGTTCTCTGCGAGAACAAGGACGGCGCGGAAGTCACCATCCCCTGCGACTACATCGTGCTGGCCATGGGTGCCCGCTCCAACGAATTCGATGCCTCCGTACTGGAAGCCGCAGGTGTCACCGTCTATGCCGTCGGCGATGCCGCAGGCAAGGCCGCGGATATTGCCAACGCCATCCGCACCGGCTACGATACGGCCTGCAAGATCTGATTCGCGTTCCTCACTTCATCCATACAACGAGACCCGCCCTGTTTCCGGAACGAACTCCTCCGGAGGCAGGGCGGGTCTCGTATTTTTTATAAAGAACTCTCAGAGCGCGGCGGCTTCACGGGCACGCTCGGTCTCATCCATCTGCACCAGCTTGTGCAGGAAGGGGAAGAGGAAGGGCACCGTGACGAGGAAGGTGAGCACATCGGCGATGGGCTGGCAGATCTCGATGCCAAACAGCCCGTAGAGCCGGGGCAGGACGAGGATCAGCGGGATGAAGAACACACCCTGACGGCAGCAGGCGAGGAAGGTGGCCCGGCCCGACTTGCCGATGCTCTGGAACAGCATATTGCCCGCCACGATGACCGGCTGCAGGAAGATGGCGATGCACTGATACCGGAAGGCCGGCAGTGCGACGGCCGTGACCTCGGGATCGTCGCGGAAAAGCCGGATCAGGCCCTCGGCGTTGAACCAGCAGGCGGCCACGATGATGCTCAGGAAGCAAAGGCTGGTGATCATGGTGAACACGCAGGCCTGCTGGACCCGGCGGTATTTCCGGGCACCGTAGTTGAAACCGGCCACCGGCTGGAAGCCCTGACCGGTGCCGATGGCCACCGACAGGATGAACATGAAGATGCGGGAAACGATGCTCATGCCGGCCACAGCCGCGTCGCCGTAGCTGCGGGCGGCAATGTTCAGCAGCATTCCGCCGATGCTGTTCAGACCCTGACGGCCGAAGCTCGGCATACCGGTGAAGAGGATGGTGCCGAATTCCTGTGCGCTGCGGGTGACAGCGGTGATTTTAAATTGGCTGACCGTCCGGCCCCGCAGGAACATGGACAGCAGGATACAGAAACTGATGGCCTGACTGAGGGCGGTGGCGATGCCGGCACCGGCCGTGCCCATGCCGAGGCCGAAGATGAAGAGCGGGTCCAGCACCATGTTCAGCACGCCGCCGGTGACGAGGCCGATCATGGCGAAGCTGGCCTTGCCCTCGTAGCGGAGGATGTTGTTCATCACAAGGCTGGACATCATCAGCGGGGCCGCGATCAGGATGGGCCGGGCGTAGGCGCAGGCATGGGGCAGGATGGTCTCAGTGCTTCCCAGCATCATCATGAAGTGCGGCAGGGTGGCAAGGCCGGTGACGGCGAGGATGGTACCAAAGGTCAACGCCGTGAAGAAGCTGGTGGAGGCAAACCGGGTGGCGGCGTCGGTGTTCTGGCTGCCAAGGCTCCGGCTGATGATGCTGCCCGCGCCGTGGCCCAGCATAAAGCCCAACGCCTGAATGATCGCCATCAGGCTCGAGACAACGCCCACCGCACCGGAGGCACTGGTGGAGATCTGGCCCACAAAGAAGGTATCGGCCAGATTGTAGATGCTGGTGATGAGCATACTCAGGATGGTGGGGGCGGCGAGGCTCAGGATCAGTTTTGGGATCGGAGTCTCGGTCATTTTCTGGAATTGCTGTTTGGTGCGGTCGTCCGCGTTCATAGGCAAAGCCTCGCTTTCTCGTTTGATATAAAATAATTTTGTCGGCTTAAAAATCCGTCCTCTGAATGGTAAAAGGACGGTAAAATATTAATCAATTTTATTATAGCGCATTCCGGCCCGAATGTCGAGTGCATTCCACGCAGGAAGGCCATGCGGAAAACGAAATAAAGTCATAGAAATGGGTCGGAATTCATGCCGCATTTTTAGGGGATTGGGCGCAAATGGGATACAACAGCGCAAACATTTTGGCGAAAACGCTAAAGGAAGGTCGAATTCCTTGCGGAAAATTACGTCAAGTGGTATAATTTAACAAGACAAAGCATGAGCTTTTGGATAAGATGACCAACTTTGGAGGAGATAAACAATGAAATCTGTTGAACAGACTGTGATTCAGGCGGACCGCTTTTACACCATCGCAGCCAAGACCGGCAGCGTGATCGAAGCCGTGGAGAACGTGAAGAACGGCGACATCCGCCTCGGCAAGTACGACCACAAGCCCGAGCAGGAGTGGGCCTTCATCCGGGTGGGCGACGGTGTATACCGCATCCGCAACCGCGCCAACGGCAAGCTGATCGACCTGATGATGACCGGCACCGCCAACGGCACTTGGCTCCACCTGTGGGAGGATGTGGGCGGCACGTCCCAGATGTGGACCCTGCAGCCCACTCCGGAAGGCAAAGTCCGTCTCCGCTCTTCTTGGGCCGGCGGCAAGTGCATTGATACCGTGGGTATGGGCGTGGCTGATGGTGCTGTGCTCCAGATCTGGCAGGAGACTGCCGGCGACGATCAGCTGTGGACCATCTCCGAGGTCAAGGATCGCGCCAAGCGCACCGTGAAGAAGGCTGAGGAGCCGGAAGCTGCCGTTGAGCCCGTCGTTGAAGCACCGAAGGCAGAGGAAAAGCCTGAGGTCAAGGCAGAGCCGGCCGCTGAGGAAGTCAAGGCGGCTGCCCCGGCGGTTGAGGAAAAGGCCGCTCCTGTTGTGGAAGCTGCTGCCCCCGCCGCAGAGGAAAAGGCAGAGCCGGCCGCGGAGACCAAGGCCGAAGAGGTCAAGCCCGCTGAGCCTGCCAAGAAGACCACTTCCCGCAAGACCAGCACCGCCAAGAAACCGGCAGCGAAAAAGACTACTTCCCGCAAAAAGACCAGCCGGAAGTAATTGCTTTGCCGGGTTGTGATCCCGTACATGAAAAGAGCTCCGCAGAGGGTACAAACCCAATGCGGAGTTCTTTTTTGCATCTTAAAACATCAGAAACAAGCTCAGACGTGCATCATGCTGCGCTGCTCGGAAGCACGGAACTTGAGTGCGGCGGCAATAAAGGCCTTGAACAGGGGATGAGCACGGTTCGGGCGGCTCTTGAACTCGGGGTGGAACTGTGCGCCGAGGTGGAAGTCGCGGCCCGGCAGCTCAACGGTCTCGACCAGATGTCCGTCGGGGCTGGTGCCGGAAATGACCAGACCGGCGTCCTGCATCTCCTGACGGAACTCGTTGTTGAACTCGTAGCGGTGGCGGTGACGCTCCCAGATCTCGGATTCGCCGTAGCACTCGGCCATCTTGGTGCCGGGCACGACCTTGCAGGGATACTTGCCTAAACGCATGGTGCCGCCCTTGGGGATGTTGCCCTGCTGGTCGGCCATCAGTGCGATGACGTTGTGCTTGCCATCGGGGGTGAACTCGCTGGAGTTGGCGTCCTTGTAGCCCAGAACGTTCCGGGCGAACTCGATGACCATGATCTGCATACCGAGGCAGATGCCGAAATAGGGGACATGGTTCTCCCGGGCATACTGTGCGGCTTGGATCATGCCCTCGATGCCGCGGTCGCCAAAGCCGCCGGGCACGATGATGCCGTCCACATCGGCGAAAGCTTCCTTGCAGTCCTGCTGGTTTTCCAGCTCCTCACTGTCCACCCACTTGATCTCGACCTGACTGTCGTTCTCAAAACCGGCGTGGTAGAGGCTCTCCATAACGGAAAGGTAGGCATCGTGCAGTTTGACGTACTTGCCGACCAGCGCAATGGTGCAGGTGCGGCTGCGGGTGGCGATGCGGGAGACCACATCTTTCCACTCCGTCAGGTCGGCAGGCGGCACATCCAGATGCAGCTTGTTGACCACCACATCGTCCAGACCGTTGGTGTGGAGCATCAGCGGGCACTGATAGAGGCTCGGCATGGTCAGGTTCTCGATGACGCACTCCGGCTTGACGTTGCAGAAGGTGCTGATCTTCCGGCGGATGTCATTGCCTACGCTGCCGTCGGCGCGCAGGATGATGATGTCCGGGGTGATGCCCATGCCCTGCAGCTCCTTGACCGAGTGCTGGGCGGGTTTCGATTTGTATTCATCGGAGCCGGAAATATAGGGCACCAGAACAACGTGGATGTAGCAGCAATTGTCGCGGCCCTGTTCCAGACCCACCTGACGGATGGCCTCAAGGAAGGGCTGGCTCTCGATGTCGCCGGTGGTGCCGCCGATCTCGGTGATGACCACATCGGCCTCGGTGGAGGAAGCCAGATTGTAGATGTAGCTCTTGATCTCGTTGGTGATGTGGGGGATGATCTGGACGGTCTGGCCGAGGTAGGCACCCTGACGCTCTTTGTTCAGGACGTTCCAGTAGACCTTGCCGGTGGTCAGGTTGGAGTATTTGTTCAGGTTCTCGTCGATGAACCGCTCATAGTGGCCGAGGTCGAGGTCGGTCTCAGTGCCGTCGTCGGTCACAAAGACCTCGCCGTGCTGCAGGGGGCTCATGGTGCCCGGGTCCACATTCACATAGGGGTCCAGCTTCTGGCTGGCGACCTTCAGGCCGCGGCACTTCAGCAGGCGGCCCAGCGAGGCAGCGGTGATGCCTTTGCCCAGACCGGAGACGACGCCGCCGGTCACAAAGATAAATTTGGTTGCCATTCTCAATTTCCTCCTCTAATTTCGGTTTGATACTTTTTCACTTTTCCCAAGGTTCTTCAAAAGGCGGCCGGTCTCGTAAACCCGGCACGGCCGTCTGAATCCAAATCTAAATTATACACCCGAAGGGTCATAAGAATCAAGGATCTCCTGCGCAACTTCGGTGCGGTCGCGCCGGGTATCCATGGCGGTCTTTTCGATGTAGCGGTGCGCTTCCATCTCGGTCATCTGCTCGTGCTGGATCAGGCAGCATTTGGCGCGGCTGACCAGACGCACCTGCGCCAGTTTTTCCTGCATCCGGTTGTTCTCCTGCCGGAGAAACTGCAGCCGGTGGTTGCTGGCGGCTGCCATGTGGATCGCCTGCAGAAACAAGGTGTTGGAGAATGGTTTACTCACCAGCAGCACGCCCTGCTCGCTCATGGGGGTCAGCAGCTGCTCGGCGGCAGCGGCCTTGACCAACAGCACCACGCCGGCGTCGGTCTTTTCCACGGCCGTGGCACACAGCTCGTGGCCGAACTCATCCGGCAGGGGAGAATTGACGACGATCAGTTCAAAATCCGATTCCAGCATCCGCCTTCGGGCCTCTGCTCCGCTGGGGACGATCAGAGGCCGCGTATATCCCAGTTCCGTCAGCCGGGCCGAAATATACTCGTTGGAGCTTGCACCGGCACTGACGATCAGAGCTCGTCCCATCCTGATTGCTCCTTTCTTACACGCATTTTGGCACGCATTGTCCGCTGGGGCGTCAGATCGCGTTGAAATAGTGGACGCGCTCGTACTCCTCGGGGTCGGGGGCATTTTTCAGGGCCTGACTGCGTTTCAGGGCCTCGGCGTAGTACCGGCGGGACAGCTCTTCGGGCAGGACGCTGCGGAGGAAGTCGCTGTTCTGGGAAACTTCGACCGCTTCTTCCAGCGAGGCGGGCAGGGTCTCGAGGTCGAGGCCCACGGCTTCGGAGGGGATGAAGAGGTTCTTGTTGACGGGGGCGGACAGCTGCATCCGATTCTCGATGCCGTCCAGACCGGCAGCAAGGATCAGGCCGATGGCCAGATAGGGGTTGCAGGCGGGGTCCGGGCTGCGCAGTTCCATCCGGCAGTTGTCGCCCTTGACCTGCGGGATGCGCACCAGCTGGCTGCGGTTCTGGCGGCTCCAGCTGACATAGCGGGGGGCCTCGTCGCAGCCGAAGCGGAGGTAGCTGTTCGGCAGGGGATTGGTAAAGGCGGTCAGCTCCCGGCTGTGGTGGAGCACACCGGCCATAAAGCTGCCGGGGATGCTGTCGGGGGCGATGTCGCCCTCAAACAGGTTGTGGCCGTCCATATAGAGCGAGAGGTTGATGTGCAGGCCGCTGCCGGCCTGATCGGGCAGGGGCTTCGGCAAAAAGCTGGCGTGCAGGCCGTTGCTGGCGGCCACCGCGCGGGCGATCTGTTTGAACATCATCACGTTGTCGGCGGTCTTGAGGGGGCCGGCATAGTGGCAGTCGATCTCGTTCTGGCCGTTGCCGTTCTCGTGGTGGCTGTGCTGGGGGGCCATACCCATCTGCTCCATGGTCAGGCAAATGTCCCGGCGCAGGTTCTCACCGGCGTCCAGCGGGGCCACGTCGAAATAGCCGCCGAAGTCGATGGGGATCTTGGTCGGGCGGCCGTGGTCGTCGTTCTCAAACAGATAGAACTCGCACTCGGCACCCACATTGACGGTCAGGCCCAGCCGCTTGAACTTGCGGTTCATGTCCCGCAAAAAGCCGCGGCAGTTGCCGCCAAAAGCAGCATTGTCCGGCTTTTCCACGTCGCAGAAGAACTGCATGACCCGGCCCTCGGTGGAACGCCACGGCAGGATGGTCATGGTGGAGAGGTCGGGCCGAAGCACCAGATCGCTTTCCTCGACGTGCATGAAGCCGGCAATGGCACTGCCGTCGAAGCAGACGCCGTCCTCCAGAGCCTTAGGCAGGTCGCTGGCGAGGACCGCGATGTTTTTCTGGGTGCCGAAGATATCGCAGAACGCAAAGCGCACGAATTTAACGTTGTTATCCTCGACGAAATCGAGGATGTCCTGCTGAGTGGTATAACTCATAAACATACCTCCACGCCGCCGATCAAGGGCCGGCGGCGGTTTTTCAATGGTACTGTCTTACAAAAATGGGAAGAATTGCGTTTTCTCCTGAAAAACGCCTAAAGGCCCACCCCCAGAACAGGAGCAGGTCTTTAGGCTGGTGTAAGAAATAGGAAAAGGAGAATGGCAAAAGATCAATCGCAGCCTAACGATGGTTCTTCTGTGCGGAGATCCGCAGATCAGACGTAGAAGAGCATCTTGCTGTAGCTGGGCAGAGGCCAGTAATCCTCGCCGCAGATGGTCTCCGCATCGTCGGCTGCGGCACGCAGGGCATCCATAGCAGGCAGGACGTTGTCGTGGAAGGCGACGGCCTTGGCACTCTCATCGTCCAGAGCCTTGGCTGCATTCACGGCATCCTGCAGGACGTCGATGGCGTCGCTCATAGCGTCGGCGTCGGCGGAAAGCTTGGTCAGGGTCTTGGTCTCGCTGCGGACACTGATGCCCTCGCTGACGGCCAGCTTGGAGGCGGCGGTATTGGCCAGCTCGCTCATGTAGGCGTTGACGGCCGGCAGCAGCTGCTTGCGGGCCATTTCCAGCATGGTCAGAGCCTCGATGTTGATGATCTTGGAGTAGTGCTCCATCTCGACCTCGTAGCGGCTCTCCATCTCGACCTTGGTCAGCACGCCGAAGTCTTCCATCAGCTGGATGTTCTTCGGGGCGATCAGAGCGGGCAGAGCGGCGGGAGTGTTCTTTTTGTTAGGCAGGCCGCGCTTTTCGGCCTCGGCCTCCCACTCGGCGGAGTAACCGTTGCCGTTGAAGATGACACGGCGGTGGTCACGGATGGTGCGCTTGACCAGAGCGATGGCAGCACTGGTAAAGTCCTCTGCACCCTCCAGCTCGTCGGCGTAGCCCTTCAGTTCCTTGGCGACGGCGGTGTTCAGGATGGTGTTGCAGTCGCTCAGGTTCTCGGCGGAGCCGGGCATACGGAACTCAAACTTGTTGCCGGTGAAAGCGAAGGGAGAAGTACGGTTGCGGTCGGTGGTGTCCTTGCTGAACTTGGGCAGGACATCCACGCCGAGGTCCATCTTCATCTTGACGGGGCCGGCATAGGGAGAATCAGAAGCAATGGCGTCGATGACGGCTTCCAGCTCCTCGCCAACGAAGATGGAGATGATGGCCGGAGGTGCTTCGTTGGCACCCAGACGGTGATCGTTGCCCGGGGTGGCGACGGAAGTACGGAGCAGGTCGGCGTACTCATCGACAGCCTTGATGACGGCAGCGAGGAAGATCAGGAACTGCAGGTTCTCCATCGGGGTGTCGCCCGGGTCCAGCAGGTTCTCGTTGGCGGTGCCCAAGGACCAGTTGTTGTGCTTGCCGCTGCCGTTGACGCCCTCAAACGGCTTCTCGTGCTGCAGGCAGACCAGACCGTACTTGGGGGCCAGCTTCTTCATCATCTCCATGGTCAGCAGGTTGTGATCAATGGCGACGTTGGTGGTATCGAAGATGGGGGCCAGCTCATGCTGGCAGGGAGCAACTTCGTTGTGCTTAGTCTTGGCGGGAACGCCCAGCTTCCACAGCTCTTCGTCCAGATCTTTCATGAACTCGGAGACCTCGGGACGGATGACGCCGAAGTAGTGCTCTTCCAGCTCCTGACCCTTGGCAGACGGGGCACCGAAGAGGGTGCGGCCGGTGAGGATCAGATCCTGACGGGCTTCGTAGTCCTCTTTCTTGATGAGGAAGTACTCCTGCTCGGGGCCGACGGTGGTGGAAACGTAATCGACATCCTTGCCGAAGAGCTTCAGGATGCGGATGGCCTGCTTGGACAGCGCATCCATGGAGCGGAGCAGCGGAGTCTTTTTGTCCAGAGCCTCGCCGGTGTAGCTGACGAAGGCGGTGGGGATGCAGAGCACATCATCCTTGACAAAGGCGTAGCTGGTGGGATCCCATGCGGTGTAGCCGCGGGCCTCGCAGGTGGCACGCAGGCCGCCGGAGGGGAAGGAGGAAGCATCAGGTTCGCCGCGGACCAGCTCCTTGCCGCTGAACTCCATGATGGCAGTGCCGTCACCCACCGGGCTGACGAAACCATCGTGCTTCTCACTGGTGATGCCGGTCAGCGGCTGGAACCAGTGGGTGTAGTGGGTCGCGCCCAGCTCCATGGCCCAACGCTTCATGACGCTGGCCACGACGTTTGCAACTTCGATGTCCAGCGGGGCACCCTTGTGCAGGGTGTTCTGGAGGCTCTTGTAAGTCGCGCTCGGCAGACGCTCCTTCATCACGTGTTCGTTAAAGACCTTGCTGCCGTAGATTTCCATAACATTTGCTGCCATAAATCCTACTCCTTACTTGATCTTGTTTTTCGTCCAAATATCGCAAGAATTTCTTCTTCTGGAGAGAAATCGAGAGCGAAATTGTGTGTTAAACGAAACGACGCTGTGAGTCAGGAGGTGACCCACAGCGTCGTTGCTGTCTATGCGATGATTATAGCCCACAACGGACAAAAACGCAATTGACAAAACTGACGATTCTGCACAAACCGACTCCCGAATTTTTGGAGCATCCTGCGCTTGGTATGACTCTTAAATGACTTGGAAGAGGAAGAACTTGAGGTAATTCGTCTCCGGCACGCCCCACAGGATGGGATGATCGGGGGCCTGCTGGCGCACTTCGATCTGGCGCAGCTGGCGGTGGGCGTCCTTGGCGGCGGAGCGGAGCATCTTGATGAACAGTTCCTCGGTGGCAAAATGCGAGCAGCTTGCCGTGGCCAGATAACCGCCGCGGGGCAGCAGCTTCATGGCCCGGTAATTGATCTCCTTGTAACCCCGCATGGCGTTCTCGACGGTGCGGCGGGCCTTGGTGAAGGCCGGGGGATCGAGGATGATGAAATCGTAGGGGTGACCCTCTTTTTCGAGACGGGGCAGCAGCTCGAACGTGTCCTCGCAGAGAAAATCCATGTTGGTCAGGCCGTTCCGCTCGGCGTTGCGCTGGGCCATGGCGATGGCGTCGGCACTGATGTCGGCGGCGGTGACCCGGGCGGCACCGCCCTTGGCGGCGTTCAGCGCGAAGCTGCCGGTGTGGGTGAAGCAGTCCAGTACGGTATGGCCGGCGGCAATGCGGGCCACCGCTCGGCGGTTGTACTTCTGGTCGAGGAAGAAACCGGTTTTCTGGCCGTTCTCGAAATCGACGTGGTAATATACGCCGTTCTCGCAGATCTCGGTCTGGGTGGAATCCGGGTGGGTCTCGCCGGGCAGCGCAAACCAGCCCTTGTTCTGCTCGAGGCCTTCCTTAGCGCGGAGAGCCTCGTCGTTCCGCTCGTAGATGCCGTCGATGGTCTGGCCGTCGGCCCGCAGGACCTCCGCCAGAAGGGGGAAGAGCATCGGTTTCAGCTTCTCCATGCCGACGCTGAGGGTCTGGGTGACGAGGATGTTGTTGAACCGGTCCACGGTCAGCCCCGGGAACTGGTCGGCCTCGCCGAAGATGACCCGGCAGGCGGAGAGGTCACCCGGCTCGAGGACGGTTTTGCGGTAGGCCCATGCGTACTCCACCCGGCGACGCCAGAACGCCTCGTCAAAGGTGTCGTTGGCGTTGCGGGAGATCAGCCGCACCCGGATCTTGCTGTGGTGGGAGACAAAGCCGGTGCCGAGGTAAGCCCCCTTGGTGCTGACCACATCGGCCAGCGTGCCGTTCTCGGGTTCCGCTTCGGGGAAGGCAAGGATGTCGTTCTCGTAGACCCACGGGTGGCCGTTCACAAGGGAGGCCTCCGCCTTTTTGTTGACCTGATAGATGGGATAGCTGCGTTCTTTCATAGTCTGCTCCTGATTCTGTGTGCAAAAAACTTCCCATTTATAATAACATAAGTTCCGCCGTTTGTATACACCGTGTGGGATAGGGAAAAGGCTTGCACTTTTGCGGATTTTCGTGTATGCTCTTCTTAAATAAAGTAGGCTCCGACGGCTTGTGGAGATGTCTTGGCAGAAAACGGGTGTAAGGGAGAAAACGAGATGGAGAACAACTTTCAATTTCTGATGTATCACTCTGCGGAAGAGGAAATTTCGGTGGATGCGTTTATCAAAGACGAGACGATCTGGCTGACGCAGCGAGGAATGGCAAAGCTGTTTGACTGCTCCACCGACAACATTTCGCTTCACCTGAAAAATATTTATGCGGAAGGGGAATTGCTGGAGTCGGCAACTGCCGAGGAATCCTCGGTGGTTCAAACGGAGGGAACCCGGCAGGTCCGACGCAAAGCAAAACTCTATAACCTTGATGCCATTATCTCGGTTGGCTACCGTGTCAACTCCCGGCGAGCGACACAGTTCCGGATCTGGGCAACAGGAATCCTGAAAGAGTATATGACGAAGGGCTTTGTGCTGGACGACGAACGGCTCAAACAGGGCAAAGACGCATTCGGAAAGGATTATTTCAGGGAACTGCTCGAGCGCGTCCGCTCCATCCGCGCCAGCGAGCGGCGGATCTGGCAGCAGGTGACAGACATCTTTGCGGAGTGCAGCGTTGACTACGATCGCAATTCCCCAGTAACAAAAGAATTTTATGCCATGGTGCAGAATAAATTCCACTACGCCATCACTGGACAGACGGCGGCGGAGATCGTTTATGCCAAAGCGGACCACACCAAAGATCACATGGGGCTGACGACGTGGAAAAATGCACCTGACGGCCGGGTTCTCAAGTCAGACGTGACCATTGCCAAAAACTATCTGTCGGAAAAACAAATCCGCCAGTTAGAGCGCACGGTGACGGGATACTTCGACTACATCGAAGATCTGATCGAACGGGAAAATACCTTTACGATGGAGCAATTTGCCGCCAGCATCAATGAGTTTTTGTCCTTCCGGCGGTATGATATTCTTCCGGATAAAGGAAAAATCTCGGCACAGCAGGCCAGAAAAAAGGCCGAAGCCGAATACGACCTGTTCAACCCAACACAGAAGATTGTATCGGACTTTGATCGGATCGTAAAAGAGATGAACCCATAAATCATATAAAAACGGCTAGAATAAAGAAAAACTGAAACGAAACGAGGAAAAAGCTATGGAGATCGAACGCAAATGGATGGTAAAGGGCTGGCCGGAGGGAAAAAACCTGCCCGAGATGCCCCTGAAAGAGGAATATGCCATGCGGCAGGGCTACATCAGTGTGCGGCCCACAGTGCGCATCCGGGAAGAGGCGTTGAAGGGCGGGCGCACCGCCTATATCCTCTGCTTCAAGTCGGGCGGCGGGCTGGCCCGGGAGGAGATCGAGCGGGAGATCGACGCCGAACTGTTCCGCGACCTTGAGACGAAGATCATCGGCAAACCCCTCATCCCGAAGATCCGGCGAAGCTACCAGCTGCCGGACGGCTTTGTGCTGGAAGTGAACCATGTGGACGAGGGCCAGCCGACCGAGTTCTGGTATGCCGAAGTCGAGTACCCGACAGTGGAGCAGGCGCGGGCATGGGAACCGGCGTCGGTGGGCCTTGCGGACTACCTGAACGACGAAGTGACCGACCAGCCCGGCCAGAGCATGGGAGCCTACTGGGAGCAGACCCGAGGCTGACAAACCGCTGGAAAACCGGGCCTCGATATGATACAATCAATCCAAATACTGCCGGTCTGTCCGGCTGCGAAAGGATGAATCCCCTACGAAACGGTCGAAACTCAAATTTCAACTGCAATACAATGCCCCTGTCACCCTGACCTTTTTTCTGCTCTGCCTGCTGGTGCTTTTTCTGGGCCAGTGGACCAAGGGCTGGACGACCATGCACCTGTTCTGCGTCTACCGCTCGTCGCTGAAAGATCCGCTGTTCTACATCCGGCTCTTCGGCCATGTGCTGGGCCACGCCAGCTGGGATCATTTTCTGAACAACATGATGCTCCTGCTGGTCATCGGCCCGCCCATGGAGGAAAAGTACGGCAGCGTCCTGCTGCTGAAAGGCATGGTGTTCACGGCCCTTATCTCGGGTGTGCTCCAATGCCTGCTGTTTCCGCGCACGGCCCTGTTGGGAGCGTCGGGCATCGTGTTCATGCTCATCATGCTGGCGTCGCTGTCCGGGTTCTCGGGCGGCATCCCGGTGACTATGCTGCTGGTGGCGGCATTGTATCTGGGCCAGCAGATCCACGATATTATTTTTGTGCACGACAATGTGGCAAACTTCATGCACATTGTGGGCGGCGTCTGCGGCACGGCGTTCGGCTACCTGAACATGAACCCGCGCCGCCGGAAGAAAAAGGCAGCAGAAAAGGCCAAACCCAAGACAAAATCGCTGAGCACAAAAAGCAGCTCCAAATAAACCAAAACGGTCGGATGCTCCCGAAAGGAAAGGCGTCCGGCCGTTTTTTGCACCCTTTCGGCCGCTGGTGCATACATCGGCGGAAAGGGGGAATGCGGATTGGATTCGTGGTTGTTTGTATTGGTTTTGCTCTTGCTCCCGGCGGGGTGCACTACGCTGGGGGCGGCGGGGGTGTTCCTGCTTCGACGAACGCAGGAGCCCAAGACCCAGCGGATGCTGAACGGACTGGCGGCGGGGATCATGCTGGCAGCAAGTGTCTGGAGCCTGCTGCTGCCGGCCATCGAGCGTGCCGCCGCCGGGCCGCTGCCCGGATGGATGCCGCCCTCGCTGGGGCTGGTCATCGGTGCGGTCGGGCTGCTCCGGCTGGAACAGGCGTCCGGGAAACTGCTGGCTTCCGGCGCAGGCCGGACAGGAAAGTGCCGCCGGATGGTGCTGGCTGTGACCCTCCACAACCTGCCCGAAGGGATGACGGTGGGCCTCGCCGCAGCTCTTGCGCTCCGGGGCGAACCCGATGCATTCAGCGGCGCACTGGCGTTGGCCCTCGGCATCGGGCTGCAGAACCTTCCGGAAGGGGCGGCGGTCAGCCTGCCGCTGCTGCAATCCGGCAAAAGCCGGAAGCACGCCTTTGCCCTTGGTGCGGCGTCGGGCCTTGTCGAGCCGCTGGGCGCACTGGCGGCCCTGCTGCTGGCCGGGTGGGTCGGTGCGATCCTGCCGTGGCTCATGAGCGCGGCGGCAGGGTGCATGGTCTGCGTGACCGCTGCCGAGATGATCCCGGAGGCCGTGGAGCCGGATGAATCCGCCGGGGTCATCAGCATCGTGGCAGGATTCGCCTTGATGATGGCACTTGACGTAGCACTCTGAATAGGCTTGAATTTATGCAGATCACTTACCCTTTTTGCCAAAGGCTCCCCCCTCGAGGAAAGACTCCCTCCGGCCGGAGGGAGATGTCGCGTAAGCGACAGAGGGAGGAATCTGGCAATGCCGACAGGCATTGACTGAGAGGGCAATCATTTTACTTTGCCAGATAGACCGTCGTGGACGGGAAAGCAAACTCCACGCCGTCGGCCTTCATGATGTCCATGATGGAGAGGTTCAGGTCGTTCTGCATCTGCAGGAAGGTATCATAGGAGTTGGTGCGGACATAGGCGGAGACCATCAGGTTGATGCTGGAATCCCCGAACCCGGTCAGTTTGACAAAGGCGGTTTCCGGGTGGGTATAGGGGCTGGCTTTCAGCATGGCAGTGATATCGGCCATCAGCTTTTCGATCTGAGGACGGGTGGTGTCGTAAGTAACGCCCAGCGTGAACCGATAGAGCCGGCGGTCCCGCAGAGTGACATTGTTGATGGTGGCACTGCTGACGGTACTGTTGGTCAGGATGTAGATGGATTTGTCCAGTGCGCGGACCTTGGTAGAGCGGAAGTTGATGTCCACCACTTCGCCCTCGACGTCGCCGACCTTGATCCAGTCGCCGATGGAGAAGGGCCGGTCAAGGATGATGACCACGCCGCTGAAAAAGTTCTTGGCGATATCCTGCGCGGCCAGCGAGATGGTCAGGCCGACAAGACCGGCACTGGCGACGATACTGCCGATGGGCAGGCCGCTTTCCTGCGCGATGGTTGCGCCGCCGAGGATCACAACGACGACCTTGTAAACTTTGTCCATCAGGGTGCTCAGGGTGCGGTTGGTGCGGACTTCTTCGCCGCAGGAGGCCAGCAGCAGGCCGGACAGATCGGAAGCGTTGTAAAAGCCCTGACTGATGAAAAAGGTCAGCACGACCTGATAGGCCATGGTGAGGAACTTCGGTACCCCGGCGGCGAGCCCGGCCGACCACGGCAGGCTGTGGAGCGCGAGGTAGAGGCCGGTGGTCCATGCTGCCCGTTCTGCCGGCCGCTCGAAGCTGCGCAGCAGGATCGAAGTGGGCGGCAGGTGCCAGCTGTGAGCCAGCAGCCGCGGGAAGAGCTTCCGCCGGAGCCCCCAGCTGACCACGCAGCCGACGGCGAAAAGAAACAGGGCACATACACACCGGGCACCAAAGGCAGGCCAGCCTTCCAGCAGCACCGGCCCCAGCTCGAACCCGAGGGTCTGGATCGAAAAAATCATAGGTTTCCTCCTGTGTTTTGACAATGTTTTTATAGTAGCACAAAAGCCGCCGGAGGGCAAGAAAAACGAAAAATGAAAAATACCTCTTGATTTTTCCGGTCAGTCAGGCTATACTATCCGCAGAAAGTTCGTTTCAGGGCGGGGTGCGATTCCCCACTGGCGGTACAGCCCGCGACCACTCCCAAAGGAGTGCTGACTCGGTGAAACTCCGAGGCCAACGGTATAGTCCGGATGCAAGAAACGGCAGACAAATCCGATTGTCTACGCGCCCTGTTGCAGCGTATCCCGTTTTTGGGTATGCTGGCGGCAGGGCGCGTTTTTGGTTGTCTTCCCGGTTCCCATCGTTCAAGCGAAAAGGGCTTTCCAATCTATTTTTGAGTGGGGCCATTTCTGCCCCGGGAGGATTTTTTATGAAACGCAATACGACCCACAACCTGACCGTGACCGCCATGCTGAGTGCGGTGGCCTTCATCTTGATGTTCTTGGAGTTCCCGATCCCGATGCTGATCCCGTCCTTCATCTGCATGGATTTCTCCGATCTGCCGGCCCTGCTGGGTGCCTTCGCCCTCGGCCCGGTGTACGGCGTGATCATCAGCTTTTTGAAGAATCTGCTCCACATCCTCATCAAGGGCACCTCCACGGCCTTCATTGGTGAGCTGTCCAATTTCCTGCTGGGCGCGGTGTTCTCGGCCATCGCGGGTTACATCTATAAGCAGCACAAGAGCCGCAAGACCGCCATCCTCGGTGCAGTGATCGGTGCAGCGGTCATGGCCGTGTTCAGCGTGCCGTCCAACTACTTCGTGGTCTACCCGGCCTACGTCCAGTTCTACCATCTGCCGCTGGAAGCCATCCTCGGAATGTATCAGGCCATCCTGCCTTCGGCCGACAGCCTCATCAAGTGCCTCATCATCTTCAACCTGCCTTTCACGCTGGTCAAGGGCCTGCTGGATGCGGTGCTCTGTATGCTGATCTATAAGCCGCTGTCGCCCATCCTGCATGGCCGGAAGTAAAGAACATACATTACAATAAACGACCTCACCCTCTCCGTCATTGCTTCGCAATGCCACCTCTCCCGAAGTGAGAGGCCTTGGCAAAGAGGTGAACGCTTCACGGATTGCTAAAGGCTCCCACTTTGGGGGAGCTGTCGAGCGACAGCGAGACTGAGAGGGTGAGCAAGGAAAAGACATTGCGCGAAACGATTTGTGCGATGTCTTTTTTCGTCTGCCGATTGATTTTTCCCCCGGAGCGTGATACACTTTCTCCGTACCCTGTATCCAAAGGTAATACGATTGAAAGAGGAATTTGAAATATGATCCAGATGATCTCATCCGCCATCGGGCAGCGGGGCGTGGATGCCCTCGGCTTTCTGCTGGCCTTCGCGCTGACCGCCCTGATGGACTCGCTGTTCCGTGACAAGCTGCCCCACGACCATGGCCGTGCGTTTGCCGTCAATGGTGAACTCTCCAAGGGCAAGGCCCGCGGTTCCGGCCTGATCTTTGTGCTCTGCATCGCGCTGGTGACGCTGGCGGTGGTGCCTTTCCGGGCGGAATACCTGATCTACACCATCCTGCTCATTGCCTCGATGTTCTCCGGCTACTTTGACGATGCTTCGGAGACGGCATGGAATGAGTACAAGAAGGGCCTCATCGACTTTGTGATCGCGCTGGTGGCCGGCGTGACCTACCTGAACTTCAACAGCACGGCGGTCCACTTCCTGAGCTGGAGCTTCACGATCCCGTATCCGCTCTACCTGTTCCTGATCATTGTCCTGATCTGGGCCAGCATCAACGTGGTCAACTGCACCGACGGCGTGGACGGCCTGTCCGCAAGTCTGGCCGTGGTCAGCATCGGCACCTTCCTGCTGGCCTACGGCGACGAGCTGGGCGAGTACGCTACCGCCGCCATCGTCTTTATCGGCGCGCTGCTGGCCTATCTGTGGTCCAATGCCAAGCCCTCGACCCTGCTGATGGGCGACGCCGGCAGCCGGGCCATGGGCTTCTTCCTTGCCATCCTCGCCCTCAAGAGCAGCCACCCGTTTGCGTTTCTGCTGGCAGCACTGGTCTTTATCGTGGACGGCAGCCTCGGCATCCTGAAGATCAGCTTCAAGCGGTTTTTGCACATCAGCATCCTCAAGAACACCCTGACCCCGCTGCACGACCATGTGCGCAAGCGGATGGGCTGGAGCGACGAGCAGGTGGTGGCCCGCTGGCTGATCCTGCAGGCAGTGGCTTCGGCATGGCTGCTGCTGTTGGCACGGTGAACTTCCGGAAATAAAGGATTTTAAGTATGATGTTTGTGCAGCTTTCCAAAACGCACAAATCGGGGCGTAAAAAATTGTTGCACTTTATGGATTGAAAGTCAGGCTGAAAAAGACTATACTTTAACCAACGAAAGCAAAGACGCTTAGTGAACCCTTAGTTTACTGTGCGTCTTTTTTCGTATCCGGGCTTTTTCGATAAGAAAAACCGGCGGAACTCCGCGGCGAGAGAGGCGGAGAATAGAGGATAGGGAAAGGCGGAATTACTCGTGATCAAACTGGAACACATTGACAAGTACTTCGGGGATCTGCACGTTCTGAAAGACGTGAACCTCGAAGTTGCCGAAGGCGAAAAGCTGGTCATCATCGGGCCGTCCGGCAGCGGCAAATCAACGACCGTCCGCTGCATGAACTTCTTGGAAGAACCCACCAGCGGCCATGTCTACATCGACGGTCAGGAACTGACCAACAAGAACAAGACCAAGATCGTCCGCGAGAACATCAGCATGGTCTTCCAGCAGTTCAACCTCTACCCGCACATGACGGTGCTCAAGAACCTGACGCTGGCTCCCATGAAGCTCCACCACAAGACCAAGGCGGAGGCCGAAGAGCTGGCATACCATTATCTTGAGGTGGTCGGCCTGCGGGATAAGGCGGATGTTTATCCGACCCAGCTGTCCGGCGGCCAGCAGCAGCGCATCGCCATCGCGCGTGCCCTGTGCGCACAGACCAAGATCATCCTGTTCGATGAGCCGACCAGTGCGCTGGACCCCGAGACCATTCAGGAAGTGCTGGACGTCATGGTGCGGCTGGCACATGAAAAGAACATCACCATGGTGGTCGTTACTCACGAGATGGGCTTCGCCCGTCAGGTGGCCGACCGGGTCGTGTTCATGGCCGACGGCCAGATCATCGAAGAGGGAACACCGGAACACTTCTTCACCAACCCGAAGAGCGAGCGTGTCCGCCAGTTCCTGAGCAAGATCGTCCGTTAAAACAATTTGGTTGACGCGGCAAGCGCACCGGAATGAGCCGGGCCGCCGCTGTTGATAGCAGCCGATCCGGGGCAGAGAGGGAAAGCTGCCCGGGCTGCAAAAGAACAAAGAGGAGTGGTTTATTATGAAAAAGATCTCGCGTCGTAGTTTCGTCAAGGCCGCTGGCATGGCCGCTGTTCTGGGTGCTCTGACCGCTTGCGGCGGTTCTTCTTCCAGCACCGCTGCATCCTCTACCGCATCTTCTGCGGCAGGCTCCGCAGCCGCAAGCGTGGCCTTTGGCACCGATACGCAGGCTATCATCGACCGCGGTGTGCTGAAAGTCGGCGTCAAGAACGCGGTGCAGGGCTTCAGTTTTCAGGATACCCTGACCGGCGAGTACAAGGGCCTTGAGGACAGTCTGGCCGAGATGATCGCCGAGTATCTGGGCGTGGACATCGAGTTTACCACCGTGACCGCTGCCACCCGCGGCGAGCTGCTGGATTCCGGCGACATCGACGCAGTTCTGGCAACCTTCACCATCACCGAGGAGCGCAAGAAGACTTGGGACTTCTCGACCCCGTACTACACCGATTACATTTCCGTGCTGGTTGAGGATTCCACCGGCATCAAGGAACTGGCCGACCTGAAGGATAAGGTCGTGGGCGTTTCCTCCGGTTCTACCTCCGCCCGTGAGCTGACTCGTGCCATGATCGAGGCGGGCGTGCTGGATGGTGCAAACTTCGACGCCGATTCCTTCAACGCAGATACTTGGAAAGAGGGCATCTCTTACCGTCAGTACGACGATTATCCCGCCATCAGCACCGCACTGAGTGCCGGCGAGATCGACGGTTTCTGCGTCGATAAGTCCATTCTGGCCATCTACAAGACCGACGGCCGCAGCTACATCGACGCAGAATTCGCACCGCAGGAGTACGGTGTCGCTACCAAGAAGGGCAGTGACTTCTCCACGGTCTGCGACGATCTGGTCACCGGCTGGCTGGCAGACGGCACCATCGACCAGCTGATCAAGGACAACGGTCTGGATTAAACGATACACATTTGTTTCCGGGAGGGAAACAGGGGATAGAAAGGGAAAGGAGCGTTTGTCATGTCTGGTTTATTTTCCATGGACGCTTGGATGACGGTTTGGACGCATCGTGATAGTTTTCTGCTCGGTCTGGGCAACACCCTGATGACCGCAGTCAGCGCGCTGGTGATGGCATTCATCATCGGTGCCGTGCTGGGCCTGATGGCGACCAGCGGCAAGAAGCCGCTGCAGTTCATCGCCCGGGTGTATGTGGAGTTCATCCAGAACACCCCGCTGCTGCTCCAGCTCTGCTTTTTGTACTACGCACTGGCCTTTGCGGGCCTGAGCCTCGGCGTCATCCGCACCGGCATCATCGCGCTGGGCGTGTACACCGGTGCCTACATGGGCGAGGTCATCCGCGCCGCCATCGAGTCGGTGCCCAAGGGCCAGTTTGAAGCCGCTCATGCACAGGGCTTCAACTACCTGCAGACGATGGGCTACATCATCCTGCCCCAGAGCATCCCGGTCATGCTTCCCCCGATGGTCAATCAGGTGGTCAACCTGTTCAAGAACACCTCCTGCCTGTACATCGTGGGCGGCGCAGACCTCATCAGCGTCACTTACAGCTTTGTCACCGGTGCTTCCACCGGCGGTGCATACGCTCCCGCTTATGTCCTCTGCGGCCTGATCTTCTTCGTGGTCTGCTTCCCGCTGTCCACGCTGGCTACCCGCTGGGAGGCTTCCCTCAAGAACCGCAAGGGCCGTGTCAATCCCGCCATCAAAACTGCCGATAAGAATGTTGAGCTGAAGGAGGCTGCATAATATGAACACACTGGCTGCAAGCTTCTCCATCCTGACCAAACAGGGTGTCATGCTCTACCTGCTGCGCGGCATCGCGTTCACCTGCATCATCTCGGTGCTGGGCGTCATCCTCGGCCTAATCCTTGGCTCGCTGCTGGCACTGGCCCGTACCTACTGCAAGCACGGCCCGGCCAAGATCTTGGGCTGGCTGTCAGCCGCCTACATCGAGCTGTTCCGCAATACGCCGTACCTGCTCTGGATCTTCGTCTGCGTGGTCTTCTGCCCCTGCCCGGCCTTCTTTGCCCGGAAAATGTTCAGCCTGACCAGCGTCGAGATGAAGCTGCTCTTCAAGGCGGCCACCGCTCTGGTGCTGTTCAACTCCTCGGTCATCGCCGAGATCGTCCGCGGCGGCTTGAACGGCGTCTCCAAGGGTCAGTTTGAAGCCGGCTATGCGCAGGGCTTCAACACCGCCGAGGTGCTGCTTTACATCGTTCTGCCGCAGGCTTATCGCAACATCGTGCCGACCCTGCTCAGTCAGGTCATCACCACCATCAAGGATTCTTCCTATCTGGCAAACGTGGCGACCATCGAGCTGATGTCCCGCATCCGCCAGCTGCTGAGCGCGGCCGGAACCTATAACGGTCTGGGTGTCGTGAATGTCTCGGATGTTATGGTTCTGTTCGGCGTGGCCTGTGTCATCTACTTCGTCATCAACTTCACCCTCAGCTGCATCGTCCGTTCGATGCAGGCCCGCCGCAAGAAGGCTCTGGTGTTCGCACCGGCCAAAGCAGCCTGAGGAACTTGCAAACTTAACCACAATTCCATTTTCCCAATTACCTCCCGCAATGTTCTGAAACAGCAAAACGCGCCCGGCGGTTTTCCGCTCGGGCGCGTTTTGCTGTTTGCCCTCAAGATCAGAGGCTCTTTTCTGCTGCATCCACCACATGGCTCACCAGCACCGAAGTGGTGACGGTGCCGACGCCGCCGGGCACGGGGGTGATGGCTTCCACGACGGGTTCCGCCTCGGCAAAGCGGACGTCGCCGCAGAGCTTGCCCTCTTCGTTGACGTGGATGCCGACATCTACCACGACCTGCCCTTCCCGCAGGCAGTCGCCGCCGATGAAGCCCATCTTGCCCATGGCGACCACCACGACATCGGCTTCTTTGCAGAGAGCCGGGAGGTTCCGGGTGCGGGAGTTGCAGATCGTCACGGTGGCATTTTCCCGGTCCAGCATCATGGCGGCGGGCTTGCCGACCACAAGGCTCCGGCCCACCACCACGGCCCGCTTGCCGGAGAGCGGAATATCGTAATATTTTAAAATTTCCAAGCAGGCCTGCGCGGTGCAGGGGGGATAGCCGATGGCGGTGTTGGTGAACACACCAGCCAGCGACCCATCGGTGATGCCGTCGATGTCCTTTTCGGGCGCAAGGGCGGCGCGGACGGTCCGGTCATCGAACTGCTTGGGCAGCGGGCGGAAGAGCAGACAGCCGTGGATGGACGGGTCTGCGTTGACCACGCGGATGACCTCGAGCAGCTGCTCCTGCGGGGCGTCGGCGGGTAGCAGATACTGCTTGACGGCCACGCCGACCTTACCGCAGCGGGTCATCACGCCCCGCTCGTAGGACAGATCGTCCTCCCGTTCGCCCACCCGGACGACCGCCAGCGTCGGGATGATGCCCTTTGCTTTCAGTGCTTCGCAACGGGCTGCGTTTGCTTCGTTCATGGCGGCGACCACCGGTGCGCCTTTCAAAATCGTTGCCATTTCAGATTTCCCCTCTCAATTGATGCGATAATTGGTCGTATACGGCGTCGGCCTGCGGCACAAATTCGGCCAGCATTGCATCGGCCTTGGCGTTCAGCGCGGCGGCGTGGGCATTGTCGGCCATCAGCCGGGTGTTGATGGAGACGTTCAGCCCGGCGGCCTGCAGTGCGGCTTTGCAGAACAGGGCCGCACAGCCGGCGTCCGAGACGGCCAGCACGCTGCCCTTGGCGGCGTATTCCCCGGCAAGAGCGATGCCCTCACAGCAGGCGGACATGATCTCCAGCGGGACCGCGCAGGCCCCATCCAACGCCTGTTCCAGCACTGCGGCCTTGTGCGCAGCCTGTTCCGGCGTATCCTTCGGCAGGCGGTAGGCCGCCGCCAGCGGGGTAAACGCCTCGGCATCGGCTTGCACCAGCTGCTCGAGACGCTTGCGCAGGGCCTCCGCGCGGGCGTTCAGGGCGAGGATCTCCGGCTCGACGGCGGCGTATTTCTTCTTGCCGACGGTCAGGCTGCCGACCATATTCCCCAGCGCAACGCCCGCAGCCCCCACAAGGGCCGCGGCGCCGCCGCCTCCGGGAGCAGGGGATTTGCTGGCGAGGTCGGCTAAAAAGGCTTCACAGCTTTGTTTGGTCAGTTCCACAGTAGATTCCTTTCTCAGTCACAAATGCGTCCAGCGGTACATCGTGGGTGTCGCTGGCGGCGTACTCCACCCGCTGGCACTCGAACGCAACGCCGATCCTGACGGCATTCGGGCAGCGGGGCAGATAGCGGTCGTAATAGCCCTTTCCCATCCCGACCCGGCGGCAGGCAGCGTCAAAGGCGGTGCAGGGCACCAACACCAGATCCAGCTCTTCCGGGGCAAGGATGCGGGCACGGCTCAGGATCGGCGTCCGGATGCCGTACGCGCCGATCTCCCAGCCGTCCGGTTCCGGCACGGCGGCGATCAGGGTGAAGCCCTCGCCGCAGACCGGGTAGGCCACCGTTTTTCCGGCCTGCTCTGCCTGCCGGATCAGTACGGCGAGGTCAGCTTCGCCGCCGAAGGCCGCATAGACCAGCAGCGTCTTTGCCCGGGCAAAGGCCGGCATGGAAGCGAGGCGGGCACAGAGTGCGGCATTGGCTGTGGTGCGCACATCCTCCGGCAGGGCACGCCGGGCTGCGATGCCGGCTTTGCGCTGGATGATTTTTTGCTCTTGGATCGTCATATCTTTTCTCTGAAAATTTCCCGTGAAATTTCGTCTGCAGAATGTACAAAACGAGGCCGGAAAATTTATACAATTATAATAAGCTTTGCCACACAAAAAAGCAAGTGTTTTGTCGAAAACACCGTTGCAGATTCGGTGCATTTCTGCTATGATAAAGGAAAAGCAGAAGGGCTCAATGCGGAGCGTCTGCTTTTTTGTGTATCTGTAACGGAAAAGATCCACGAAGAGAGGGGTAGTAACAATGTACAACGAAATGATGGACACCATCGGTCTGGTCGAAAAAGCCGACCCGGAACTGGCCGCCGCCATGGACCGGGAGCTGCACCGCCAGCGGGAGAACATCGAGCTGATCGCCAGCGAGAACATCGTCTCGCCTGCAGTCATGGCCGCGATGGGCAGTGTGCTGACCAACAAGTATGCCGAGGGTCTGCCGGGCAAGCGGTACTACGGCGGCTGTGCCTACGTCGATGAGGTGGAGAACATCGCCATCCAGCGGGCCTGCAAGCTGTTCGGGGCCAAGTATGCCAACGTCCAGCCGCACTCCGGTGCACAGGCAAATCTGGCCGTCTACTTCGCTCTGCTGGATCTGGGCGATACCGTCATGGGTATGGATCTGTCGCAGGGCGGCCACCTGACCCACGGTTCCCCGGTGAATATGTCGGGCAAGAACTACCACTTCGTCTCCTACGGCGTGGGCGAGGACGGCACCATTGACTATGCCGCACTGGAAAAGCAGGTCAAGAAGGTCCGCCCCAAGATGCTGGTGGCCGGTGCTTCGGCTTATCCGCGTGCCATTGATTTCGAGAAGCTGGCCGAGATCGCCCACGGCTACGGGGCATACCTGATGGTCGATATGGCCCACATCGCCGGTCTGGTGGCGGGCGGTTATCACCAGAGTCCGGTGCCGTATGCCGACGTGGTGACCACCACCACCCACAAGACCCTGCGCGGACCCCGCGGCGGCCTGATCCTGACCAACAATGCCGTCCTCGCCAAGCGAATCAACTCTGCTGTCTTCCCCGGCACGCAGGGCGGCCCGCTGGAGCACGTCATTGCGGCTAAGGCCGTCTGCTTCGGCGAGGCCCTCAGGCCGGAGTTCAAGGAGTATGCGCGGAAGATCGTGGAGAACGCGCAGGCCATGGCCGCGGAGCTGCAGGCACGGGGTGTCAAGCTGGTGTCCGGCGGCACCGACAACCACCTGATGCTGATCGACCTGCGGGATGAGGAGTGCACCGGCAAGGAGCTGGAAGCCCGCCTCGACAGTGTGCATATCACCGCCAACAAGAACACCGTCCCCGGCGAGACCCGCAGCCCCTTCGTGACCAGCGGCGTCCGTCTGGGCACCCCGGCTGTCACTACCCGCGGCATGGGCCCCGCCGAGATGAAGATCATTGCGGACTGCATCGCCGACTGCATCTGGCACTACGACGAGAAGCGGGACGAGATCTCCGACCGTGTTCTCGCCCTGACCAAGGCATTCCCCCTGTATGAATAAGTAAATTTGTAAAAAATTCTGCTTCCGCTGTGGTGCGTGGCACTGCGGCGGAATTTTTTTGCCCCTTTTCATTTGGGGAGAATTCGTGTACACTGGGGAAAACCAGAGGACGAAGGAGAAAACGATGAAAAAGACGATACTGGTCGTGGACGACGACCTTGAGATCGGGAATATGGTCGAGGAAGTATTGCACCGGGCGGGGTATCTGGTTCAGCGGGCCTACTCCGGGACGGAGACGGTGCTTCTGCTCGGGCAGAGCCGCCCCGATCTGATTTTGCTGGATCTGATGCTTCCGGGGCTGTCCGGCGAGGAACTTCTGCCAAAGCTGGCGGGCATCCCGGTCATCGTCGTCAGCGCGAAAGCCGCCGTGGAAGACAAAGTGAACCTTCTGCTGGGCGGCGCGGCGGACTATATGATAAAGCCGTTTGACACAAAAGAATTGCTGGCGCGCATCGAAGTCCAGCTCCGGCAGGCCCACGCCCCGCTGGCGCCGGTGCTGACCTATGGCGCACTTTCGCTGGACACTGCGTCCCACGGCGTGACCGCAGACGGCCGACCCGTTCCGCTGACGAAAACCGAATATGCAATTTTAAAACTGCTGCTCCAGAACCCGAAACAGGTGCTTGCAAAGCCGACGATCCTCGAGAAGATCAGCGAAGATACGCCCGACTGTACCGAAAGCACCCTCAAGACCCACATCAGCCACCTGCGCACCAAGCTCCGGAACGCGACGGGGAAGGACTGGATCGAGGCGGTGTGGGGCATCGGGTTCAAACTGGCCGACCTCAACCAAATCTCAACCGATTTGTAGACCGCCGGCTCAACCATCGTCTGCTAGAATACAGACATCAACCAACAGGAGGTTTGAACGATGGAATATGTATTGCAGATGACGAGCCTGACAAAACGCTATCGGAACTTTCAGGCATTGAACGGCCTGACAATGAAAGTCCCCAAAGGCTCCATTTACGGTCTGGTCGGCAAGAACGGCGCGGGCAAAACGACCCTTATCCGGCTCATTACCGGGCTGCAGGACCCGACGGAGGGCAGCTATACCCTGTACGGCGCGCCGAACAGCGAAAAAAAGCAGTTGGAAACGATGCGCCGCCGGATGGGGGCAGTGGTGGAAACGCCGTCCATTTATCTGGACCTGACCGCCGAAGAAAATCTGCGCCAGCAGGCTGAAATCCTTGGCCTGCCGTCTTATAAGAGCATCCCGGAACTGCTGCGTCTGGTCGGGCTGGAAAACACCGGCAAGAAAAAGGCGAAAAACTTTTCGCTGGGAATGCGCCAGCGGCTGGGGATCGCCGTTGCATTGGTGGGACACCCCGATCTTCTGGTTCTGGACGAACCTGTGAACGGACTTGACCCGCAGGGCATCGTGGAAGTGCGGGAGCTGATCCTGAAGCTCAACCGGGAAAACGGCATCACGGTGCTGATTTCCAGCCACATTCTGGACGAACTGTCCCGGCTGGCGACATGGTACGGCTTCATGGACAACGGGCGCATGGTGCGGGAGATGAGCGCGGAAGAGCTGGAAAACGCCTGCCGGAAGTGCGTCCGGGTGGAAGTGACCGATGTGCGTGTTCTTGCCCGGGTGCTGGACAGCATGGAGTTGGACTACAAAATTCTCGACGCGACCCATGCGGATATTTACGGCACGGTCGGTGTGTCAAAACTGGCGGTGCAGCTGGCAAAAGAGCACTGCGACATTCTGACGATGAAAGAGCGGGACGAGAGCCTTGAGAGCTTCTATATGAGTCTGGTAGGAGGGAATGACCATGCGTAAATTGCTGCGTGCCGGGTTTCACCGGCTTTGGAAGGATAAGGGATTCTGGCTCTGCATGGCCGGCTTTTTCGGCCTGTCGCTGCTGATCATGAGAAGCCTGATCCGGGAGATCAAACCCGCGGAATACACGATGGATCAGCTGTTCTTTGGCGGTCTGCCCTACATTGCAATCTTGTCCGCCATCGTGAACAGCCTGTTCATTGGCAAGGATTACGCCGACGGAACGATCCGGAATAAGATCGTCGTCGGGCACAGCCGGGTGGACGTCTACCTGTCCAATTGGGTGGTCTGCTTTGTGGCAAATCTGGCTCTGCTGGCGGTCTGGTGTGTGGGGTCGCTGATCGGCGTACCGAAGTTCGGCTTCTTTCAGCAGGCACCCGCAGAGCTGGCTATGCTGGTGCTGGACCTCGTCCTGATGATCGCGGCGTTCAATGCCATTTTCACCCTGCTGGGGATGGTAAGCGTCAACCGGGAAGCAACGGCGGTCATTGCTATCCTGCTTTCTCTGGCCATGATCGTGGGAGGTTCTTGGTGCGAAAACAAACTTGCACAACCGGAAATGACGACGCAGGGCATCGTGGCCGAGGATGGGAGCCTTCAGTGGGTGGAAACACAAAACCCCAGCTACATCAGCGGCACAAAGCGGGAAGTTTTGCAGTGGATCTCGGACGGTCTGCCGACCAGCCAGTCCATGCAGATCAGCAACAACGGAACTCTGCACGCCCCGGTGCGGTCGGCCTGCCTGTCGGTCGTTCTGGTAACGGTGACGACCTTGGCCGGATGCGCCGTATTTGAGAAAAAAGACCTGAAATAAACCGAAACGGAGGAAAACGATATGCTGTTTTGCTGGTATTGGCCGCAGGGACGGCGGTCGTTTTTCTCGGCCTGTGGCTGTCCCTGCGCCAGTCGCTCAAGGAAATAACGCAGGAACTCCAAGAGATCCTCTCAAGCGATACCAACCAGCAGATCACTCTTTCCACCGCAGACCCGGCGGCGCGGGAAATGGCAGACACCCTGAACGAACAGCTTGTAGAATTGCGCAGGCAGAAGCTTCGTCTCCAAAACGGCGACGCAGAGCTGAAAACCGCCATTACCAACATCTCCCACGACATCCGGACGCCGCTGACGGCCATCTGCGGCTATCTGGACTTGCTGGAAGAGGAACCGATGCCCGACCAGAGCCGGAAATACCTGAACATCATCCGGGAGCGGACGGACGTAATGACCGCCCTGACCGACGAATTCTTCCGGTATTCCATCGTGACCGCACAGGAAGAAAACCTGCACCCGGAACCGGTGCGGCTGAACGATGTGCTGGAAGTGAGTCTCGCGGCCTTTTACGGGGTGCTGACCGAAAAGGGCATCACCCCCGAGATCCAGATGCCGGAACAACCCGTGGCCCGTTGGCTTGACAAAAATGCCTTGGAGCGGGTGCTGGGCAATCTGCTCAGCAATGCAGTGCGGTATGCCGAAGGCTCGCTGAAGATCTGCCTGACCGGGGAGGGCACGATCTGCTTTGAAAATCCCGTGCAGAACCTGACCGATGTGGATGCAAAGATGCTCTTTCATCGGTTTTACACGGTGGAGCGCGGAAAGGATTCCACGGGGCTGGGCCTTGCCATCGCAAAACAGCTGACCGAACGGCTGGGCGGCACCATCACGGCAGAAGTCGAGAACGGAACGCTCCGGATGCTGGTAAAATTCTGATGCTTGACAAGCTCCGCCCGGGATGATACACTAAATCGCAATGGTTTGCACTTGCAAACGACAAAAAGGCCGCAGAGATACGGCCTTTTTGCAGAAACGAAAGTTAGAATAGACTAACAAAGCGTGGCGGACACCGCCCGGACAGAAAGGAACTTCCATGAAAAAAATCGTCTTTGTCACCCTCGGCTGCATCAGCCTCGCACTGGGCGTGGTCGGCATCGTGCTGCCCATCCTGCCGACCGTGCCGTTCTTTCTGCTGACGGCGTTCTGCTTTGCCAAAAGCTCGGAGCGGCTGCACAGCTGGTTTCTGGGCACCAAGATGTACAAAAAATACATTGGCAGCTACATGAAGCGGAAGGGCATGACCCTGAAAGCCAAGCTGATGCTGATCGGCACGGTGACAGCCATCATGGTGCCCGGTTTCCTGATGATGGGCCGGGTCCCGGTGGGCCGCGCAATTATGGCCGTGGTCTGGGTCGGGCACATCGTTTATTTCGGCTTTATGGTCAAGACCATCACGCAGGAAGAGGCCGATGCAGCCATGGCCGAAGCTCTGGAAGAGTAAGGCTGGAAAAACCGGCCTGCCTGCTTTATAATAGAGCAAAAGGAGGCCGGTGAAATGAACGGATTGCTTCACCTCTATTGGGGCGACGGAAAAGGAAAGACCACGGCAGCCATGGGCCTTGCGCTGCGGGCCATTGGCAGCGGAAAAAAGGTGGTCATCGTCCAGTTTTTGAAGGGCGGCACCAGCGGCGAGATCCCGCTGCTGGAACAGCTGGGCGCGAAGATCTACCGGGGCAAAGCCGGGCAGAAGTTCGTGTTCCAGATGAATGCGGAGGAAAAAGCCGCGACCCGGCAGCTGCAGAACGAAAATCTGCAAAAGGCCCTTGCCGAACCCGCCGACCTGCTGGTTCTGGACGAGGCAGGCTCCGCATGGGAGCTGGACATGGTGGACAAAGACCTGCTCCGCCGGGCAGTGCTGGAACGGCCCGCCGCGCAGGAATGCGTCCTCACGGCGCACACCCCGCCGGAATGGATGGCAGAGGCGGCGGATTATTCCACCGAGATGAAATGCCACCGCCACCCCTACCAGAAGGGCATCAAGGCCCGAAAAGGCATCGAATACTAAAATAAACCTCTCAGTCGGGCTAACGCCCGCCAGCTCCTCTAGTAGGGGAGCCCTTGGCAAATAGATTTACTAAAATCGACTGCCAAGGCCTCTCCTCAGTAGGAGAGGTGGCATCGCGTAAGCGATGACGGAGAGGTTTCTTCATTAATAATCGTTCATTGCTTTCTGCAGCTCCTCCTGCAAGGTGGCCTGAATGTCGTTGAGACACTCAAGGAGCAGGGGATTGAACACGCCGCATTCGCCGCCGAAGATCATCTCCAGCGACTTTTCGTGGGAGAAGGCTTTCTTGTAGCAGCGTTCGCTGGTCAGGGCATCATACACGTCCGCCAGCGAGACGATCTGGGCCGAGATGGGGATATCGTCGCCCACCAGCCCATCCGGGTAGCCCCGGCCGTCCCAGCGTTCGTGGTGCCAGCGGGCAATCTGGTAGGCCGTCTGCAGCAGCGGCTCGTGATAGTAGTTTTCCAGCCGCATCAGCATATCGGCCCCGTGGGTGGTATGGGTCTTCATGATCGCAAACTCTTCCGGGGTCAGCTTGCCGGGTTTGTTCAGGATCTTTTCGTCGATGGCGATCTTGCCGATGTCGTGCAGGGCCGAGGCCAGCGGGATCAGGTCTTGGTCGGCGGCGGTCAGGTGATAGTGAGTGGTTTTGGTCAGCAGCCGCTCGAGGATTTTTTCGGTCAGCACCCGGATATGCTGGACGTGCAGGCCGCTTTCGCCGTTGCGGAACTCGACGATCTGGCTCAGAGTACCCACCAGCATGGAGGTGTTGCGCTCCCGCTGGCGGATCTGGTCGGAGACCATGGACACCAGCCGCCGCTGCTTGGCGTAGAGCTTGATGGTGTTGTAGACCCGCTGATAAACCACCTTGGAGTCGAAGGGGCGGCTCACAAAATCGGATGCGCCCATCTCGTAGGCCTGCCGGACCAGCAGATCGGCGTCCTCGCTGGAGATCATGATGACCGGGATATCCTCGATCCAGTGGTTGCGGTTCATGTAGTTCAGCACCTCGAAGCCGTCCATCACCGGCATCACGAGGTCCAGCAGAACCAAAGCGATGTCGCCCTGATTCTGGTTGAGCAGGGTCAGGGCCTTTTCGCCGTCGTCGGCTTCCAGAATGCGGAAATCGCTCTCGAGGATGGCCGAAAGGATCATCCGGTTCATCTCCGAGTCATCGACGATCAGGATCAGGGGCTTCTTCTGGGCTGCATCCTCGGCAGAGAGAAGAGAGCCCAGCGGGGCACGCAGCGATTCCTGCACGGTGACGCTGTTTTTCTCGTTCTTTGCCTGATACATCATCCGATCGGCATAGGCCACGGCACTTTCCATGGTATCGGAGGCCGACTGCACCACGCCGCCGATGCTGACCGACAGCCGCAAGTGAGCGTAGCCGGGCACCGACGAGCTGTGGATTTTCTGGCAGATCTCTTCCAGCTTGCCCTGCAGGCTGCCGGGCTGGATGTTCGGCAGCACGAGCAGCAGCTCATCGCCGCCGAACCGGACCAGAAAATCGGTCTTGCGGATGCAGCTGCGGATGGCCGTGACGACGGTTTCCAGTGCAAGGTCGCCGGCGTGGTGGCCGTAGGTATCGTTGTAGACCTTGAAATCGTCGATGTCGATCAGCGCGACGCCGGCCGGCCCGGGCAGAGAACGAACCACATCTTCGTAATAGCGGCGGTTGTACACGTCGGTGAGGGCATCGTGGTAAAGTTTGGTGTTGTAGCCCGAGATGCCGCTGATGAATTTCTCCTCGTCCTCAGGGTCGATGGCGGTATCGCTGGGCATCTGCTGCACCAGCTCAAGGATGTAAGGTTTGCCGCCCAGCTCGTAATACTGGGCGATGATCTGCACGAAATCGGTGCCGAAAAATTCCAGCTTGCAACAGCTTTTGCGCTCGGCAAAGGCTTTGTGGGCGACACAGTGGCGGCACAGGCTGTCCTTGTTGTGACAGGCATAGCACAGAGAGTCCCCATACGGATTGGCCCGCATTCCCTCGGTGATCTTGCCGAGGGCTGCTTCGTCCAGCAGACGCACATCGGCGTAAAAGGACTGCAGGTTCTCCATCAGGGTCTGGATCTCATGTAACGTATGTGTCATTTGTGCAACCTCATTCCTCGGACTTCCGCGAACGCAAAACTACCCAACTTACCAATTTATATCCATTATACACAAATTCGACAAAAAAGAAAGACTGGAAATGGGCTGTTTCAGCACACATTTCCAGTCTTGAGAGATTTCAAGGGGGATTCTGGCTAAGAAACGGCAAAGATCACAGCGTCTTGCAGAATTCCTTCAGGTAGGCGCGGAATGCCTCGCCGATCTCAGGGTGCTGCAATGCCAGCTCCACCTGTGCCTCGGCGATACAGAGCTTGTTGCCCATGTCGTAGTGCTTGCCGGTGAACTCCACCGCTGTCATGCCGCCGTGGTTGCGGGCATACTCGGCCATGGCGTCTGTCAGCTGGATCTCGCCGCCGGCACCGGGCTTGGTGTGGGCGAGGATGTCGTAGATCTCGGGGGTCAGCAGGACGCGGCCCAGAATGGAGTAGTTGCTGAACTCCTGTCCCTTCTTGGGCTTCTCGATCATGTCATCCACAAAGAAGTAGTTGTCGTGGATGGGCGTGGTCTTGAGGCTGCAGTAGCGGCTCACATCGGCCCAAGGCACCGCGCTGACGCCGGCAGCCGGGCGGCCGAACTCCTCATAGGCGCGGATCAGCTGAGCGCAGACCGGGTCCTCGCCCCAGATCACGTCGTCACCGTAGATGACCACAAACGGATCATCCCCGGTAAAGGCTTTGGCAACGCTGACGGCATGGCCCAGACCGAGGGTCTGCTTCTGGCGGACAAAGTAGATGTTGGCCATGTTGGAGATGCCGAGGCACTCTTCCAACATCTTCTCCTTGCCGGGGGCAGCCAGCTTCTCTTCCAGCTCAGGGCTGCGGTCGAAGTGGTCCTCGATGATGCTCTGGTTCCGGCCCAGAATGATGAGGATATCGGTGATGCCGGAGCGGACGGCCTCTTCCACCAGATACTGGATGGCGGGCTTATCGACAATGGGGAGCATCCCCTTGGGCATGGCTTTGGTTGCGGGCAGAACACGGGTGCCGAGACCCGCCGCAGGGATGACCGCTTTCGTAACCTTTTTCATAGTGATGAATCTCCTTCAACGTTACACAATACTTATATCATACAACCGCTGCGTGCAGGGCATCAGTTGTATAAGACATCGAATAAGGCCTGAATGTTGGGGCCGAGCAGCATGGTAAAGGCACTGCCGACGACGATCAGCAGGGCAAACGCGCCGATGACGGCGGCAAAGCTGACGCCGCCCTGTGCGCTGAGCACGGCCCGACGCTGCTCCGGGTCGGGGAACTCGGCCTGAATGCGGCGGATCTTGGCAGCGGCACTCTTGCGGTAGAACCACTTGCCGTACATCCCGCGGAACACCATGAGCAGGAAGCTCAACGCCGAGCAGACCCGCGCAAAGATGACCAGAGCCGAATCGCTCAGCCCGGGTGCGAAGCTGCTGCCGCTGATCTGCAGCATATCAATGAAGGTCGGAGCCGCCAGCAGCAGTTCCGCCGCGAGAAAGGCGAACGCCGGTTTCCACGCTTTGCGGTAGAAGAAATAGAAGGGGCCGAACAGCAGCGCGGAGAAGCTGATCGAAGCCTTGTTGTGCCGCAGCTGCATCTGGCCGTAAGAGGCGAGATAGGCAGGCGCGGCCGGGCCGATGTAGGCCGACCAGTCCTTGCAGGAGATGCCGTCCAGCATCTCGTCCTTGCCGAACGCTGCCTGATACATCTGCTTGGCGGGGTCGGCGGCCGAGCCGGACTCCTGATACTGGCGGTAGAGGCTGGAATAATCGAATGTGCCCTCTTCTTCGGCGCGGTCGCCCGGCTCCGGGGTGGAACCCTCGGGCGGCAGCTTGGCACCGCAGCAACGGCAGTTCTCCTCCGAGCGCAGGGTGCGCTCGCCGCAGGACGGGCAGGTGCGCAGCTCGGACTCCTGATAGGGGAACTTCCACTCATAGCCCGCGCCGTGGGCCGGGGCATGGATGCAGAGGCCCAGTTTTTCGTAACAGGTGCGGTGATAGGGTGCGCCGCAGTCCGGGCAGACGACGATATCGTCCTTCAGCGTCAGCGGCTTGCCGCAGCCTTCACAGGGACAGCCATAGTATTTTGGCATAAGATCCTCCAATAAAAATGGTACTTACCGGTATTATACTCCCGAAAAAGGGAAAAGAAAAGGTGAAAATCTTCAAATTTCCAGCCTGATGGTGCTTTTTCCTCTTTACTTTACCATGAATTGTCGGTATACTAATGAAGTATCTGTGTATAAACTGTATCTTTTAGCCTGAGATCAGACGAGAGGAACTTAGAATGATTACCACTGACGAACTGAAAGTGCAGCTGGCCGATTATGGCACAGCTGTGAAAGACTTGGAGGAGGCACTGGCCATCGACGCCAGCCGCAAGCGTGTGCAGGAGCTGGAGCACACCATGTCCCGTCCGGGTTTCTATGATGATGCGGAGCTGAGCAAGAAGGTCTTTGACGAGGTCGGCGACCTGAAGGGCAAGCTGAACCGCTTTGAAAAGCTGCAGGGCCTGTATGAGGATGCCGAGACCATGCTGGAAATGCTGGACGAAGAGTACGACCCGGCCATGGTGCCCGAGGCAGAAGAGGCCGTCAACGCCGTCGGCAAGGCCGTCGATGAGCTGCAGCTGATGACCATGCTGAACGGTGAGTACGACCACAGCAACGCCATCCTGACCTTCCACGCCGGCACCGGCGGCACCGAGGCACAGGATTGGGCCGAGATGCTTTATCGTATGTACAACAAGTGGGCGCAGGCACACGGCATGACCGTCGAGGTTCTGGACTATCAGGATGGCGACGAGGCCGGCATGAAGAGTGCATCCATGATGGTCAAGGGTGCCAACGCCTACGGCCTGCTCAAGAGCGAGAACGGTGTCCACCGTCTGGTCCGCGTCTCTCCCTTTGACGCCAATGCCCGCCGCCAGACCAGCTTTGCTTCGCTGGAAGTCATGCCCGAGCTGGACAACACCATTCAGGTGGACATCCGCCCCGAGGACATCGAGATGCAGGTCTACCGCTCCTCGGGTGCCGGCGGCCAGCACATCAACAAGACCTCTTCGGCCGTCCGTCTGATCCACAAGCCCACCGGCATCGTGGTCAGCTGCCAGACCCAGCGCAGCCAGTTCCAGAACCGTGACTACGCCATGGAAATGCTGAAAGCCAAACTGTATCAGATCGCCAAGCAGCAGCACATGGACAAGATCGACGACATCAAGGGTGTCCAGAACGAGATCGCATGGGGCCACCAGATCCGCAGCTATGTCTTTATGCCCTATACCATGGTCAAGGACCACCGCACCAACTACGAGACCGGCAATGTGGATGCTGTCATGGACGGCGACCTCGACGGTTTCATCTTCGCCTACCTGAAGGCTGCCAGCCGCGGCGAGCTGCAGGAGACCTGAGCTCTAAGGTAAATAAAATATTGTAAAATAGAAACGACTGCATTTCGAAATGAAGTGCAGTCGTTTTGTACTTTTACTCTTTCGTCGTATACGTCAGATCCAGCACCGGGCCGAAAGGGTCAAAGATCAGGTTCTTGATGCCGCTGGCGACGAGGAGACGTTTCTGCTGGGCGAAGAGGGGAACCGCGGCGCAGTCCTGAAGCAGTTGCTTTTCGCATTCGGCTAGCAGAGAACAGCGGGTACTGCCGGTGGCGGTGGCACTGGCGGCAAGCTGGGTCGCATAGAGCGAGTTTTCGTAGTTAGCCAAGCCGCCGCCCGCTGCGGTGAACTGGTTGAGGATGCTGTACACGCTGCCGCTTTCCGCGCTGATGGGCGCAAGAGCGATGGTGTAACTGCCCTCGGAGAGACGTTTGTTGAACTCGTCCGGGTCCACTTGCTCCACTGAGAAGAAGAGCGAAAACTGTTTCTGCCACTCGCCGTTGATCTGTTCGGCGGCCTGCGTCAGGCCGCTCCCAGCCGGGAGCAGCAGGGTGACTTTGTTGAAGTCGGAGTTCTGCATCCCCTGCCGGGCGACCCGATAAAGCTCTTTTGCATCGGAGATCGCGGGCAGGGGATTCCCGGCAGCGGCCCGGTAGTCGATGCCGTCCACGGTCAGGCCCTCCGGGATCAGGCCGGATGCTGCGGTGAACAGCCCGGTGCCGGGCACGTCGGCGGCGTCCCGGGCGACGCTGGCCAAGGCCTGCCGCAGTTCTGTGGAGGAAAAGACGGAATCGCAGTTGAACAGCAGGGTCCAAGTGGTGTCGGAGTAGGAGATGCTCTGGAGCGAGGTCTGTGCGCCAGTGTCATCGAGGGCCGCAGAGCACTTTTCGTTGGAGATCAGCTGTTCGGCCGACTGCCCGGCAGAGTTGGTGTTCTGCACCAGACGCAGGTTGTCGATCAGACTGCCCGACGGCTCCCGCCGCAGGAACAAGCCGTTGGACGTCCAATTATAAATGTAAAAACTGCCGCTGGACAGGGTGGAAGCCGTGTTCAGGCCGTAGGTGCCCCGGGTGCTGTTGAAGAAATCCTCATCGCAGGGCATGGCACCGGGCAGAGTGAGCTTGGAGAGGAAATTCTCGTCCGGTGCACTCAGCTGGAACACCAGCGTCCGGTCGCCGCGGGCCGACACCCCCAAGGAGCTTTCGGGCATCGCACCGCTCAGGACGGCGGCACTGTTCTCGATAGCGGAGAATTCCACCGCGTAGGGGGAATTGGTCTCGGCCCGGAACATCCGCCGGAAGGCAAAGACGAAATCCTCGGCGGTGATGGCGTATTCGGTGGCATTGCCCTTGGCGGCGGTATACGTCAGACCGTCTTTGAGATAAAAGGTATAGGTGCGCCGGTCGGCGGAGACTTCCCACCGCTCGCACAGCTCCGGCTGCAGCTGGCCGTCCGGGTCTTTCCGGACAAGGCCGCTGTACAGATTTTCGCAGGCAATGACATCCGATGCCGTGGATGCCACCTGCGGGTCGAGGTTGGTTGGGATGGTGTCCACGAACCACGTAAAACTGTTGGAACCGGAACCGCAGCCGGTCAATGCAAAGACAAATGCGGCAAGCAATGCCGCAGAGAAAATTTTCAAAGTACGTTTCAAGGGAAATAAGTCCTTTCGGGGTCAGAAGAAAATGAGAATCACGCAGCAACAAGCGTTCTGCTTCCTAAGTGTAGCAGAAAGCGTCGGAAAAGACAATTATCATTTTGTGGATTTCAATGGGCTTTTGGGGCACGGTTTTGGGTTTTCCGTTGCCAATTGAGGGGAAAAGGTGTAGAATGGGGAAGAAGCCCTCTCAGTCCGCCTGTCGGCGGCCAGCTCTCCCGAAGGGAGAGCCCTTGGCAGGCCGGTGTAGTTTCGAGCAAATCGCCTGCGGCTCCAAAATGAGCCGGGCCTTGTTGCTTTTGATAGCAGGTGCGCAGCTGTGAATCCAGAACGCAGGGCCATCGCTTTTGTGGGATACACACAGAGTTGCCCGATATGCCAAAGCCTCCCACTTTGGGGGAGGTGGCATCGCGCAGCGATGACGGAGAGGGTGAGCCACCTAAAGGAGATATTACTTATTATAGAGGAGGTTCTGTTTTTATGCAGAAAGAACAGCAGAAACTGGCCGAGCTGGTCAAGGGCAAAAAAGTCGCGTTCATCGGCGCGGGCGTCAGCCACAAGACCCTGATCGAGGAGTTTGTGGGTCTGGGTGCCATCGTGACCCTCTGCGATAAAAAGAACAGCGTGGACGACTTCGGCGACTACGCCGACACCATCCGCCGTCTGGGGATCAACCTGAGCCTCGGCGAGCATTACATGGACGGCTTCAAGGGGCAGGACATCATCCTGCGCACCCCGGGCTTCGAGTATTTCCAGAAGCCGCTGCAGGACGCCATCGCCGCCGGAACCATGGTCACCAGCGAGGTCGAGCTTTTCTTCGACTTCTGCCCCTGCGAGATCGTGGGTGTGACCGGCTCGGACGGCAAGACCACCACCACCACCCTGATCTCTAAGTTCTATGAGGCGGCCGGCCGCAAGGTGCATCTGGGCGGCAACATCGGTGCGGCCCTGCTGCCCATGCTGCCCGACGTGGCCCCCGAGGATGTGGCCGTTGTCGAGCTGTCCAGCTTCCAGCTCATCAGTATGCACAAGAGCCCGAAGATCGCAGTCGTCACCAACGTGACCCCCAACCACCTCGACCACCACAAGGATATGCAGGAGTACATCGACGCCAAGCGGAACATCCTGATCCATCAGGTGCCGCCTTGCCGCGAAGTGCTGGGCTATGAAAACGACATCACCCGCGGGATGCAGGCCGACTGCAAGGGCAAGCAGGTCTGGTTCACCCGCCTGCACACCACCGACAACGGTGCCTTCCTGCGGGACGACGGAATGCTCTGCATGGCCGAAAACGGCGTGGTGACCCCTTTCCTCGCACAAAAGGACGTCAAGCTGCGCGGCCTGCACAACATCGAAAACCTGCTGGCTGCTGCCGCTGCCGTCTGGGGTGAGGTGCCGGTCGAGGCCATCCAGAAGGTCGGCAGCACCTTTACCGGTGTAGAGCACCGCATCGAGCCGGTGCGCGTGCTGGACGGCGTGACCTATTACAATGACTCCATCGCATCCAGCCCCACCCGCACCATCGCCGGTCTGCGCAGCTTCGATCAGAAAGTCATCCTGATCGCGGGCGGCTACGATAAGAAGATCCCCTACGAGCCGCTGGCTCCGGAGATCCTGCAGCACGTCAAGACCCTGATCCTGATGGGTGCCACTGGCCCCCGCATCGAGAAGGCTGTCCGGGAGCATCCGGACTTTGCCGCCAGCGGGCTGGACATCCAGCACGCCGACAATATGCAGCACGCCGTCGAGCTGGCCCGCGCTGCCGCTAAGCCCGGCGATGTCGTTACCATGTCGCCGGCCAGCGCATCCTTTGACCTCTACCCGAACTTCGAGGTCCGCGGCCGCGACTACAAGAACATCGTCAACAACCTGAAATGATCGCGCAGGTCACGAACGACCGGCAGAAACGGCGGTTCTTGAACGCCTGCCGTGGAACGCTCTGCTTTGGGGCTAAAATGCCCGCCTCGTTGGAAGTGTTCGGGAAAAGCCAATCCGGATGGTTCTTTGCCGGGCCGACGCTGGCCGTGGAGCTGAGCGGCAGCACGGCATGGATCGCGGGCCACGCGAACCCCGACGAGCTGGCCAGCTTTCTGGTGTTCTGCGGCTGTAGTGCGGCGGTTCTGGACGATGCCAAAGGCCCGCCGCCGACGGGCTGGACGCGGAGCAGGAGCCATTCGGTGTTCGGCTTGCTGCCCGGCCAGCAGCTGCCGCTGCCGTCTGCGGATGAAACGCTTTGGGATAGCCTGACGCGGGACGAGACCCCGCCGGCCTATCCGGTGGCAGAGTTTCTCTTCCCGGATCGCCCGGCCCGGAGGGACGACTTCTACTCGGAACTGTGCACCAAGCGCAGCCGTAATAAGGCGAAGGTCTGGACCCTGAACCGGGAAGGGGAGATCGTCTGTACCGTCGGGGCCTACGCCATCGCCAACGGGCAGGCATACATGGCCTGCGGCGAGACAGCGGAATCCCTGCGGGGCAGGGGCATCGGCGGGCGGCTGATCGTTCAAATGGCGAACGAGCTTTCCGCGCAAGGGCTTCAGCCGGTGTTCCTCTGCAGCCCGGAACGGGTACATTTTTATACAAGGCTCGGCTTCGTGAAGCTGGGCGAATATGCACGCTACGAAAGATAAGAAACTAGGAAATAAAGCAGATATGTCAATGTTGAACCACTTTTTTGATTTCAAACCCGAAGTGCTGGCACTGGATGAGAAAGCCATGGAGCTGTGCCAGCCCTACTTCAAGCACATGGAGGAGATCCGCGATTTCAACCAGCTCAAGATGCTGAAAGCCTTTGCGGATACCCAGATGTCCTCCACCGATATGCTGGGAACCACCGGCTACGGCCTGTGGGATACCGGCCGCGCCAAGCTGGAGCAGATCTTTGCCGAGGTGATGGGAGCCGAGGACGCACTGGTGCGCAGCCAGTTCATGAGCGGCACCCACACGCTGGCGGTGGCTCTGTTCGGCCTGCTCCGCACCGGCGATACTCTGCTGGCCGCCACCGGCCGCCCCTACGACACGTTGGAAGGCGTCATCGGCTTGGACGGCAAGGGCAAGGGCACCGGCACTCTGATGGACTACGGCGTGAAGTACGACGAAGCTCCGCTGAAGCCGGACTTCACCCCGGATTATGAGTTGATCGCCCAGAAAGCACCGGGGGCCAAGGTCTGCCACATCCAGCGCAGCCGCGGTTATCTGCAGCGGAACGCCTTTGATCTGGATACCATCCAGAAGATCGCCGACACCGCCCGCGCCGCAAACCCCGATATCATCATCTTCGTGGATAACTGCTACGGCGAGTTCACCCAGACGAAGGAACCCTGTCAGGCCGGCGCAGACCTCGTGGTCGGCAGTCTCATCAAGAACCCCGGCGGCGGCATCGCCCCCACCGGCGGCTACATCGCTGGCCGCCGCGACCTCGTGGAGCAGTGTGCCTATCGTCTGAATGCCCCCGGCCTTGGCAAGGAGCTGGGCTGCACGCTGGACACCCCCCGCGATATGTATCTGGGCTTCTACTATGCGCCCGGCGTGGTCTGCGAGGCCATCAAGACGGCCATCTACGCCCAGTGTCTGCTGGAGCTGGTGGGGAAGAACCCTATCCCGCGTTACTGCGAGGACCACAACGACATCGTGACCTGCTTCGACGCAGGCACGGCAGACGCCCTGATCGGCTTCTGCCGCGGTGTGCAGGCTGCCAGCCCGGTGGACAGTTATGCCGCCCCGGAACCTTCTCCGGAACCGGGCTACACCGATGAAGTCATCATGGCCAGCGGCAGCTTCACGCAGGGCAGCACCATTGAGCTTTCCTGCGACGGCCCGCTGCGTGAGCCGTACACCTGCTATCTGCAGGGCGGTCTGAACTTTGCCACCAGCCGTGCCGGTGTCCTGCTGGCCGTGCAGAAGGCATATTTTGACTGACCCTCTCAGTCTCGCTGCCGCTCGCCAGCTCTCCCGAAGGGAGAGCCCTTGGCAAGCCGGACAAGTTTCTACTACAAACGCAAGCATGAGAGCCTTGCGGTGTGACGAAGATATTGCGAACGAATTGAGAGGAAGCTACTTATATGAAACTGAGCGATCGCGTGGGTACGTTTACGGATTCGGTGATCCGGCGGATGACCCGCATCAACAATCAATACGATTCCATCAACCTGTCGCAGGGGTTTCCGGATTTTGACCCGCCGAAAGAGCTGCTGGACGCGCTGGCAAAGACGGCCTACAACGGCCCGCACCAGTACGCTGTGACCTTCGGTGCGCAGAATTTCCGGGAGGCACTGGCGAAAAAGGCAAGCCCGACCCTCCACCACGAGGTGGACCCCAACACCGAGATCTGCGTGACCTGCGGCGGAACCGAGGCGATGATGGCTGCCATGATGACCATCTGCAACCCGGGCGATAAGGTGATGATCTTTTCACCGTTTTATGAGAACTACGGGGCCGATGCCATTCTTTCGGGCGCGGAGCCAATCTATATCCCGCTGGTTCCGCCGGAGTACGAGTTCGACCTGAGCCTTATCGAGAAGGGCTTCCGGGAGGGTGCAAAGGCATTGATCCTCTGCAATCCCTCCAACCCCTGCGGCAAGGTATTCCGCCGGGACGAGCTGGAAGCCATTGCGAAGCTGGCAATCCAGTACGACGCTTTTGTAGTGACGGACGAAGTGTATGAGCACATCGTCTATGCACCCCATGAGCACATCAGCATGGCGTCGCTGCCCGGGATGTTCGAGCACACCATCACCTGCAACTCGCTGTCCAAGACCTACTCCATCACCGGCTGGCGTCTGGGCTATCTGATCGGCCCGGCGGAGGTCATCGAAGCGGCGCGGAAAGTGCACGACTTTCTGACCGTGGGCGCGGCAGCACCCCTGCAGGAAGCCGCCGTTGCCGGGCTGGAAATGCCGGCCTCCTACTATGAGGGCCTGCAGAAGCTCTACACCGAAAAGCGGAATCACTTCCTCGCCGGGCTGGACCGCATCGGCCTGAAGCACAACGTCCCGCAGGGCACCTACTTCGTCATGATCGACATCTCGGATTTCCTCGCCCTGCCGCAGTTTGCGGGTTGGACGGACCTCGCATTCTGCGAGTGGATGATCCGGGAGATCGGCGTGGCAGCCGTGCCCGGCTCGAGCTTCTTCCGGGAGCCGGTCAACCACCTGATCCGGATGCACTTTGCCCGCGGTACGGATGTATTGGATGAAGCTGTCAATCGACTTGAAAAATTGACCGCCTTACTAAAATAAGATAACAAGGCCCGCCATGTCATGGATTTCGCATAAAGTGAACCGATATGCCAAGGGCTCTCACTCTGGGAGAGCTGGCAATGCGAAGCATTGACTGAGAGGGCAGACAACAAGGAGAAAAACCATGCATCCTGTGACTCCCATTGATTCCGAAATGCTGGCTCGGTTTGAGCAGGGCTTCGACACCCGGCCCGAGCTGCAGGTGATGTCTAGACTGTACCCTTTGTCAAGGACAACTTCAAAGATGTGACCCCTTTTATTTAGGCACAGGTCATTTTTGCTATCCCCGAAAATCATTCAGAAGTAGCTCAGCTGAACCCTTAAATATAGACAAT
>CAVKZS010000072.1:0-62390 GCA_963660925.1 Eubacterium sp. CAG:38 | reverse complement strand
ACCACACGCACCTCAAACGTGCGCGTCTGCCAGTTCCGCCACCCTCGCATATTCTGTTTTCGCAGCCCATGCAACTCCTGAGGTTGGAAGCCGTATCGCTGACTGCTTGAGTATAATATCATATCCCCTCCGGAATGTCAAGCATTTTCATAGATTTTCCACGCAGTCATACCTTATATAAAAGAGTCTTTTGGCAAGAAATGACCTATGAAGGAGGTTTTCGGATGAATTTTCCTAAAAAAACATTTTTGGGGGCAGGCGGACTTTTTCTGGCTGGGCTTGCGGCAGGCTTTTTGCTGGGCAGTTTCTATACTTCGCCGCTTATCGGCTGCGCAGAGAATGACCTAACGCCGCTGCCCGACACCCGATTTCTTGATTCAACGGAAACATCTTCCACTCTCCCCTCCTCATCCATGTCCGAGCCTGCTCCTGAACCGGAGAAATGGGTCTGTCTGACCTTTGACGACGGTCCGAGCAAAACGACGCCCGCCGTGCTGGATGCGCTGAATTCCGCCGGAGTGAAAGCCACCTTTTTTGTTGTGGCGACAGGCTATAACGAAACGTATCTTCCTCTTCTTGCAGAAGCTCTTTCCGACGGACATCAGATCGCTCTTCACTCCGCATCCCACGAGTACGGCGATATTTATCGCAGTTCGGATGCCTACTGGCAGGATATCGACCTTCTTCGGAAACGCCTTTCGCCTTACATCCCAACCGACAGCATCCGGTATCTGCGCTTTCCGGGCGGCAGCACCAACACAGTCAGCCGCCGTTATGGCGGAAAAGGGCTGATGCAGCAGCTCAAATCCGAGGTCGAGGAAAAAGGTCTGCAATGGATCGACTGGAATGTCTGTGCCGAGGATGCTGTGGGTGGAAAGCCCAGCGCATCCACCATCTTCCGGAATATTGTCCGTGAAACAGGCGAACAGACCAAATGTATCGTCCTGATGCATGATTCCAACACCACCCACACCACTGCTGAGGCTCTGCCTGATATCATCCAATGGTATCGTGACCAAGGATTTGTTTTCTGCACCGTGGAGCAGGTCGTCCCTATTGCGCCCTCTGCCTGACTTCACACGCAAAAGAACCTCTGCCGATCCTGCTCGACAGAGGTTCTTCGTTTTTATCCGGTCGTATCGATCACGCTTCCAGCGTTTCCAACGGGACGAGATATTCCTTGCGGCACTCCTCGTAAGCCAGCAAATACTCTCTGCTGGGGTTATGGTGCATCATGCTCTTGAGGGTGTGAGAATCGTAGTCCTCGCCTGCTTCCATCCCGATCAGACGAGCCGCAATATTCGAGCAGTGATCCGAGATACGCTCCGCATTGTTCAGCACGTCCAGGAATACAACGCCCGTATCGATCGAGCAGATGCCCTCTTTCAGTCGTTTGATATGCTGATCACGCAAACGCTCCACGAGGATATCAATGACCTCCTCGATCGGTTCGACCTGCCGAGCTACCGAAACCTCCCCCGACTCAAACGCGTAATCTGTCAGGGTCAGGATCTTTTCCAACGCGGAATCAAGGATCTTCAGTTCATCCTTGGCACAGTCGCTGAACGCAACCTCTTTGTCCGCAAGTTCCTGTGCCTTTTCCATGATGTTCACGGCATAATCGCCGATACGCTCGTACTCCGTCACGAAGTTCAGCAGCTCCGTGACCGCATGACTCTCCTCATCTCCCAATTCCTGATCGGTCATTCTAATAAGGTAATTGGAGATCTCGACCTCCATCCGGTCGATCAGGTGTTCCCGCACATTGATCGCACTGACGACCTCTTCATCCATCTTGAGGAGAAGCGGTGTTGCAAGGCTGACATTGCGGGCCGCACGGCGGGACATTTTGACGACCGCACTCTTTGCCTGTTGCAGAGCCACAGACGGGCTTTTGTACAGACGCTCATCCAGAACCGGCATCGTAAGCTCCTGTGCATCCTCTGCGCTGTCACGGACGGTCATGCAGGACAGCTTCACCAGCAGACCGTTGAAGGGCAGCAAAAGAAGCATTGCCACCACGCTGGACAGTGTATGGATGTTTGCGATGGAGCTTTTATTCATGACATCGAACCACATCGGAATGCCGATGGTGTACTGAACCGCATAGATCAGAACCATCAGGACGATACTGCCAATGATATTAAAGTACAGATGGACAAAAGCCGCACGCTTGCCGTCCTTGGAAGAACCACCGACCGTCAGCAGCGGTGTGAACGCTGTGCCGATATGCGCACCCAGAATGATCGGGATCGCCGAGCCAAAGGTGACGAGACCCGTGCTGGAAAGTGCCTGCAAAATACCGACCGAAGCCGACGAGGACTGGATCGCGACCGTTGCCAGCAGTCCGACCAGAACGCCAAGGATGGGGTTGGACATCGAGACGAAGAGCTGCTGAAACAGCTCGCTCTCCTTCAGAGGCGCAACTCCCGTATCCATCAGGCTCATGCCCGTGAACAGGATGCCGAAGCCCAGCATGATCTGACCGATGTTCTTCTTTTTGGCATTCTGGATAAAGACATAAAAAATACAGCCAATAAATGCAACCACCGGAGCGAACGTCTTGGGCTGCACGAGGGTCAGCCAAAGGCTGTCGCCGGAAATATCCGCCATGCGGATGAGCTGTCCGGTGACAGTCGTACCAATGTTCGCACCCATGATCACGCCTACTGACTGCGTCAGGGTCATAATTCCCGAGTTGACGAGACCGACGCAAATAACGACCGTGCCCGCCGAAGACTGGATCACACCGGTGATGAGTGTACCAAAAATAACGCCCTTCAGGGTGGATGAGGTCAGCTTCTGCAGCACGCCCTGCATTTTGCCACCTGCCAGCTTCTCAAGTCCGGCACCCATGATCGACATTCCGTACAGAAACAACGCAATACCGCCCAGCAAAGAAGTGATGTGTGTGATGTCCATATCAATGCTCCTAAATGCTCTTCCTTTTGATCTTTCACAACAAAAAGACGGCGCAGCGGAACGCTCCTCCAGAACGCCGTCTTTTTTATTATAGCATTGACAGGCCCTGTACAACAAGCACTATTTTACCGAAATCTTACTTTTTTGATACATTTCCCTCCTCTTCTCCATTTTCTGAGCGGAATCTTTCCTCAGATTTTACATACCTTTTACATTTATGTCGTCCAACTGTTTTTCATCCCGCCACGACCGTTTCCCGGTGTTCCATCTGCTCGGCTTTCTCTGTCCGCGCCTTGTCGTAGCAATACCGGATGATTGCTTGCCGCCGGACGATTCCGATGAAGATACCTCGGTCATCCACTACCGGCACAAAGTTCTGGTTCATTGCTGCCTCGATCAACTGATCCATGCTGGTCGTAACGGTCACTGCCTTGTAATCCCGCTTGTGCGGGAAAGCGGAGATCGGCACATCCTCCGCTCCCTCAAGATCAAGACCATGGAATTTCTTCAGACCCCAGAGGATATCCCCCTCGGTCAAGGTTCCCACATATTCACCCTTCCGGTTCAGCATCGGAATGGATGCGTAGCGGTTTTTCTCCCATTTTTCCAAGGTCTGCCGGAGAGTAAAATCATCATACACATACATCAGATCCTGTTTGGGCGAAAGGAAAAACAAAATGTTCATGAAAACAGCTCCTACCTGTCAAATTCTGTCGCGTCGGCAAATTCTTCTGTCCGCCATGCCATGCGCCTGATCCTGATTCCTATTTGCTGCACCACTTTTCGCAGTCTGCCTACCCTCCTCAGATAAGAATGACTTTTTCTTCTGAGAATCGTGTGAATTGTGTGCCGACTGCTTTCGTTAACTCAATTTTAGCACTTTTTCACAGCAAGATAAAGTCGATTTTTGATTTTTTTATAATTTATTCACAGTCATTCTGCAGCAAATCTCAAAATACAGATCCGTTCCATGCACGAAGCGCGTTTTTTGTGCTATACTATGCGCAGAAAGCTCCGCCGAAGCCCAACGTTCTTTCTCAGTATACCGGGTCAGCCGGTCGAATCCACAGGCTTTCCGGCGGCGGTTTTGGTTATTTTTCGCTCATTCCAGCAATTTGAACTGTACAGCAGGGCGAAGAAGTTGTATAATATAAGTGGTATATGATCCCGTTCTTCGGTCTCCGGTCTACGGAGAGGTTCTGCCGCTGCTGCGGACGAACTTAAAAATTCAAGATAAAGGAGCAAAGCGACTATGATCACTTCCCGTTTCCCGCTGGGCGATGTCAGCTTTTCGGCTGAATATTTTTCCACCCTTGTGGGCGAGGCAACGAAACAATGCTACGGTGTGGCTGCAATGGCTCCCCGTGATTTGACCGACGCCGTCAAAAACATAGTCAGGCGTGGTACTGACTATTCCGATAAGGGCGTCCGCGTCACGCAGGAAGAGGGTCGTCTCGTGATCGAGCTGCACATTGCTGTCAGCTATGGTCTGAACATCTCGACCGCCGCACGCAGCATCTCGCACCGTGTCAAGGACGAGGTCGAGCAGGCGACTGGCTTGAAGGTGTCTCGTGTGGTCATCTCTGTCGATGACGTCATCGCCTGACAGCGAACCTGCCCGGAATCCCGGGGAAAGATTTTAAGGAGTAAAAGACAATGATTTCTGGTAAGATCCTGCGCGACGCGATCATTTCCGGCGCGAATAATATCAACAACCAGCGTTCCCGTGTGGACGAGCTGAACGTTTTTCCGGTTCCCGATGGCGATACCGGCACGAACATGGGCATGACCGTCGGCGCAGCCGTCCGTGAGCTGCAGGCTTTGGACGACGACTGCACCGTTGCAGAAGCTTCCAAGACGGCTGCATCCGCAATGCTGCGGGGTGCGCGCGGCAACTCCGGCGTTATTACCAGCCTACTGTTCCGTGGTTTCTCCAAGGCTCTGGAGGGCAAGAAGGAAGCCGGCACGGCTGACCTCGTTGCCGCTCTGAAGAAGGGTGTCGAAGGTGCGTACAAGGCTGTCATGAAGCCTACCGAGGGTACCATCCTGACCGTCGCCCGCATTGCCAGCGAGGAGGCTGCCGCTGCTGCCACCGAGGACGTCGCTGAGCTGTGGGACATCGTTCTGGCTGCCGCGCAGAAGGCTCTGGACGACACCCCCAACCTACTGCCCGTCCTGAAAAAGGCAGGCGTTGTTGATGCAGGCGGTCAAGGCATCCTCATCATCTTCGAGGGCATGGGCAAGGTCTTCCACGGTGAGCCGATCGTTGAGGGTGGTGAGGCTGTTCCCAACAAGGCAAAGCTGTCCACCGAAAACGCAGGCAAGGGCGTTTTCACGGACGACCTGATGAAGGTCGAGGACATCAAGAACGGTTACTGCACCCAGTTCCTCATCAATAAGAACGAGGGCGCAAGTGCAGCAAAAATGCGTGCCTTCGCAGAATCCAACGGTGACAGTGTCGTCTGCATCGAGGACGACGATGTCATCAACCTGCATGTTCATACGGCTGATCCCGGCAAGATCCTGAGCGAGGCCATCAAGTACGGCTACCTCACCAACTTCAAGATCGAGAACATGCACGAGCAGTTCCTTGCTCGTCAGAAGCAGGGCAAGAGCCTTGAGAAGCAGGCATCTGCCGAGAAAAAGACCGACCCCACCGCAGAGTTCATCTATGCGGCTGTCGATCCCAGCCGTGACTATGGCTTTGTTGCTGTCGCCGCCGGCGAGGGTCTGAAGGCTGTCTTTACCGATCTGGCTGCGGACGCTGTCGTTTCCGGCGGTCAGACCATGAACCCTGCTACTGAGGATATCCTGGCTGCTGTTCAGAGCGTTCCGGCAAAGGTCGTCTTCGTCCTGCCCAACAATAAGAACATCATCATGGCTGCGGAGCAGGCTCAGAAGCTGGCAGACCGTCAGGTCGTTGTTCTGCCAACCCGTACTGTCCCGATGGGCATCACCGCTTTGCTGAATTTCGACCCGTCCGCAAATGTCGAAACCAACACCATCAACATGATGGCTGCCGCCGATAAGGTCTCCACCGGTCTCATCACCTATGCCGCCCGCGACAGCGAGTATGACGGCAAGCGCATCCGGAAAGGCGAGATCATGGCTTTGGAGAACGGCAAGATCGTCTCCACCTCCAATGACATCACCAAAGCGACCTACCGTCTGGCACGCAATATGTGCAAGAAGGATTCCAGCTTTGTCACCATCATCTCCGGCTGCGACGTCAGCGATGAGGATGCCGAGAAGATCACCGAGATCGTCAAGGCAAAGTGCCCCAACCACGTTGAGGTCAGCCACATCCGCGGCGGTCAGCCTGTCTACTATTATATGATCAGCGTGGAGTGATCGTTCCTCCGCACTGAGACCCGAATCATCAAAAAAGCTCTCCGCCAGATCTGGACCGTCCGGCGGAGAGCTTTTGTTGTATCATCTTATTTGTAAAACTTATGCCTTTGTATACTGGCGGTCAAAAATCTGCGGTGCGACCTTGATGAGCAGAACCGCGCCAACAACTGTAATGAGCGTCTCGGGCAGCATATAGCTTGCGTTATAGACCAAGCTATACGTCCATGCGCCCAGACCATCGCTCAGGTTGCCCCAAACGAGGACGCCGGACAAAAAGCTGCACAGAAAGCGCAGGAAACCAGCGATCGCCGTACCGATGGCAACGCCGACCGTGCGGTTCTTGATAGGACGCGCGAAAAACTCTGCCGTACCCAGTGCCATGAACGCCACCAGATAGTCCAGCAGCACCTCACCGAGGAAGTAGATAAAGGTTGGCGTCGGAGGTGCCCAGAAGCCCAGAAGCATCTGGAGGCAGCCGTTCACCAGACCTGTGAACAGACCCCACTTGACGCCGTGGCGGAAGGACACCAGCACGAAGGGCAGCATGCTCAGCAGAGTGACACTGCCGCCATTGGGCATGGTGAAAATTTTGATGTTGGACAGCACCGTACCGATGGCGATCATCAGTGCGCACTCGACCAGAATACGGGTCTTGGAATAGGTTTTGGACATAGAGATTCCTCTCCTCATTATAAATAGTACACAAAAACAAAAATGCGCCCGCTGAAACCAGCAGGCGCACGGGTCGTTTGTGAAAAAAGCGGACGTTTTTCGCAAACTACCTACGCCGGCATTACCCGGATCAGGTTCGAGGGTACTTTGCTTGCGCAAATCTCAGCCTTTCGGCGCCCCTGTTTTCATGTCCGTATCCCAGTATAACCGCCTCTCCCGAAAAGTCAAGCATAACCCGCCGTGCCGCCGCATATTTTTTAGCAGGTCATTTCAGGCGGTCGGGAGGGATCGGTTTATGAAGGGTGATCCGGAGCGGCGTGCGGTGCTGCTGGGAGAATATATTGTAGAACACGGTACGACTGTGCGGGCGACAGCGCGCGTCTTCGGGTGCAGCAAATCGACTGTCCACAAGGACGTTTCGACCCGACTTCAGGCGGTCAGTCCCAGTCTCTTTTTGCAGGTAAAGGCAGTTCTGGCACTCAACAAAGCCGAACGCCATCTGCGGGGTGGAGCGGCTACCCGAGAAAAATACAGTCGCCATCCCGCACATTCGATCTGAGCTTCACAAAACGGCGGACAGCTTCCCTCGCAAAAAGGACTGTCCGCCGTTCTTTTATCTGTGGTTGTGGAACTGGTTCAGAGCAGCTTTTTCCAATCGGCTGACCTGCGCCTGACTGATCCCGATCTCTCGGGCGACCTCCATCTGGGTCTTTCCTTTCAGATACCGCAGCTCCATGATCTTCTTCTCACGCGGGGTCAGCTCGGAGACGGTCTGACGGAATTCCAGCCCGCTGATCCAGCTTTCCTCGCCGTCCGGATCTCTCACCTGATCAATGACGTACATCGCATCGCCGCCATCGGTGTAGATGGGTTCTTCCAGGCTCATCGGCTCGACCACCGATTCCAGCGCGGCAGACACCTCCCGACGGGGCAGGCCTGTTTTTTGAGCGATCTCGTCCACGGTCGGCTCCCGCCCCAGTTGCTTTTCCAGCTCCTCCCGCGACTGCATGGCACGGTAAGCCGTATCCCGCAGAGAACGGCTCACCCGCAAAGCATTGTTGTCCCGCAGAAAGCGGCGTATCTCGCCAATGATCATCGGCACGCCATAGGTCGAGAAGCGCACCTCCTGCGAGGGATCAAAGTTGTCGATCGCCTTGATCAGCCCGATGCACCCCACTTGAAACAGATCGTCGAGGTTTTCGCCCCGCTAGGAAAACCTCTGCACCACGCTGAGGACAAGCCGCAGATTCCCCTCGATCATGCCTTGTCGGGCTTTCCTGTCACCTGCCCGTGCCTGTTTCAGAAGCAGACGCTTTTCCTGCTCGGTCAGAACAGGCAGCTCCGCCGTGTTCATCCCACAGAGTTCTACCTTGTTGTACATCCCCGAACCTCCGGTTTCCTTTGGACTTCACCGAAAGTATGGACAGTTTTCCGAAGGAGAATTCATGGAAAGTATACCCTCTCAGTCAACGCATAAGCAATGACGCCTCTCCTCTTCATCCAAAAGCCTCCCCTCCTGAGGGGAAACTTTGGCTGTTCCATCAGGGGAACTGATGCGACAAGTCAAGAACGCAGTGGAAAAAGCCCTTGCCTCTCCCTTTGGGAGAGGTGGCAACGCCGAAAGGCGTTGTCAGAGAGGGCGAGCTTGTTGGAAATTCCCAGCGTCCTTGCCCTCTCAGTCACCTTCGGTGACAGCTCTCCCAAGGGGTGAGCCAAGATCATTGCCGGAGAAGGCTACTCCTCCAGCCTCTTCCTCAACTCTTTGATGATCCGTTTTTCCAGACGGGAAATATAGCTCTGGCTGATACCGATCGCGTCAGCGGCTTCTTTCTGGGTACGCTCCACGCCGTCCACCAGACCAAAGCGCAGCTCCATGATCTGCCGCTCCCGTGGGGACAGAAGCGCGACCGACTGGCGCAGAGTCGCACGCTCAGCATCCTGTTCCAGCTTCTGCCCCACCTGATCCGCGTCGCTGCTGAGGACGTCCGACAGCAGCAGCTCATTCCCGTCGCCGTCAATGTTCAGCGGCTCATCGATGCTGGCTTCCTGCCGACGGTTCGAGCTTTTGCGTAAGTACATCAGGATCTCATTCCCGATACACCGGCTGGCATACGTCGCAAGCTTGATATTCCGTTCCGGCGTGAAGGTGTTCACCGCCTTGATCAGACCGATCGTCCCAATTGATATCATATCTTCCGACGGTACGCCGCTGTTTTCATACTTCTTTGCGAGATAGACTACCAGCCGCAGATTGTGGGTGATCAACTCATCCCGTGCCGTGCGTTCACCTGCCATCAGACGGGAAAGCATCTCTTTTTCCTCGTCGGGCGAAAGCGGCGGCGGCAGACTGGAACCGCCCGATACATAATGAACGCCTCCTGTCCATGTCAGCCAGAGCCAGAAACCGCGCAGGCTTTGAAAAATTTCTTTCAGCATTCCATCATCCTCCCATCAAAAGCGTCCACCCTCCCGGCGGAGGGGGCGTATCACAAAACGCGACATAGAGCTGCTTCCGACATTGCGCCCGTCCTGCCGTATGGATCCGAAGCTCCTGCGCCGGAACAGCAGGCAGGACACAGTGCCCCGCCACGGTATTGCAGGGCACGAACCGCACCCCCAGCTCCGGCGGCGGAAGCACCGTTTCGCCCGCAAGCTGACTGTCCAGATAGGTACAAAGAAGCCCTGACATCTGTTCCCGAACGGCTGGATATCGCACCAGCACCACCTCCCGCCCCGAGAGCGGCTCCTGCACCGAAAAGCCGGTATCAAACAGCGCACGGACTGAAATCATTGCAGCATCGTCTAAAACAAGCTCCGCTGGAACGCACTGGGGTGTGGTTTTCCCAAAAAAGTGCAATACGATTTGTAATATCAGATAGATTCCTGCCGCGGAGGACAACAGCAAACCCGGCGACAATGGCAGATATACACTGAAATTGTTGCTCTCCACCCCGGGCAAAAGGACCGCTCCGGTCAGTAGCAGGTTCATCAGCCAGAACCAGATCATCAGCTGACCGAACCCCCGCACTCCCTGCCAGCCATACGCCGCCCCAACCGACAGCGCACCCGTGCTTCCTTTATAAAGAAGAGCCAGCGGCCACGGCATCTCCGACCAGAGCAGCGACAGCGACGATACCGCCGCCACCCCCGCGCCCAGAATCAGGCGGAGTGCCGAGCAGCAGAACCCCGTCGTCAGCCCCACTGCCAGAAGAAACAACAGCCCGACTGCAAAATTGACAAGGAGAAGCACATCGAGATAGATCACCGTTTTGATGCTATCGCCTCCTTCTTTCTATAAGATAGCGGAGATGAGATGGGAAAGATGTCAAAATAGCCCTCTCGGCCCCGCATTCGCTCGACAGCTCTCCCGAGGAGAGAGCCAGGAACGTAACGGCAAAACCGATCTCTTCATCCAAAGGCTCTCCTACTTAGGAGAGCTGTCGAGCGAATGCGGGGCCGAGAGGGCTATTTCAAAACTTTTTTCAAAAAACACTTGCAAAAGCGGAGCGGGAGATGTATAATACATTTCGCAGCAATTGTTTGCCGCTGCACTGCTTTGAATTATATGCCTCTTTAGCTCAGTCGGTTAGAGCACCTGACTGTTAATCAGGGTGTCGCCTGTTCGAGTCAGGCAAGAGGCGTTGATCAAGCGGCGAGTCTATGACTTGTCGCTTGATTTTTTTATATCCGTTGCAACCTTTCTGTAATCTTTTTCACATTTTTTTCAAAATTAAGGATTTCTTAAGAAAAGACCTCTTGAAGAATCTGTCGTATCGTGGTATACTACATCCAAGCTTTAGATATTTTGAAAAAATTCTGAAGCTGCAGCGTATCTCGATCAAAGGGTAGGTGCTCCCTTCTTTTGATAGCAGCTGACCACAGCTTTGTCTTGTTTCTCCGCAGGACAGGGCAAAGCTGTGGGCTATGCGCTGCTTTCTATGGAGTGTCGATATTTATATATCTCAATTTATATTTTCCATTTATTTTTCTTCGCTGAATCCATGGTTTCAGAAGTTCTACTTGTAGAACGAGTCATAATGTGATAGAATGGAACTATGGTTTTGGATAGAACCGTACATTTTGGAAAGAGGCTTTTCCCGCTGGGTGCGGTCAGTCTCTCGTAAAGGAAACATCATCTATGCGTTATACCTACGTCCGGCAGCACGACACAACGGACTGTGCAGCTGCCTGTCTCGCAATGGTGTGCCTGCATTACAAAAAAGAGATCACCATCACCAAGCTCCGCGACATGATGGGCACCGATCTGAAAGGCACAAACCTTGTTGGCCTGCAAAAGGCCGCCAATGAGTTGGGATTCACCACTGCGGCGGTTCGCGTAGACCGTGAGAATTTTCTAAGCGATTTCTCCCTTCCGTGCATTGCGCAGGTCATCACCGATCAGGGCTTGGCCCACTTCGTGGTCGTCTTTAAAAAGACCACCATCAAGGACGATGATGCCCGGCACAAGCACATGGTGAAGGAGAATGAGCTCCGGCAGGATGAGACTAAAAAGTTCAAATGCAAGGATTACGTCGTCATCGGCGACCCGGCAAATGAGCTGAAAAAGATCTCCCTCGACGAGTTCTATAAAAACTTCACTGGCGTATTGCTGCTGCTGAACCCCACCTCGGAGTTCAAGCCCGGCAAGCAGAAAAAGGGCGGTATGCTCAAGCGGTACATCGACCTGCTGCTGCCCCAGAAGAAGTTATTCATCTATGCGATTATCAGTTCTGTACTGATCACAGTTCTCGGCATTGTATCCTCGATCTTCAACCGGGCGTTGATGGATGAGGTGCTGCCTTACGGACTGCAAAGCTTACTGGTCACCTTGATCTTGGTGTTCAGCGTCGTGGGATTGACGAGTACGTTGATCTCGACGGTGCGGCAGTGGATCCTGATCTACTTGTCCATCAAGGTCGATATCCCGCTGATGCTGGGGTACTTCGGGCACGTTTTCAAACTGCCGATGAAGTTCTTCGCAACGCGCAAGACCGGTGAGATCACCACCCGCTACTCCGATGCCAGCACCATCAAATCGGTGCTGACGAGCATTGCCCTGAGCGTGGTCATGGACGTTGTTATGGCCATCGGCACGGGTATCATCCTCTTCCGGATGAACTCGACGCTGTTCGGCATTTCGCTGTTCAGCACGATGCTCAGCCTGCTTCTCGTCATCATCTTCAAGCAGCCGTACAAGCGGATCAATGAAGAGACGATGCAGCAGTCGGCCATCCTCAACAGCCAGATGATCGAAAGTCTGCGCGGCATTGAGACCATCAAGTGCAATGCCAGCGAGGACCGCGAGCTGGAAAATCTGGAGCGCGAGTACATCAAGAGTCTGAAGATCAGCCTGAAATCGAGCAAGATCAGCACGGGTCAGTCCCTGATCTCTTCCCTCATCTCCACCATTCTCGGCATGGTCACCACTTACGTCGGTATCATGCAGGTTCTGAATGGCCAGATGACGCTGGGCGGCTACATGGCGTTCAGCACCCTTTCGAGCTACTTTACTTCTCCCATCAGTGATCTGATCGGTATGCAGATGTCCATTCAGGAAGCTTCCATCTCGATGAAGCGTCTGACGGAGATCATGGACTATGAGTCCGAGCAGAAAGACGATCAGGAATACACTGAGATGGAGCAGATCGACGGCGATATCGAGTTCAAAGATGTCACCTTCCGGTACGGCAACCGTTCCCCTGCTTTGAACCACGTTTCCTTCACCATTCCGAAAGGAAAGAAGGTCGCACTGGTCGGCAGCAGCGGCAGCGGCAAGTCTACTATTACCAAGCTCCTGCTCAAGTATTATGAGCCGGAGTCCGGCGAGATCGACGTGAACGGCGTGAGTCTGAATGAGTATTCCAACCAGTCCGTCCGCCGCGCGATCTCTTATGTTCCGCAGAACATCGAGCTTTTCAGCAAGACCATCTACGACAACATCCGCATCTCCCGCCCGGAGGCTACGCTGGATGAAGTCAAGGCGGCCGCAAAGAAAGCCGACGCTTACGAGTTTATCCGCAAGCTCCCCCTCCAGTTCCATACCTTCCTCGAAGAGGCGGGCAATGGTCTGTCGGGCGGTGAGAAACAGCGTATCGCTCTGGCGCGTGCCTTCCTGAAAGACTCGAACCTCTATATCTTGGACGAATCCACTTCGAACCTCGACTTTGGCACCGAGAATATCATCTTTGATATGATCTACAACCAGCTGGCCGACCGTTCGATGCTGATCGTCGCCCACCGCCTTTCCACTGTCCGCGACTGCGACATGATCTTGGTCATGGATCACGGCGAGATTGTGGAGCGCGGTACCCATGACGAGCTGCTGGCGAAGCAGGGCCGTTATTACGACCTGTGGAATATGCAGCAGGGTATCTTCCGCCGCAAGGAGGAGGGCCCGAAACCGGTCGCAGCCGCGAAAGTCGTCGAGGATGACGAGGATGACGGCGAGTCGATCACCTACTAATTTGTTGCAGCCGAGTGCGCACTCGGTTACATAAATGACTTTTGGATGGATGCGCATCCGGAAAAAAGCCGCTTAAATTGATTCAATCATTTGAAGGGAGTAATTCATTATGATGATGCCTGCAAACTATTCTGCAATCGCAGAGAACGAGATGTCTTATGTCGTCGGTGGTGGCGTTGTTGAGTTCCTGGGCTCTTTCACCGCTCCTATCTTCACCGTCTCTAACCTGAAGACCCTGAACACCAACGTTGTTACCCTGATCGGCAACAAGTATCTGGCTAGCATGATCGACAACAGCCTGGGCCTGGTCTTCAAGGGCTACAAGGGCAATGCTACCTGGGAGAACATCAAGACCGGCAACGTCGGTGCTCTGATCTACAACCAGTTCGCATCTGGCAACGTCGGCGACGGCGTCGCTTCTATCGTCGGCACCGCTGCTGCTCTGTACAACCTGGGCAACGCTACCGTCGCTAACAAGGCTTCCTCTGCTTCCATCGGCGCAACCTACGGCGATGGCGTCACCGAGGTCCGCATTGTTAAGTAATTTAGTTCTTTAACTAAATAGGAAGTGTATTTCGTTTGCACCGCCCTACTAGCTAGGGCGAGGCAGATGACAATGCCTCGTTATGGTGTGCCCGGAGGCGTCTGCCTCCGGGCACACCTTCTTTTTGTAATAGGTCGTACCTGTTGCAAAAACGTTACCCATTACTTTTTCAAGTAATAGGTAATAGCTGGTTGAGAAGAAAGTAAGCCTCTTTGTCAGCAACCTCACCCTCTCAGGCGTCGCAATGCTCCGCCAGCTCTCCCAAAGGGAGAGCCTTTGGCAGTCCGTTACGTTTTCGATATTTTCGCCTGATGGCTCCGGGATGCTTATCAAGTCGCAGAAACTCGCCCTCTTTGCCAAGGGCTCCCACTTTGGGGGAGCTGGCAACGCCGTTAGGCGTTGACTGAGAGGGTGAGCCATGCAGAGGCCGAGCTTGCAACCATTCGATACGCTCTTTCTTGGGTTGGCTCTATCCCGGATTCATCGTATCGCTGTGTTCCCTGCTCCTTGTCAGCAACCTAGCCCTCTCAGGCGTCGCAACGCTCCGCCAGCTCTCCCAAAGGGAGAGCCCTTGGCAGACCGTCACATTTTCGGTATTTTCGCCTACGGCTCCTATTGTAGGATTTTCTAATATGAAAAAGACAACAGTCGTCAAAAACAACGATATGCTGGATGTTGCGCGGAAACTTCGCAGAGATTTAACACCTCAGGAGCGCAAACTGTGGTATAATTTCCTGCGGGGATATCCGGTGAAGGTCTACAAACAACGGATCATTGAATCTTTCATTGTAGATTTCTACTGTGCCGAAGCACGGCTGGTGATCGAACTGGACGGTTCCCAGCACTACACGGAGCAAGGCAAGGAGTACGACGAAGAGCGAAGCCAGATTTTACGAGCCTATGGTCTGAAGATCCTGCGCTTCCCGAACAATCTGGTGGACCGGCACTTCGATGCTGTCTGCGAACAGATTCACAACACGATTCAGGAGAGATTGGATGAGGCGGTTTCTCCTTGGGAAGAGTGATTGCATCATTACCGAATCACTCTTTCTATGCCGTCCTCACCCTCTCAGGCGTCGCAACGCTCCGCCAGCTCTCCCAAGGGGAGAGCCTTTGGCAGTCCGTCGCATTTTCGATGTTTTTGCCTGACGGCTCCGGGATGTTTATCAAGCCGCAGAAACTCGCCCTCTTTGCCAAGGGCTCCCACTTTGGGGGAGCTGGCAACGCCGTTAGGCGTTGACTGAGAGGGTGAGCCACGCAGAGGTCGAGCTTGCAAACTCTTCGATACGCTCTTTCTTGGTTTGGCTCTACCCCGGATTCATCGTATCGCGGTGTTTCCTGCTCCTTGTCAGCATCCTCACCCTCTCAGGCCGCTTCGCGCCCAGCTCTCCCAAGGGGAGAGCCCTTGGCAGTACAGAAAGCTCCCACAAATCGCCTGACGGCTCTTTCTTCTTTTCTCACTCAGCTATTGCCTATTACGCCCTCCTACGGGAGGAAAATTTACAGAACAAGGTGGACAAGATTATGAGAGAAATCCAAATCGCAGATCACAAGACCCTCAAACTGACCAACGTACTTTCCCGCAAGATCCAGCCGGAAGAGCTCGGCAACCTGCAGGTCGTTCTGACCCAGATGGTCAATTTCATCAAGAGCAACAACGCACAGCCCATCGGCCCGATGATCCAGTGCGTCAAGATGTCCACCGGCCCCAACCCGCAGGCAGAGATCTACTTCATGCAGCAGACCACCCAGCTGATCCCCCGCATGGACCCGGGCTACCAGATGGACGCCGTGCTGCGGGTGCGCAACTGCCTGTACGCCCATTACACCGGCCCCATGAGCCGCAGTTCCCTCGCCAGCCAGAAGCTCGACATCTATGCTTTTGAGAACGAGATCGAGCTGACCGGCAGCGTTTACACCATTTTTGTCAATCAGGACGAGGACGAGGGCATCGTTGACGTCTTTATGGAGACCAAATAATTATGACGACCATCCAGAACCTTTCGGACCTGCAGGACCGCCGCATCATGATGGAGAAGAAGCTGCCGCCCTTCGGCTATGCTCTGATCCTTCTTGTGACCGCACTGCTGGTATTCCTGACCATATGGAGCACCCAGAACAAGCGCATCTACGTCAGCCAGTCCAGCGGCATCGTGCAGGCCAGCAACAAAACCTACATCATGTCCAGCTACTCGGGCGAGATCACCGAGATGACCGTTTCCGAGGGCAGCTACGTCAACGAGGGCGACCTGATCGCCCACATCAAGAGCACCGACCTCGATATGCAGACCGACAGCCTGCAGAGCCAGATCGACATCTACCAGAAGCAGAAGAACCAGTACGAGAAGCTGCTGAAGTCCATTCAGGACGACAAGAACTATTTCAGCGAGACTGACATCGACGACCAGCCCTACTACTACCAGTATGAGAGCTACAAGAGCCAGATCTCGCAGAAGACCTTCGACGCCGCGCCCTATCAGGCCGCCGGCTACTCGGACGAGCAGATCAAGGCCCTGATGGACCAGAACCAGAGCGAGATCGAGGCCCTGTATTACTCGACCCTGCAGAGCATCTCGGCCAACCTGACCAGCATCCAGAGCAACTTGGACAACCTGAACACCCAGCTGGATTCGCTGAACAGCGGCGCGAACGACTACTACATCTACGCGCCCACCTCCGGCGTGATCCACATGGACACCCCCTACAAGGTGGGGATGGTGCTCAGCGCGGGCACGGCCCTTGCCACCGTCGCCAGCGAGAACAGCGACCTTGAGATCGTGGCCTATGTCACCGTCAGCGACCGGCCTCTGCTGGACGTGGGCGACCCCTGCAAGATCGCCATCACCGGCCTGTCGGAGTACTCCTACGGCAACCTGACCGGCACCGTGACCGCCATCGACAGCGATATCACGGCCAGCTCCAGCGGCTCTTACTACAAGATGACCATTAAGCCGGACAGCACCTACGTCGTCAGCAACAGCGGCGACAAGGTGGATCTCTCCAACGGCATGAGCGTGACCGCCCGCGTCGAATACGACGAACTGACCTATTTTGAGTATGTGATGGAAGCTTTGGGCGTGTTCTTCCGCTAAGCAGCGCGCATCCGCATACCAACGCCCAAAGAGGTACGAATCTATGAAACTGAACCCGAAACAGCTGGCCCTCAGTGCCGCCGTGCTCGGCCTGTTGGCCGTAGGCATGGCGGTGCCTGCCACGGCTGCCAGCCCCTTTGCCGTTCCCACTGCCATTGTCTGGCCGTGGGAGTCGGTCAGCGTCGAGACCGTGGAGACCGGCGATTATGCCGCCGCCATGACGGTCGGCACCGCCCAGCAGCTCTCCCCTGTCGTCTCTCCGACCAAGGCCGCCCAGCGCAACCCGGTGAGCTACGTCTCCGATAACCCGAACATCGTGGCCGTCACCGAGGACGGCGTGGCTCAGGCCGTGGGTCTTGGCACCGCCAACATCGCGGCCACCGCCGGCGGTGTGAGCTGTGTCTACACCATCACCACCGAGCCGGACAGCACCATGATTCCGCAGGAGCTGGACATCACCCTCCAGAGCAACACCATCTATGTGGGCGACAACACCTCCTGCTCGCTGGCCGTTCTGCCGACCACCGCCGCGAATTACATCTCGGTGACGCTGACTTCTTCGGACCCCAGCATTGCCACCGTGAACAACTTCGGCAAGGTCACCGGCATTGCCCCCGGCACGGCCACCATCACCGTGGCCTGCGGTGAGATCACGGCTTCGGCCAACATCACGGTCGTGGAGAAGCCTTCCACCTCGACGGCTCCCACCCAGTCGCTCTCCCTGAGCACCAACTACATCGTCCTGAAGCCGGGTGCTTCCCGCTCCATCAGCGGCAAAGTCACCCCGTCCTCGGCATCCCAGTCGCTGACCTTCAAGAGTCAGGACACCAAGGTAGCGCAGGTCAACAGCAAGGGCGTCATCACCGGCGTCGGCACTGGTGCCACCTCGGTCATCGTCTCCAACGGCACCGTCTCTGCCTCGGTGACGGTCATCGTCAACCGGAACGCCACCAGCTCGAACGGCAGCGGCAGCGGCGACAACGGCACCGATGAGCCGGTCTCCACCGACCCGATCGTAGAGGCCATTACCGCTTCCAATGGCGGCGAAGTGACCTACACCACGGCGGAAGTCCCGGTCATCACCAGCGACATCCTGAATGCCCTGCGCCTGAACGATGCCACCCTGACCGTCACCGCCGACGCGTACAGCATCCGCGTCAAGGGCAGCAGCATCAAGAATACCGCCGCTGCGGTGAGCACCGCGCTGACCTTCAACCCGGACGAGCACGGCCTGACCTTCACCCTGAACAACGGCGAGACCCTGCCCGGCACCGTGGAAGTGGTGCTGAACGGCGAGCCTGCCGGTTACGGCCGTCTCTACCTGTACAACGCCGTCAGCGAGAAGTGGCAGTTCCTGAACACCTACGCTGACGGTGTGATCTCGGCCGACACTGCGGGCGACTATATGCTCACCAACGAGAACCTGCGTTTTGCCGACATCGACTGGACCTTCTTCATCGCGGGCGGCGTGGTCGTCATCGGCTGCGTCATCGCCTATATCGCGGTCAAGAAACGGTATTGGTTCTGGTAATTTCAACCGTTATAAGCAACGAGAGCCTTCTGGATCCGAGTGGTCCGGAAGGCTCTCGTTTTTGTTGTTTTACAGCAGTTTGGGCACCGGCGTCATCCGGTAGCCCGCCATGACAAATTGCTGGATGTAGCCGACATCCACCGGGATGCCGGTCGCCTCACAGCACTGCGCGATCATCTCCGGCGTCACCACCGGGAGCGGATGCCGCTGCGCATAACTCCGGATGGCCTGCGTCTGTGCCTCAAACTCTTCCAGCAGCTCGGTCAGCAGATCCTCGTGGCGGGGTTCTTCGTCCATGCCTCCGCTGATGAGGGCGATGTTGTTGTCAAAATTCGGGGCCAGCGCAAGGACACGCCCGGTCTCCGGCTCCCGCAGTACGCCGTAATTGTAGGTGTGGCGGTCCACATTCCGGCAGAAGGTATCCATCAGCAGCAGTTCCACATACCGGTCTGCAATTTCCTGCCCGAAATCCAAAAATGCCTCATAATTGGCCGCGTAATCTTCGTCGTCGCCCACCAGATAGGCCGCTGGTTCAAAGTTCAGGATGCCGCCCGTAAAATCCTTGGTCCGGATATAGGGGTCGCGGTTCTCGTACTCTGCCACCGGGAAGCCCAGTGCCTTGCACAGCGCGCAGACGAACAGCTCCGAAAAGCGTTCTGCTTCGGTGCCGGTCTTGTACATCCACCACGCATTTTCCTCGTACCGCCAGCATTTTTCAAAGCTTCCGGTGTTGGTCAGCTCCGGCGTCCGACTGGGTTTTTTGGAGAAATCCGACAGCTTGCCGTGGAGTGCGAGGTCGGCAAAATCGTTGCCCTGAAACCGCACCTGTTCCCAAGTCAGGCTGCTCCCCTCCGGGCGCACCCAGTAACGGTCTGTGATGGTCGCGGCGTTGAAATGCAGGGCCGTGCTCACATCGTCCCGCTCTTTCAGGCGCAGGACCTTTTTCAGCAGACGGGAATGGGTGCGGTGGTCGTCGATGGCCCGGTGTTCCAGCCACTCCGCCACATCACCGCCCTGCCGGAAGCAGAGCGGCAGCAGCTCCGGCTGCACCGGGATCAGGTGGCGCGATTCGATTCGCCCCGCCACCCGGTCGCCGTTCATCAGGTCTGCTCGGAAATCCAGACGATCCAGTTCTGTCATAGTGCTTCCTCCTTCCCGGTCATTTGTTCTTATTGTAGCCGAGAAAGCGGGTGCTGTCAATCGGCCTGTATCTTTTGGACCGTACTGCCACACGCTTTCGATTTATTCCATCACCCGCTCCCCTCCCTCGGGGCGGAGCAGGAGCGTGCCGGAGGTCGTGACCTCCTCGGGGGCTGTGATCCAGCGGTATTTGGCACTGAGGGTCAGGAGGTTGCGATACTTCACGCTGTCGGGGCGGGACATGGACGCCAGCAGCCAATCGGCCCGGAGGGGCTTTGCCAGCCGGACGGTGCCGCTGAGGGTCACGAGCTGGCGGCCCGCGGCCGTGGTCCGGACAATGCAGCCGTCCCGGGTGCGGAGGACTTCAAGTGCTATCCCGCCGCAGGTCAGCCGCCGGGTGGCCAAGGTTCCCATGGGCGAAGTGGAGATTTTCTGCCCTGCCGGGAGAGCGCAGGGCGTTTCGGGGTTCAGCCGCAAGTCAACCAGCACCGCCGCCTGCCGGATGCCCCGGCGGGCCAGCTGATTTTCGACGGCCTGCTGGGTGTCGGCTCCGCCCCGGAAGAGGACGACCGCCGTCTCCCGCTGGGTGAGGACTACCGCCGGGGCCTTGGCACTGCCGACCAGCTCCACCCGCACAAGATCCTTCGTCAGGGCGTTTCCGACTGTGACCGCCACCGCTGCGGTCAGCAGCAAGGCGGGCAGGGCCACCCGGAAGCGCACCTTCCACTGGTAGGCGAACCACCCCAGCAGAAGCAGTACCAAGCAGACCGCCGCCGCATACGCCGTATCGAACCAGAGCTGTGCGCCCGGCCAGCCTGCGACCCAGACGGCCCAGCGGTCCAGCAGCTCGGTCAGACCGGCAGCGCAAAAGCCGCAGAGCCGGGCCGGTGCCGCCCACGGCAGCAGGCTCAACAAGGCCGTAAGCACGCCGAACAGCAAAATCGGCTCCACCAGCCAGAGGACGGCAACGCCCGACACCACCGCGTACAAACTCGCGCTCATCCCGCGCAGAACCAGCACCGGGAAGGTCGCCAGCGATGCGCAGGTCGTGATGCAGAAAGCGTTCAGCAGCGTATTGCGCGTCCGGCGGGCCATTCGGCGCAGGTTCGAGGGTTGTTTATGCGGGCGGTTCAGGCTCTTTTGCAATCGCTGGAACACCGCACTGCCCGCCAGCGTTCCCATAACGGCGGCAAAAGACAGCTCAAAGCCGATGTCGCAGGCGGCATAACTGTTGGTGCAGGTCATCCAAAGTCCGGCCACCGCCAACGAGGTCAGGGCATCCGCCGGGGCCATGAGCACAACGCCCAGCGTGCCGATCCAGATGGCCGTCGCCGCCCGGAGGACCGACGGTGTGAACCCGGTGACGCCCACCAACAGCAGGGCCATTCCTGCCTGCAATAAGGCAAACGCTTTCCGGTTCCAGTGGCTCCGTTCTTTCCGGCCGGCCTTGCGGCTGCGCGGGAGATTCCGGAACACACCGCCGCAGAGGATGGCAACGTGCATTCCACTGACCACCAGCACATGGGAAAGCCCCGCCGCGCGGTAAGCGGTTTTCAGGTCCGACGAGATCACACTGCGGTCGCCAGTCACCATGGCGGCCAGTACCCCGGCGGTGTCGGGCCAGCGTTCCGGAATTGCCGCCTGAAGCCCCTCGCTCAGGCGTTTCTGCAGCCGGTGGGTCCGGGCACGGAAGCTGTCGCTCTGCCCGAGGATCTTGAAGTGGGAAAGGGCTTCGCCCTGCAGGGCAATGCCGTCGGCATACTGGTTCAGCTGATCGGTCTTGTCCGGAACTTCCAGCTGGAACCGCCCGGTGATCCGGTCCCCTGCTTCGCACTCGGGCAGGGCGGCGCACTCGAAGCGGAAGCGTTCTTCTTCCCCATCGACGGTTTCGATCCGCAGCACGGCCCGGACGACGCCGGGATAATAGGATGCAGTCACTGTCTCGATCTCGGCGGTCAGGGTGATTTCCCGGCCGGCATAGGCATCCTGAACCCGGGCAAGGCTTTGTCGGGTCAATGCGGTGAAGCCCACGCCGGCCAAGGCCCCCAGAACGAGGCAGAGGCCGTATCCGCGGGCTTTTCTGCCGAGGATGAGAAAGATTATTCCCGCAACAAAAAATGCCGCAAACGGCAGCAAAAGCCCCGCTTGCGGCAAAAAGGCGCAGACCAGCTCAACCCCCAGCGCACCGGCGCAAAAGAGGCAGAGCGGGCGTCGCATCTTCAGTTAATGGAGGAACAGGGGCAGCGGCTCAAGGAAGATGATATCCTTGCGCTCGGCTGCATCGCCCTCGGCCAGAACAGCTGCCTGACCCACGATGGTGCACTGGGTCTGCTCGGCCAGAGCATCCAGAGCCTTGAGGGAGCCGCCGGTGGAGATGACATCATCCACGACCAGCACCCGCTTGCCGTTCATCTTGTCCAGCTCTTTGCGGTCGATGACCAGCTTCTGCTTGCCGGCGGTGGTGATGGACTGATCCTCCACCACGACCGGGTCGCTCATATACAGCTTGACGCCCTTGCGTGCGCAGACATAGGGCTTGCCGCTCTGCCGGCTCATCTCGTGGGCCAGCGGAATGCCCTTGGCCTCGGCGGTCAGCAGGATGTCGAAATCGGGGCACTTCTTGAGCAGTTCGGTAGCAGCTGCCACGGTCAGCTCGGTGTCGCCCAGCATGATGAAGGCCGCAATGTCCATGTGGTCGTTCACCTTGCAGATGGTCAGCTCGCGGGTCAGGCCCGCAACATTCAGGGTATAAGTTGCCATAACAAATTTCCCTTTCCTTTTCTGGTTTTATCAGACGGGCAGCTTCTCGCCGCCAAGAACATGGAAATGCAGGTGCTTCACGGTCTGGCCTGCGTCCTCACCCACATTGGAGATGACGCGGTAGCCATTCTCAAGGCCGTTCTCTTTGGCCAGCTTTGCGATCACCGCGAACACATGGCCCAGCAGCGCACCGTCCTCTTCGGTCAGCACAGCAGCCGAAGGGATGTGCTTCTTGGGGATGACCAGAAAATGCACCTTGGCCTGCGGGTTGATGTCGTAGAAGGCCACCACCTGATCGTCCTCATACAGCTTCTTGGAGGGGATCTTTCCCTCGGCGATCATACAAAACAGACAATCTTCCATCGGAGTAGCTCCTTTCGTTTTCAGCCCATCACTTTGGCGACGATGCCGGCCACAGCGTGCAGGGCCTCGTCGATCTTGGTCTCATCCTTCAGACCGGCCATTGCAAAGTCGGGCTTGCCGCCGCCCTTGCCGCCGGCGATTGCCGCGATCTCCTTGACCAGAACGCCAGCCTTGAGGCCCAGCTCCTGAGCAGGCTTGCTGACGGTGACCGCCATGGTGATCTTGTCGCCGTCCTTACCGACCAGAACTGCCACAGCGGGCTTCTGGGCACGGTCACGGATGGTATCGCACATTCCGCGCAGGGTGTCGCCGGAGGTGCCGGTGAAGTAGGCGGAAGCGATCTTGACGCCGTTGACTTCCTCAGCATTGTCGAACAGGCTGCCGACCTTGGAAGCAGCGACCTGTGCCTTGATTTCTTCCAGCTCCTTGCTCATAGCCTTGTTCTCGGCTATGACAGCTTCGGCGCGCATGGGCAGACCTGCGACATTGTTGGCCTTCAGGGTAGTGGCCACCTGATGCAGCATGGCCTCCTGCAGGTTGGCGCGGATCAGCAGGTTGCGGCCGGTGACTGCCTCGATGCGGCGGATGCCGGCAGCCACAGAAGACTCGCTGACGATCTTGAAACCGCCGATCTGAGCGGTGTTCTTGACATGGGTGCCGCCGCAGAACTCGGTGGACCAGCCCTCGATATCGACGACGCGGACGACCTTGCCGTACTTCTCGCCGAACAGAGCCATCGCGCCCAGCTTCTTGGCCTCTTCGATGGGCATCTCCTTGACGGTAACGTTCATCGAATCATAGATCTTATCGTTGACGATCTTCTGGACCTTGGCCAGCTCTTCGGGGGTCACGGCACTGAAGTGGGTGAAGTCGAAGTGGGTGATCTCGGCATCCTGATAGGAACCTGCCTGATGGACATGGTCGCCCAGAACCTCGCGCAGAGCGGCCTGCAGCAGGTGGGTCGCGGTATGGTTGCGGGCAATGGCCATGCGGTATTCCTTGTTGACCTTGGCGGTCAGGTGGTCGCCGACCTTGACGATGCCGCTCTCCAGCACGCAGGTGTGGACGTAGTAGCCCTTCGGGGTCTTCTTGACGTCCTGCACGCGCAGGGAGCACTCGGCACCCGTGATCACACCGTGGTCCGCGGCCTGACCGCCCATCTCAGCATAGAACGGGGTCTTATCCAGAACCACCAGCACGCCTTCCTTGGCCTGATCGTCGGTGGAAATGGCGTCGGTCAGGGTCTCCTCGTCGCTCAGGGCAACGACCACGCCCTCGGTGGTCAGAGTGTCATAGCCGGTAAAGACGGTGGGTTCTGCGGTCAGACCGCCGAACAAGTCCTCGCTCCAGCCGGAGATGTTCTTCTTCAGACGCTCGGCGCGGGCGCGCTCCTTCTGCTTCTTCATCTCCGCATGGAAGCCGTCCTCGTCGATCTCGATGCCCTGCTCGGCCGCGATCTCCTTGGTCAGATCCAGCGGGAAGCCGAAGGTGTCGTTCAGCTTGAAGACGTCCAGACCCTTCAGCAGGTGCTGGTGTGCCTTCTCGAGGCCGTCGATCATGTTGTTCAGGATGTTCATGCCGGCGTCGATGGTGCGGGCAAAGTTTGCCTCCTCGGTGCCGATGACTTTCTTGATATAAGCATCATGCTCCCGCAGCTCGGGGTATGCAGATTCGCTGGACTGGATGACCGTCTCGACCAGCTCCACGAGGAAGGGGCGGTTGATGCCCAGCATCCGGCCATGGCGGGCAGCACGGCGGAGCAGACGGCGCAGGACGTAGCCGCGGCCCTCGTTGGAGGGCAGGATGCCGTCGGACACCATGAAGGTGCAGCTGCGGATGTGGTCGGTGATGACGCGGATGGAGATATCGGTCTTGTCGTCCTGCTTGTAGGTCTTGCCGGACAGGTGCTCGACGTGGTGCAGAACGCTCTGGACGGTATCGACCTCGAACAGGTTGCCGACGCCCTGCATCACGCAGGCCAGACGCTCCAGACCCATGCCGGTATCAATGTTGGGGCGGGCCAGACGCTCGTAGTGGCCCTTGCCGTCGGCATCGAACTGGCTGAACACGAGGTTCCAGATCTCCATATAGCGGTCGCAGTCGCAGCCGACGCCGCAGGTCGGCTTGCCGCAGCCGTACTCGGGGCCGCGGTCGAAGTAGATCTCAGAGCAGGGGCCGCACGGACCAGAGCCGTGCTCCCAGAAGTTGTCTTCTTTGCCGAGGCGGACCATGTGATCCGGGGCGATGCCGACCTTCTGGGTCCAGATGTCGTATGCCTCGTCGTCCTCCTCGTAGACCGAGATATACAGCTTATCCTTCGGGATGGCCATCCATTCATCGCTGGTCAGGAACTCCCAAGCCCAAGGAATGACCTCATTCTTGAAGTAATCTTGGAAGGAGAAGTTGCCCAGCATCTCGAAGAAGGTGCCGTGGCGTGCGGTGATGCCGACGCGCTCGATATCCGGGGTGCGGATGCACTTCTGGCAGGTGGTCACGCGGTGGCGGGGCGGCTCCTCCTGTGCGAGGAACCACTTCTTCATCGGGGCCATGCCGCTGTTGATCAGCAGCAGGCTGGGGTCGTTTTTCGGGACAAGCGGGAAGCTGTCGAGGCGCAGATGACCTTTGCCTTCAAAGAAGGTGAGGTACTTTTCGCGCAGTTCATTCAAACCGGTCCATTGCATAACTGTTACTCTCCTCGTGTATGGTGCGTCCTCCTCCGGACGCAGATTTTTTTATGGCAGGCTGACAAAAATAAAAACAGCCCTCCTCCCGATCAAGGGACGAAGGCTGTTCTGAAAGCTCCGTGGTACCACCCAAGTTGCAGAGAGATCCTCTGCCGCTTTGTGTGCGTTAACGCCGCACAGCGTCCGGTTCATTTCGCCGGAAGCTCCGGGGTGGCGCGAAAGTCGGTTCTGCCGGAACGCCTTGCAGCCTGCGGGCGTTCTCTCTGGACGGCGGAAGTCGGACTTTCTGGCCCCATCATTGCCTTATGCCATAATTTCAATCGGGCGCAATGGAGCAAAAACTCCACCGCGTATATCTAAATTATAAGCACGGCTTCGGGGTTTGTCAACTGATTTCCGCAAATTTTACGGCACCCAGACCCGCAGGATGCTGCTGACTTTGCCGTGGTCGGTAAAGATGGTGGTGTTATTGCAGGTCCAGTTGTCGGGGTCACCATTGAAGGCTTCCTCAACTGCCGCAGCACCGTCACTCTCCACCGGAGTTGCCTGCGGATCCGCCGAGCTGTCGCTCAGGGTCACATCGTCTGCCAGCGGCATCGTGACCTCGCCCGCTTTATAATAGACGGGATAATCATCAAAGGTGAGGGTACGATAAACGTCATGATCCATGCAGAGGTCGATTCCGCCCTCTTCGATGCCGCCGTTGATGGTGACATAGCCGGTATCCGCATTCGTCTCGATGCTCTCAATGGTGACGTCGGTGGCGTCATCCGCGCCATCCAGATGCGTCCGGATCACATCGCCCTCTTTCAGGCCGTCAATGTCCGCCTGCTCGTAAGCGTCATAGCTGTACAGGACTAAGTCTGCCTGACCGTCCTTGATGCTCTTGATGTTCGCGGCAGTCTTATAGGACTCCTTGTCGCTGGTGATGTCCTCGGCACTGCCCGTGTCGATGGGCTTTACCACACCGTCATCTGCCTGAGACGAAGCCGCCTCAGACGACGCCGCCGAGCTTGCCACGGACGATGCCGTGCTGGATGCCGAAGAGCTTGCGGTATTTCCGCCGCAGGCCGTCATCATCATCGCTGCCGCCAGCACTGCGCTGACCGCAATCATTTTCTTGTTCAATCTCATGATACAATACCTTCTTTCGTGCTCGCCTAGTATAAATCTTTTCCTCTTAAAAGTAAACACCCCAAATTTCAGTCCCTCTGCTTGACGGCGGGGGGTGTATCCGCTACAATAAAAACGATTCAGAACCGCATTCGATTGCAGCAATTTCAAATTAAATTTCAAGATGATAAAGAGAGGAATTTCCGTGAAGATCCTGAAAGTCAAATGTCTGGCCCCGACCCGGCTGGACAACTACCTGATGCAGCAGTATCCCGCGCTGAACCCGGGCCGGCTGAACAAAGCCCTGCGCGAAAACAAGATCAAGCTGAACGGCAAAAAGCAACCGCTCTCCACCCGCGTGATGGCCGGCGATGAGATCAAGCTGTTCATTCTGGACGACGTGCTGGACGCCGGCAAGCACGCCGACGGCCCGGCTTGGAAAAACGCCCGCGGCCCGGCACAGGTGGTCTACAACTGCCCGCAGATCCTTGTCGTGAACAAGCCCGCCGGCCTGTCGGTGGACGGCCCAGACGACGACACCCTGCTCAACCGCGCCCTGCTCTACCTCAACCAGCAGGGTGAGTACAGCGAGGACAGCCTGTACACCCCCGCCCTCTGCCACCGGCTCGACACCGGCACCAGCGGTCTGGTCATCATTGCCAAGACTCCCGAAGCCGAGCAGCTTTTCCTCGAGGCCATCAAGAACCGGGACGTCAAAAAGACCTACCTCTGCGTCACCTTCGGCCGCCCCACCCCGCCGGACGCCACGCTGGGCGGCTACCTGCTCAAGGACGCCGACCGCGGCATCGTCAAGATCGTCGAGGAGAAAGTTCCCGGTGCCAAGGATGTTGAGACACAGTATGAGACCATCGCCGTTTCCGGCCGTCTGGCCCTGCTCAAGGTCAAGCTCATCACCGGCCGCACCCACCAGATCCGGGCGCATATGGCCAGCATCGGCTGTCCCATCCTCGGCGACAGCAAGTACGGCAACAATGCCGCCAACCGCGAGTTGAAGCTTAAGTATCAGGCCCTCTGCGCATGGGAGCTGACCCTCCCCCGCTTCACCCAGCCCGATTTCGAATTCCTCAGCGGCAAGACCTTCCATGCCCCCAAACCGTGGTACTATCAGCAGATTCTGGATGGAACCTTAAAATAAGCAGATACGAAAAGAGGGATGCCGCCGGGCATCCCTCTTTTTGTGTCTGGAATTAGATCCTCACCATATCCTCGGTGATCTCAGCCAGCGAGTGTGCGCCGCACATCTGCATGGTGTCGGCCAGCTCCCCGGCGATCTTGTCGATGTAGCACTTGACGCCCTCGGCACCGCCGCCGTAGACTGCCGTGACGAAGGGGCGGCAGATGAGCACACCGTCGGCACCCAAAGCCAGAGCCTTGAACACATCCACTCCGGAGCGGATGCCGCCGTCCACGAGGACCTTCACGCCGCTGCCCTTGAGGGCCTTGGCAATGCCGGCCAGCACCTCAGCGGTAGCCGGGCACTGATCCAGCACACGGCCGCCGTGGTTGGAAACAACAATGGCCGCTGCGCCGGCCTCTTTCGCCTTGAGTGCGCCCTTGACGGTCATCACACCCTTGACGATGAAGGGACGGCCTGCCAGAGCCACGATCTCCCTCAGCTCAGTGACGCTTTTGCTGCCGGCCGGCGGGGTCATGTTCTTCAGGAAGGGCAGACCCGCCGCATCCACATCCATAGCCACGGCAAAGCATCCGCTGGCCTTGGCCTGCTCCATCTTGGTCTTGATGGTGTCGATGTTCCACGGCTTGATGGTGGGCACGCCGCAGCCGTTTGCTGCACCGATGGCCTTGGTCGCCATGGTCATCACGTCGGGGTTGGTGCCGTCGCCGGTGAACGCGGCAATGCCGTTCTCGGCGCAGGCTTTCACCAGCACGTCGTTATAAGTCATATCGGTGTAGGCATCGGAGTAGTGGAGGTTGACCGCACCCACCGGGCCGGCGAAGAAGGGATACTTGAACTTCTGGCCGAACAGCTCCACGCTGGTATCCGGGGTGCCGTTCTCGCAGAGGGTGTCCATGTTGACCCGGATCTCGGCCCACTTATTATAATTGCGGATGGCCGTATCGCCCACGCCCTTGGCACCGGGGCCGGGGATCTGGTTCTTGCAGGCCACGCCGTTGCAGACCGGGCAGGCCTTGCAGTACTTGCCGATGCACTGCCGTGCGTTCTCCAACACTTCTGAATAATTCATACTCGTTTTCCTCCTTGTTGGATTCCATTCCTGCGGAATTTCTCCCATTCCGCATACTCTCTGCCCTCATCATAGCCCCCTTTTGCGCCGTCGTCAAGGGTTTTCGGCGGGGTTTTGCAGGGGTGCAAAAGGGGTGCGCAATTTGTCGGAACGTATCTGCGTCGTTTTTGAGAAAATACAAATTTTTTTGAAAAAATCCTTGACAAAACCCGGGTGTTCGTGTATTATAGTGGAGCACCGAGGGTCACGGCCCAACAGTGAAGAACAGAAGATGTGGAAAGATGGCTGAGCTGGTCTAAGGCGCACGACTGGAAATCGTGTAACGTGTCAAAAGCGTTCTGGGGTTCGAATCCCCATCTTTCCGCCAAATAGCCCGGAACCTGTTGGTTCCGGGTTTTTGTTTTTGCCAAAGCCTCTCCTACTAGGAGAGGTGGCATCGCGGCAGCGATGACGGAGAGGTTGGACAGAGCAGTCGTGAATCCAAAGCCATCACTTATCCAACCTCTCAGTCTGCTTCGCAGACAGCTCCCCTTGTAGGGGAGCCTTTGGCAGTATGGAAACGTATCATGGAGGATTTCAAATGTCTTCAGTTACAATCGCCATCCCACGGATGAACAAAGAGCCGGAGCTGACACCGGCCCAGATCCGCTACATCGACAGCCTGTCCCGCGCTGGGGCGCAGTTCCGGTGGATCGACCTCGACGACCCCGACGAAGCGGTGGCCGAGGCCCTGCAGTACCCGGGGCTGCTTTTGCCGGGCGGCGGCGACATCGAGCCCGCCCTCTACGGCGAAGCACGCGACCCGGCCTGCGGCGTACCGAATCTGCTGCGGGATGCTGCCGAGCCGAAGCTGTTTCATGCCTTTCTCAAGGCCGACAAGCCCATTCTCGGCATCTGCCGGGGCGTCCAGCTGATGAACGTCGCTCTCGGCGGAACGCTCTATCAGGACATCAAACCGCTGGCCGGTGTGCCCCACAACGACCATTGGTGCAAAGTCCACACCGTCACCGTCCGGCATGGCACCTTATTAGAAAAGCTTCTGGGTGCCGACGCCCCCAAGACCCTGCTGGTCAACAGCCAGCACCATCAGGCCGCGAAGAAGATCGCGCCCGGTCTGACCCTCTCGGCCCTCAGCGAGGACGGTTTCGTGGAGGCTTTGGAACTGCCGGAGGCATCCTTCTGCCTCGGTGTCCAGTGGCATCCCGAACGTCTCAGCGACGCCGATCCCCGCCAGCAGGCGATTTTTGACCGGTTTGTGGAAGCGTGCAGCCCTCTCAGTCACCTTCGGTGACAGCTCTCCCAAAGGGAGAGCCAAGAATCCACTGCTTCAACTCCCTGCTGCTCTCAATCATCACAAACTTCTCAGGATAAGGAGGACATTTTATGGCTTCTGCCTCTTCCAAAAAGCGTTCCCGGGCCATCGTCATCGTGGTGGTCTGCCTGCTGCTGATCTGCGCCGTCGCCGCGGGCACGGTCTACGGCCTGCTGTCCCACAAGGTGAAAGCTCTGCAGACCGGCGGCACATTCGATTGCACTTACCGGGTCACTTCCACTGCCGCCGAGACCCCCGCGCTGTACGGCATTCTGAACACCGTCGGGGCCACCGAGGGCACGGTCACCGGCCAATATGCCTCCGGCAAGATCCAGCTGGCCCTCTCCGCCAAAGGCTCTTCCGCGCCTTTCACCCGGATCTACATTGACTCGGACGAGACCCTTTACGACGCAGGCCAGCTTTACTCCGTCCTGCGTCAGGGCATCACCGACGCCTACCCGCTGGCCGGGCTGGTGCTGCCCTCGTGGAACCTCGGCAGCTACATTTCCCAGACCCAGCTGGCGCAGGTGCTGGGCGTGGAACTGCAGGACGTCGAGATGCAGGACATGACCGGCTTTTCGCTGGCGTTGTCCACCCTGCAGAAGGTTACGCCCGACAACGCACTGGACGGCTACACCTATTACCAGCTCCCTTCCGCCGACGCCAACGGGCCGGTCCTGATCGTCGGCCTGCCTCTCAAGAGCCTGTTTGCCGACAGCACGCCGCTTCACGTCCTGCTGACCATCCCGGAACATCAAGTCACCGTCGAGCTGAACGGTGCCCTCACCGCCGCCGAGACGGTCATCGTCGCCCCCACCTCCCGGATGTCCGACGACGATGTGGCCGCTTTTGTCCAGATCCGTCAGGCTTTGGAGAGCTTTTCGGAGTTTATTCAGAAGTTGCGTTAGCCCTCTCAGTCTCGCTTCGCTCGCCAGATTCCTCCCTCTGTCGCTAGCGCGACATCTCCCTCCGGCCGGAGGGAGTCTTTCCGCAAAGGGAGAGTCCTTGGCAGGCCGGTCAACTTTCTACCACAAGCAAAAACAACCGGGCCCTGCGGTCTGGATTCACGGCATCACACCTGTGAATCTGGACAACAAGGCCCGGCATTTTTATTCTATTGTCCAATCTTCTACGGTCAGACCGGGCACCCGGAAAAACTCGCGGGTATTGTTGGTCACAAGGATCAGCCCCTCCGATCGGGCATGGCCGGCAATGAGCATATCCATTGGGCCGATGGGCGTCCCCTTGCGTTCCAGATCTGCCCGCACTTTTCCGTATTCCTCTGCCGCGTAGTGGTCAAAGGGCAGGATCGCAATGGAGGACAGAAACAACGTGATCGCCACCCGGTTGCGCTCCACGGCCTGACTTTTCTCCACGCCGTGCATCAACTCGCCATAGGTAATGGCCGAGATGCACATTTCGTCCGGGTCATGTTTCAGAAAGTTCCGGATCACCTCCGGCGGCTTATGCTTGATGGCGTAGATGCAGATGTTGGTGTCCAGCATATACTTCATAAAGCTTCCCTCTCCTGCACTGCAGGCTGTTCCCGGCCATCACGCATGAAGTCCTCTGAGAACAAATCAAGGCTGTTCAGGAAGCCGGACCACTTATTTTCCTTCGGCATCAGGATCACCACATCGCCGACTTTGTTGACCATTACTTCGTCGCCATTGAACCGGCACTCCTTCGGCAGACGTACCGCCTGACTCCGGCCATTCTCAAACAGTTTTGCAGTCATCATTGAAAACACCTCCCTGTATGTTCAGTATATATCATGGTATATACTTTTGTCAAGGCCCGGTATTTTTCGTTATGAGAAGCTTTGTTCAATCAGCGTGGGCCAGCCCGATACGCCAGTGGCTCCCCCTCCGGGGGAGCTGTCCGCGAAGCAGACTGAGCGGGCTTACCGTTCCAGAATCTTTCCATCCACCGAGAAGGTCACGACCTGCCACGGGATGAACTTGCCGCTGTTCTTGAGGGCGGTGACGGCGGCGTGCTCGAGACCGCCGCAGCAAGGCACTTCCATCCGGAGGACAGTGACGCTCTTGATATCGTTGTTGGCAATGATCTGGGTCAGCTTCTCGCTATAATCCACATCGTCCAGCTTGGGACAGCCGATGAGGGTGATCTTGCCCCGCATGAACTCCTGATGGATGTTCGCGTAGGCGTAAGCGGTGCAGTCGGCAGCGATCAACAGCTTAGCCCCATTGAAGTAGGGCGCATTGACCGGCACCAGCTTGATCTGGCAGGGCCACTGGCCCAGCTGCGAGGGCTGGGAGGCGAGATTGGCCGGGGTCTGGACGGCGGCGGCACCAGTATCGCGATTGAACTGGCGCATCCGGCTGCCCGGGCATCCGCCAAAGGCCGGCTGTGCGGCGGCGGCTTTCTTCTGCTTGTTTTCCAGCACGGCCTGCTCGTCGTAGGCAGCCGCTTCCCGCTCCTCAAAGGTGATAGCACCGGTGGGGCAGCCGGGCAGACAGTCGCCGAAGCCGTCACAGTAATCATCCCGCATCAGCTTGGCCTTGCCGTTCACCAGCCCGATAGCTCCCTCGTGGCAGGCGGTCACACAGGCCCCGCAGCCGTTGCACTTTTCCTCGTCTATGTGAATGATTTTACGGATCATATTCTCCACGCTCCTTCTTTTGATGGCATCAGTATACCAGAATCCGCCGCTCCTCGCGGTGGTTATGACCACAAAAACAGCCGGAACCAGCAGATTTCTCTGCCAGTTCCGGCTGTACTTTTCTAAAAAGATGCTCAGGACAGTTTTCCGGCTTTTTCGGCCAGCCATTTTCCGGACTGCCCGCTGCCGTCGCCGCCGCTGTACGCCTGATCGGTGAGTTCCTTGATCATGGCGTTTTTCTTCTGCTTATAGGTGCGTTCTGCCTCGTCCGCGAGGGTCTGATCCCGGCCGTTGTCCTTGAGGATCTTCCGCATCTCGGTGACGATCTCCTTGAACTCCTTGTCGCACTTGCTCTGAGCCTTGTTCAGCTCGCCGCTCTTGGAGAGGACGACTGAAACTTTGAGCATCAGATTCCGCTCCGAAGCCGGATGGGACATATACTCATCAAACGCCTCATAGATGATGCCGTACAGCTCTTTTTCGCTGCGGGTCTGGAGGGCTTCGATCTTCCGGATGCACTCGGCCAGCTGCTCGTCGCAGGTCTTTTCGGCACTGCTGGAAACCGTGGAATGCGACGACGCCGCATGAGACGAGCTTGCTGCCGTCGAATGGGCGGCACTGGAGGCCGTGTGGGAACTGCCGGACGAGGAATACTCCCGGTCGGGTGCAGCCGTCGAATGAGACGCACCGCTCACCGCGCTGCTGGCAACCTTGGATGATGCTGACGAAGAAACCGCCTCGCTCTTGGACATCACCGAGGAGGTTTTTGAAGAGGTGCTGGCCTCCGATTCCATCTCCGAGGCGGCATTTTCTTCAGAAATGGCACTGTCGGCTTCTTCCGATGCCGACGACGCATCTTCCGTTTCGAGCTCTTCCAGCAGACGGCTCAAAGCACTGTCCTCTTCGAGGTCCGAAGACACCTCCAGTTCCGCTTCCACCGAAGCCGCCGCTTCTTCATCTCCGGCCAGAGCCAGCAGCTCATTATAGGTCAGACTCTCGCCCGTATCACGGTTCCCTGCCCAGACCAGTACTGCCGCCACTGCGACGCTCAGAACACCGGCTGCGGCCAGCCGTCGGATCGTTTTTTTCTGCATCAGTGTTTCTCCCACATTTTATCGGTTCGGGCCTCGCCCGGTTTTTTCCATCAATGCACTTAGGATACCACCCGGGCGGGCGGAATACAATAGACAAAACGTGAAAAAAGTCCGAAACCCGTTACTGCAGGATGTCACTCAGCACGCTCTGACCGTCCAGACCGGACGCATCCACGCCCAAATAGTCGCAGATGGTGTGGGCGATGGTGCCGAAGCAGAGCTTGGTGCCCAGATCGACGCCCGGCTTGACGTGTTTGCCGCAGATGAGGTAAGGCACATATTCGCGGGTGTGATCGGTGGTCTTGGTGTAGGACGGGTCGCAGCCGTGGTCGGCAGTGACCATCAGCAGATCGCCCTCCCGCATTCCGGGGATGAAGTCGGCAAGGAACCGATCGAACTCGGTGGCGGCGGCGGCATAGCCTGCCACATCGCGGCGGTGGCCGTAGAGCATATCAAAATCGACGAGATTCACGAAGGCCAGACCCTCGAAGTCGCGGGTCTGCAGGGCCTTGGTGAAGGCGATGCCGTTGGTGTTTCCGGTGGTCTTGATCTTCTCGGTAACGCCTTCGCCGTCGAAGATGTCGAAGATCTTGCCGACGGCGATCACGTCCTTGTCAGCGTCCTTCAGCAGGTCGAGCATGGTCTTGCGGGGCGGCTTAAGGCTCAGGTCGTGGCGGTTGGTGGTGCGGTAGAAGGTATCTGCCGTATGGCCGAGGAAGGGGCGGGCAATGACGCGGCCCACACCGTACTCGCCTTTCAGCATCTCGCGGGCGATCTCGCAGTACCGGTACAGCTCATGCACGGGCACCAGTTCCTCGTTGGCGGCCACCTGAAAGACGCTGTCCGCGCTGGTGTAGACGATGAGGGCATTCTCCTTCATGGCCTGCTCGCCGTAATCCTTGAGCACCTGCGTGCCGGAATAAGGCTTGTTGCAGAGGACCTTGTGGCCGGTCTTTTCCTCAAACTCGTGGATCAGCTCCTCCGGGAAGCCGTTGGGGAAGGTCGGCAGCGGTTTCGGGCTGACCACACCGGCGATCTCCCAATGGCCAATGGTGGTGTCCTTGCCCATGCTCTGCTCCCGCAGACGGGCAAACGCGCCAATGGGGGCGTCGCACTTCTCACCGGCGGTCACGCCATCGATGTTGAACATTCCCAGCTTCTGCAGGTTGGGGCAGTGGAAATTGGGGTGCTTGGCGATGGCCCCGAGGGTGTTGGTGCCCTCATCGCCGAAGTCTGCGGCGTCCGGCTCTGCGCCGATGCCGAAGCTGTCCAGAACGATCAGAAAAACACGTTTTTCCATATTCTTTTTTCTCCGTTTTCCGTCTCCCCCGCCGGGAGCCTGTACACAGCGTCCTCCCGGAGAAGTGAGACTTTTATTTGTCTCTATTATATGCGAGGCCGCGTCTTTTCGCAAGCGGTTTGTGGAAAGCCAGTTTATATAAAAACACCCACGTCCCCGGAATGTCCTTTTCCGGGAATGTGAGTGTCATTTTCGGTTTCCAGTACGATCAGGCCGACCTCTTTGTATCCAGAGCTTTCACTTCCGATACCGGCAGTTCAACCATTTCGGCAATCTCTTCGTAGGTCATTTTGCCCGATGCCAGCAGACGTCCTGCGATCTCCAATTTATTTTCATGCTTGGTCTCGTCTCTCATCAGTTCCAGTGCTCTGCACATGGTCGTCACTCCCTTCGTATCTTCTTTGAAGTATTTTACCCGCTCTGCCAAGACCGGATATTTCATATCCTTCGGGTCAGTGCAGGAAAAATCGTGCATCAGTTTGCCTAAAGCCGTCTCATCTTTGATCTGGGAATTCACAAACAGGATATGCGCCTGATCTCCAAATGGCTCATCTACCTCCCGGATCATCCGGTCAATGTGGTAGATCGGCAGTCCATACCGCAACACATCGTTTTCTGTGATAAAGATGATGTATGTCTCGTTCAGCGCATCGTATATATCGCCCGGCTGGGTCAGGTTGGCGTCCAATAGACTGCTGTTATACCGTGCTCGCTTTGCTCCGGCTCCCCGGTCGCTGCGCTGGACTTCAATATTATAGGCCCGGTTCTGTTCATCCACCGCGAGGATATCCAGTCGCACCGAACGGCCCTGCAAGTTCTTGATATCATGCTGGATGTGAACTTCCCGCACTGTCAAATCATTACGGTTCAGGATGATTTTCAGCAGAAACTCCGCACAAGTCTTATCTTCAAAGACTTTGCTCATAAAGTCATCGTCCATCAGCCGAAAATTTCGGATGCGTTCCAGATCTTCCTGATGCTTGCGGTCAAAGTCAAGGTCTTTCGCTGGCTCGTTCATCCTACGGCTCTCTTTCTCTTGGCAGTTACGGCGGCTATTCGGATCTTCAGCTTCATCATACCATAAAAATCATCTGTGTGCAAATTCTTTTTGGCTTTCTCCGGCAATTTCCATTCCCTTATCAAATCTTTAATGGTTCTTTGCAAAGATTTCACTTGCTCTATTGTATCCAACGGATTATAATATAAGATGGTATGGTTTTCAAAAAGCAATTGAGAAGCCATATGGAAGTCATCCCCTGCCGGGGCAACCGTGAAGGCATCCGGCAGAGACGGCGGGCAGGCAAAGCGGCCCGCTGTGCCAAGATAGAGTGAGTTTGTAAGTTAAGAGAGATGTTGGAGGTATACTGTATGAGAAAAACGAAGATCATCTGCACCCTTGGCCCTTCTACCGATAAGGACGGCGTCCTGCGCGAGCTGGTCGCCAACGGCATGAATGTGGCCCGTTTCAACTTTTCCCACGGCTCCCATGAGGAGCACAAGGGCCGTCTGGACAACCTGAAGGCCATCCGTGCCGAGCTGGGCAAGCCGGTCGCTGCACTGCTGGACACCAAGGGTCCTGAGATCCGCCTGAAGGAGTTCAAGAACGGCGTCGAGATGCTGGAAGCCGGCCAGAAGTTCACCCTGACCACCCGTGAGGTCGAGGGTACCAAGGAGATCTGCTCCATCACCTATAAGGATCTGCCGCAGGACGTCGCCGAGGGCGGCACCATCATGCTGGACGACGGCCTGATCAAGCTGCGCATCCTGTCCGTCAGCGACACTGACATCGTCTGCGAAGTGCTGAACAACGGCAAGATCAAGAACAAGAAGGGCGTCAACGTCCCCGGCGTCCACCTGTCCATGCCGTACCTGAGCCAGAAGGACCGTGAGGACATCATCTTCGGCGTGGAGCAGGGCTTCGACTTCATCGCCGCTTCCTTCGTGCGCTGCGCACAGGACGTGTACGACATCCGCAACCTGCTCAACGAGTACGACTCCAAGATCCGGATCATCGCCAAGATCGAGAACCGCGAGGGCGTGGACAACATCGACAGCATCCTCTCCGCTGCCGACGCCGTCATGGTCGCCCGCGGCGATCTGGGCGTTGAGATCGACTTCACCGAGCTGCCCGGCATCCAGAAGAGCGTCATCGACCGCTCCTTCTCCTTCGGCAAGCCCATCGTGACCGCCACCCAGATGCTGGACAGCATGATGGTCAACCCCCGCCCGACCCGTGCCGAGATCTCCGACGTGGCAAACGCCATCTACGACGGCACCTCTGCCATCATGCTTTCCGGCGAGACCGCTGCCGGCGATTATCCCATTGAGGCCCTCAAGACCATGTCCGCCATTGCGGAGCGCACCGAGAACGAGCCTCATTATATCGACCGCCGCCTGACCCGTGCTTCCGTCACCGGCAAGATCAGCGTCAGCGACGCAACTGCTCATGCTGCCTGCCTGACCGCTGCAGACGTCAATGCTTCGGCCATCGTCACCGTGTCCGAGTCCGGCACCACTGCCCGCCTGCTGAGCAAGTACCGCCCGGCACAGCCCATCATCGCCTGCGTCATGGCCGAGCAGGTGCAGCGTCAGCTGGCCATCTCTTGGGGCATCACCCCGCTGATGATGGAGCTGGCCCACAGCACCGACGAACTGATCGAGAAGTCCACCGCGCTGGCCAAGAAAAACGGCTATCTGCACGACGGCGAGCTGGCCGTTGTCACCGCCGGCGTCCCCGTGGGCGTGTCCGGCACCACCAACATGATCAAGATCCACATGATCGGCAACTGCCTGTCCAGCGGCGTCGGCATCGGCCCCGAGGGTTCCACCCTGTCCAATGCCACCGGCAAGGCTTGCGTCTGCCACACCCTCGAGGAGATCCGCGCCAAGTTCAAGCCCGGCATGGTTCTGGTCGTGCCCTCCACCACCAACGAGATGCTGAGCTACGTCCGCGACGCCGCCGCTCTGGTCGTTGAGGAGCCGGGCCTGAACAGCCATGCCGCCATCGCTGGCAAGGCTCTGCTCAAGCCCACCATCGTGGGTGCCGCCGGTGCTACCTCCCACATCCGCGACGGCCTGATGGTCGCTGTGGACTGCGCACACGGCAGCGTCCAGCGTCTGCAGGCCTGATCCGGCCCGCACGAGGTGAACGGAATGGAACGCATTGCCAGTTTCTGCGTCGATCACACCAAGCTCCAGCGGGGAATGTACCTGAGCCGTCAGGACGGCGACGTGCTGACTTGGGACATCCGGATGAAGAAGCCCAATCAGGGCGATTATCTCTCCACCGGTGCCGCCCACACGCTGGAACACCTGTTTGCGACCTACGCCCGGAACAGCTCTTACAAGGACGGCGTGATCTACGTCGGGCCGATGGGCTGCCGCACCGGGTTCTACCTGCTGACCCGCGGCCTGACCCCTGCCGAGGCTCTGGCCCTGACCGTGGAAAGCTTCCGCTTCATGGCCGCCTTTGAGGGCGACGTGCCCGGTGCCAGCGAAGTGGAGTGCGGCAACTACCGCGACATGGACCTGCCCGCAGCCAAGGCGGAAGCCGCCGCCATGCTGCCCGTGCTGGAAGCACTGACTGCAGAGCAGCTGCACTACTAAAACGCACAAAAATCCCCTGAAATCGTACGATTTCAGGGGATTTTTCTATGTTCAAATAAGTCCCAATTCTGCAAACGCCTTGGCGATGCCGTCCTCTTTGACAGAGGGGCACACACGGTCGCAGAGCTTTTTCAGGCTCTCGGTGCCGTTGGCCATACAATAGCTGATGCCGACCACATCGGTCATCTGCAGGTCGTTGTCGCTGTCGCCGAAACCGATGGTATCGCAGAGCGGCACACCCAGATGGGCGCAGATGGCCTTGATGCCGGTGCCCTTGTTGAACTTGCGGTTGATGAGCTCGCCGTTCACCACACCGGCCCGGGGATTCACGTTGTTCTCACAGAACACGAACTGATCCTCGTACTGCCGCTTGGGTTCGGCCAAGTCGTCCATGCTGCCCGCAATGTAAACGATCTTGTACACCGGGTCGCCGTTGTAGTCCTCAATGGGGCGGATGGTCATCCCGAACTCCATCATCTTCTTCCAGCGTTCGGCCTCGCTGTTTGCGGTGCCGTCGCTGGGGAAATGAGACGCGAACCGCTCGATCATCTTCACGCCGCCGTAGGTATCGTCCCGGGTCTCGAGGGTGCATTCGATGCCGTGCTCCCCCATCACCTTCCGCAGGCCGTCCACCTGCGCCGGTTTCATGGGGATGTTCACCAGCACTTCGCCGCCGCAGACCACATAACCGCCCGCACTGCAGATATACCCATCAAAGCCGTGCCGGAGCAGCGGCTTGGTCAGCCCGAGGTTCCGCCCGGTGCAGAGGAACATCTTGTGGCCGTTAGCACGGGCCTTGTGCAGGGCGTCCAGTGCGCTTTGCGGCACCTGCATCTCACCCGGCGGCAGCAGTGTGCCGTCCACATCCAGAAAAACCAGTTTTTTCTCCATCTCTTCTTATCCTTCTGTATTCAGATCGAGCCGCGCTCGACCAGTGTATAGCCCAGCGTCAGCTGACGCAGCGGGCGTTCCTTCTTCTCATTTTTGCTTTCGCGGATCATTTCCAGCAGCATCCGGGCAGCTTCGACGCCGATCTGATCCTGATAGAAATGCACCGTGGTCAGGGCCGGTTCCGCCACTGCATCCGCCCAGTTGTCGCCGATACCGGCCAGACTGACGTCCCCGCCGACCATTCTCCCGGCGGCTTTCAGGGCTGTCAACGCACCCAGAGCCACCGTATCGGTGACACAGACCACGCCGTCCAGCTCCGGGCAAACAGCCAGCAGTTCTTTCATGCAGCGCAAACCTTCTTCGTAAGTAAAAGCGTTGCAGCAGATCCATGTCAGATGCTCGCCGTCCAGCCCGGCGTTGGTCAGCGCGTCCTGCACACCCTGCCGCCGTTCCGAACCGGTGGCGGTGTCCCGTTCGGGGCCGCCGAGGTAAACCAGCTTTTTCCGGCCGCGGGCCAGCATCCGCTGGGCCAGTTCCCGGGCGGCGGCGCGGTCATCGTTGCAGACGCAGGGCACCTCGGGAAATTTCTGCCCCGTGACCACCACCGGCACATCGCAGGCCGCGACCGCCTTGGCAAGGGCCGGGGTCCAGACCGTCCCCATCAGGATGATGCCGGCGGTGTGGTTGCGTTCCAGCGCGTCCAGATACCGCAGTTCCTTGGCCTCGTCGCCGTCAGAGTTGGCCAGCAGCATCAGATAATCCGCCGCTTCCAGCTCCTCGGCAATGCCCGCCGCCACCCGGCTGACCGACTGGGAGTTCAGGCTGGGGGCCACCACGCCGATCTGCCGCACCTTGCCGGTACGCAGGGTCTGCGCCGCCGTGTCCGGACGGTAGCCGGTCTGCTCGATGGCCGACTGGATCAGCGCACGCTTTTCCGCACTCAGCGGCCCGCCGTTGAGGTAACGGCTGACGGCTGCGCTGGATACGCCTGCCATTTTTGCAATATCGTGGATGGTCATTTGTCGTTCGCCTGCCCTTTGTCTTCCATTGAAATCCATTTCAACAGCATTATACAGCCCCGGAAGCCGTTTCGCAAGCAATTCCCGGAAAATTTCCGGTAACGGTTCGTTCAGATGAAATCTCTTTAATGGAACAGCAGCCCCATGCCGATGGCCCGGGCCAGCAGACCCACCAGTGCGATGAGCAGCAGCAGGATCACGACAGCGCGGTTCGGCCCGGCATCCCGCTTCTTGCGGCGGGTGTTCTTCCGGCCGGTGCTGCGGGTGTTCTGGGTGTTCCGGCCGGACTTGCTGCCCTGCCGGTTCTGGGAATTGCGGCTGGCGGAGCCGGTTTTCCGGCCCGAGGTGCGGCTCTGCGCACCCGACCGGCTGCCGGAATTGCTTCTGCGGCCTGTCGATTCGTCCGCGCTGCGCCGTTCGGAACGTTCGGCTTTGGCTTCCGCGCTCTTCCCGGCCCCGCACCGGCTCAGATAGTCCTCGGCCTGCCGGTAATACTGTTCCAGCTCGGCGGTCTTGAAGGCCGTGCCTGCATAGCCTTCTTCGAGGCTCTCCACGGCCTCATTGAAGAGGATGGCCGCCTGTGCGCCCTCCCGGGCATCCGAGGCGTGGGCGGCCTCGTTGCGGGCCGTGCGGATGGCATTGCAGGCCCGGCGCGCCGCCGACGGATGCGGGGTATTCCCCAGCAGATCCAGCGGGCGGGAAGCATCTTTCTCAGGGTCCAGCAGCACCCGCATACAGAGGGTGGTATCCAGCTGCTGCCAGCTGGTCTTGCCGCTCAGATCGGGCAGGCGGTCGTAGTAGTCGGGGCTTTCCTTCTGCCGCTGGGCGATGTGCTGAAGCAGGGCATCAAGGCTGTGGTTGCCCGGCTTTTTCTCCCAGTGCCAGCGGAGCAGCCGGCGGCTGATCTCGTCGCAGGTGGTCTTGATCTCAAACGCAATTTGCAGCGATTCATCGGACATAAAATCTCTCCTTAACCAAAAACGGAGGAAGCCTTGGCCCCCTCCGTTCTCACGTTTTATTTACAGAACAAACTGATAGTACACAAATCCCCACAGGGCGATGCCGGCGCAGATGATGGCCGTGATGGGCGGCACCCAGCGGATCAGGGTCTCGGCCACGCTGTCGCGGGCGTTCTCGACATCCTCTTCGTCCTCTTCTTCCTCGGGCAGCGGCTGCGCCTTAGGTGCGGGCGTGGATTTGCGGAACTCCTGCGGGATGACCCGGGTGCCATCGGTGGGCACGGGATCGTTCTTCGGGGCAGCGGGGCGGCTCAGAGACGCATCCAGAATGCGGGTGTGTTCCCCGTTGTCCTGCACCGGCTCCAGCGGCGGTGCAAAGGAGACCGGCGGCTCGATGTCGGCCGGTTTGCTCGGGCGGCTGGGCATCACGCGGGTGGCCTCGGCCTGTGCCGCGCCCACCACACGGGTCGGTTCCTCGGGGGCCGCAGCAGGCTGACGGGCCGGTGCCACAGCGGGTTCGCTGGGCTGCACCGGCTTTTTCTGCTCCGGCTGGAGCAGGGTGTTCAGCGCGTTCTGCAGCAGGATGCGGTCACAGCCGCACTCAGTGCAGTAGACGGTGTCCTCTTCCTTCGGGTGGAAGGCACCACAGGCACAGTACCAGCCGTTCTCGAACACCTGCGGCATATACCGCAGGCCCTGCCGGTTCATCCGGGTCTCGAGGGCTTTCTGCAGTTCGGGGCTGAGGCGGCGGGGCGACGGCAGACGAACGCGCTTGATGCTGTCCAGATGGACGACCCGTTTGCCGTTGTAGACGTTCTTGAGGGAAACGTCCACGCTGGTAATGGCCTTCTGGGTCACGAACACGGCATCGTCCATGCCAAAGCTCTCGCCGGGCTTGACCTCGAGGCCGCTGTACTCGAACTCGTCCTCGCAGAGGATCACGCCATCCACGCCCTTGCACTTGAAGTGGATTTCCAGAGCCGTCAGCGTCACACGGGAAATGTTCTTAAAGGTCAGGCAGACTGCATGGTCGCCACTGACCTCGCCCTTGAGCAGCTCCACGCAGACGAACTGCACCGGGCTGCCGGGGGTGTAATAGTTGGCCCGGGTATGGGCTACCGGTTCAAAATTTTCCTCCACAACACTCGCTCCTTCCGTGGTTATTCACCCTGCTGGGCGTCCTGCTCCGGGTCGGGCATCTGCTCGCCCAGCTCGGCAGTTTCGGCAGACTCTGCCTGCTCTGCGGGTTCGGCGGTCTCCACCGGCGTCACCGACGGCTGGGCCGGTGCGGTCTCCTCGGCCTTGGGAGCCTCGTCGCCCTCACGCGGCGGCAGCGTACCGCCCGCCATGATGGTATTGAATTCCGTTTCGTTCAGCTTCTCGCGCTCCATCAGAGCCTGTGCCAGCGCGTGCAGCTGGTCGATGTGCTCGGTCAGGGTGCGGCGGCAGGTCTCGTAAGCCTCGTCGATGATATCCCGCATCTCGCTGTCGATCTCGGCAGCGGTGGTCTCGCTGTAGCCCTTGCCCTGACCCAGATCGCGGCCAAGGAAGGTCTCTTCCTGCGAGGTGCCGTAGACCACAGGGCCAAGCCGCTCGGAGAAGCCGTACTTGGTGATCATCTGGCGGGCGATGTTGGTGGCCTGCTGCAGGTCGTTGGAGGCACCGGTGGAGATGTCCTCAAGGATCAGCTGTTCGGCCACGCGGCCGCCCAAGCTGGAAACGATGTCCTCGAACATCTCGCCCTTGGTGACGTAGCTGCGGTCCTTTTCGGGCAGATACATGGTGTAGCCGCCGGCCTGACCGCGGGGGATGATGGTGATCTCGTGGACGCGGGGATGATGCTTGCAGTAGAAGCCGGCCACGGCATGGCCTGCCTCGTGGTAAGCGGTGAGCTTCTTTTCCTCGGGGGTGACGACGCGGCTCTTCTTCTCGGGGCCGGCCATGACCTTCATCGAAGCTTCCTCGATGTCCTCCATGGTGATGGCCTTGCGGCTGCGGCGGGCAGCCAGCAGAGCAGCCTCATTGACGAGGTTTTCCAGATCAGCACCCGCAAATCCTGCGGTGCGCTGTGCGATAACTTTCAGAGAGACATCCGGTGCCAAGGGCTTGTTCTTGGTGTGGACTTTCAGGATCTCCTCACGGCCCTTGACGTCGGGCAGGCCGACGTACACCTGACGGTCGAAGCGGCCCGGACGAAGCAGGGCCTTATCCAGAATGTCGGCACGGTTGGTGGCCGCCATGACGATGACGCCATCGTTGGCCTCGAAGCCGTCCATCTCGACCAGCAGCTGGTTCAGGGTCTGCTCGCGCTCGTCGTGGCCGCCGCCCAGACCGGCACCGCGCTGACGGCCCACGGCGTCGATCTCGTCGATGAAGATGATACAGGGCATGGTCTTTTTGGCCTTGTCAAACAGATCACGGACACGGGACGCGCCGACGCCGACGTACATTTCCACGAAGTCGGAACCGGAGATGGAGTAGAAGGGCACACCGGCCTCGCCTGCGCAGGCACGGGCCAGCAGGGTCTTGCCGGTACCCGGAGGGCCGACGAGCAGCACACCGTGGGGGATGCGTGCGCCCAGAGAGTTGAACTTGTCGGGGCTCTTGAGGAACTCGACAACTTCCTTCAGCTCTTCCTTTTCCTCATCCTCACCGGCAACATCGGCAAAGGTGGCGGTCTTTTTGTTCTCATGCTCGTCCTTGACTTTCGCCTTGCCGACGTTCATGATGCCACCGCCGCCGGCACCGCCCCGCATCATGGAGAAGAGCAGGAAGCCGGTGCAGCCCAGCATACCGAGGTAGAAGATGATCTCCATCCAAGGGATGGTCTCTTTCAGGGAGGTGTAATCGTAGCTCATGGGCGCATCGGGGTTCGCTGCGTCGTAAGACTCGATATACTTGTCCACGTTCTCAATGAAAACGTAGGCGTAGGGCAGCTTGTAGCGGACGGTCACGGTGCCGTCATTCTCCTTGACTGCGCCGGTGGACTCCGACGAGGTGGAGAACATTCCGCTCAGCAGGCCGCCGGTGCTCTCGCTGCCGCTGGAGACCGAAGTGGTGTCCGGCAGGGGCAGGTCGCCTGCTTTCAGGTTCAGGGTGATGACGCTGGTGTTGCGGTCCAGCGTGAAGCTGGTGACCTGATTGTGCTCAAAGTAATGCACCACCGTGGAATAGCTCATGGTCGAGCCGCTGGTGGAGCCGGTGGTATTGCCCAGCACCGACCAGAGCATCAGCACCACAGCCAGCGCGATCGCAAGGATCAGCGGGTTAAAACGAGGACGTTTGGATTGCAAGAAAAATCAACTCCAGTTCTGGTTATATTACTTACTTTTCGTAAATTTCCGGCTTCAGCACACCGATATAGGGCAGGTTGCGGTACTTCTCGTCGTAGTCGAGGCCATAGCCCACCACGAACTCGTCCGGCACCTGAAAGCCCTCGTAATCCGGGGCGATATCGGCCTTGCGGCGGCTGGGCTTGTCGAGGATGGTGCAGATCTTGACCGAGCTGGGATTCCGCATCTTGAGCATCGGCACAAGGTTCGACAGGGTGACGCCGGTATCGAGGATGTCCTCCACGATCAGCACGTCCTTGCCGGAGAGGTCGCCGTCCAGATCCTTGATGATCTTGACGAGGCCGCTGGTGGTGGTATTGCTGCCGCCATAGCTGGACACCACCATGAAGTCGATGCTGCACGGGATGCTGATGGCGCGCATCAGGTCGGCCATAAAGACCACCGAGCCCTTGAGGATCGAGACGAGGACAAGGTTCTTGCCCGCGTAATCCTTGCTGATCTGTGCGCCCAGTTCGGCGACTTTGGCTTTGAGCTGCTCTTCCGAGACCAGAACGTTCTTGATATCATCGTTCATGCTCATGATCGTATTCCTCCGTTTTTTCCAATTCCAATTCAAGGATCTTCTTCGTGTTTGGATCGGGGGCAAGGCCGTCGGCAAATCCTCCGCCGCAGACCCATACCACCTCGCTGCCCGCCGCAAGCAGCGGCAGCATTTCGCGCTGGACGGCCGGGACTTTCGCCTCGTTCATCCATTTGCGCAGTTCCTTGCGCAGTCCGCGTCCGGCCGGCCGGAATCCATCGCCCGGCAACCGGCTGCGCAGACAAAGCGCAGGGTATAACATCATTATTCTAGCATAATCCGCCTGATTTTTTAAGTCTTTTTTATGAACGACCTGTGTTTTTTCTGGAAAAGCAGCCGGGAACACCCGGGTTTTCAGTTTCCAGCCGTCCGGCAGGCGGTATTCGGCCCCGTTTTCGGGCAGAAACGGCATCTGAAATGGCTGCGTCTCGGGCGGAGTTTCCAGCGTTTCCCGCCGCAAGCACCCGCCCGCGAGGACAAACCGGACGTTCCCCGTGATCTGCACGGCCCCGCTCCCCTGCCGGACGATCTGTTCCAGCAGGCGGATGTACTTTTCTTCCGCATCCCGCTCGGGGGACACCAGCTTATGCAGGGCCGTTTCCAGAATGAGCGGATCGGCGTTCTGCAAATCCGCCAGCCGCCACTGCCCTTCGCCGGTTCGGGAAGTATTGAGCAGCCTTTCAGCCTGACGCGAAAAATATTCATCGGCGCGGGCCGCCCGCTCGCAGAAGCGGGCCAGATTTTCTTCCGCCGCGCTGTTGGCCGACCGGAGGGCCGGCAACGCCCCATGGCGCAGACGGTTCCGGGCGTAATCGTCGCCCTCGTTCGTTTCGTCGGTCACCCAACTCTGCTTCAGTTCCCGGCAGACGGCTTCCGTCTCCTGCCGGGTCAGGCAGAGCAGCGGGCGGCAGTAGCCCTCCCGCAAAGGGCGGATGCCCGCCGCACCGTGCAGCCCGGTGCCCCGCGCCAGCCGGAAAAGCAGCGTTTCGGCCTGATCGGTAGCAGTATGGGCGGTTGCGACCCGGGTTATCCCGTTTTCGGCCCGCAGGCGTTCAAAGCAGCCGTAGCGCAGGCGGCGCGCCCAGTCCTCGCCGGGGTGGGCCGGGATTTCCCCCAGTTCTGCCGCCCGGAACACCTGCAGCGGCACGCCCAGCTCCTCGCAGGCAGTACGGACAAACGCTTCGTCCCGGTCGGCAGTTTCGCCCCGCAAGCCATGGTTAATGTGGCAAGCAGAGAGTTCGTACCCGAACACCGGCTGTAACGCCAGCAGCAGCCGGAGCAGGGCCATGCTGTCGGCTCCGCCGGACACCGCCGCCGCGATCTGCACCGGCGTGCCGGGCATTTCGGGCCGGAACAGCCCTTCTTCCCGGCAGAACCGCTCCACCCGGGCCTGAATTTCGCTGTATCGTTCTTTCATGGAAATTTCAGTCTATACTCAGCGTTTAAAATCCACATCCATAAACCGGGTGTGTGCGCCATCCCAGCCCAGCGGCACGGTGCTGGTCTCGCCGTGGCGGTTCTTCGCCACGATGCACTCGGCGGTATCGGCGTCCACATCGGAGCCGTCCGGGTTCTGGCTGGCGTAGTAGGAATCGCGGTACAGGAACAGAACGCAGTCGGCGTCCTGCTCGATGGAACCGGAGTCGCGCAGGTCGGACAGCTGGGGCCGGTGGCTCGAGTTGTTGCCCTGCTTTTCCACCGCACGGGACAGCTGAGACAGCGCGATGATGGGGACATTCATTTCCTTGGCCATGATCTTCAAATTTCGGGTGATGGAGCTGATTTCCTGCACGCGGTTCTCGCTGCGCTGGCCGGTGGTCATCAGCTGCAAGTAGTCGATGACGATGAGGCCCACATTGGGGCGGGAGGGGTCCTGATTGACCCGGCGGATCTTCGCCTTCATCTCGGTGATGGTGATGCCCGAGGTGTCGTCCATATAGATGGGCGCATCGTGGAGCTTTTCGGTGGCGAGGGCCAGATACTCCCAGTCCTCGGCCCGGAGCGCACCGGTGCGGAAGGCCTGACTGTCGATGCCCGCTTCCGCCGAAAGGATGCGGTTGGTCAACTGTTCCTTGGTCATTTCAAGGCTGAAGATGGCCACCGGCACCTTCTGCTGCATGGCAACTTTGGTGGCGATGTTCAGGGCGAAGCTGGTCTTACCCATACCGGGGCGGGCAGCCAGAATGATGAGGTCGCCGCGGCCGAGGCCGGTCAGCACGGTGTCCAGCAGGCGGAAGCCGGTGGGGATGCCCTTGTACTTGTCGGCATCGGGGCCGCTGATCTTCTGCAGGTTGGTCAAGGTTTCGACCATGCTGGATGAAAGGGGCGTCAGCGCACTGGAATCCCGGCCGGAACGGATCTCGTAGATCCGCTGTTCGGCGTTTTCCAGCAGAAGGTCGGCGTCCTGCTCATCACCGGCATCTTCGAGGATGTCCTTTGCAACGCCCATCAGCTGGCGGACCAGATATTTTTCCTGCACGATCTGGGCGTAGGCCTTGACGTTGGAGATGCTGGGCACCGTCTCGGCCAGACCGGTCAGGTAGACCTTGGCATCGTCCGCGCTGGGGAATACGCCGTCCGAGATGACCGCGTCCAGCAGGGTCACAAAGTCGATGGTCTGGTCGTTGGTGAAGAGCCGCAGCATCTCGGAATAGATCTGGGAATTCTGCCGGGTGTAGAACATCTCCGGCCTGATGATCTCGACCAGATCGGTCAGGGTATCGGGCTTGAGCAGCACCGCGCCCAGCACGCTCTGCTCCGCCTGCATATTGTAAGGCAGATTGATGCCTACGCTCTCAAGATTCAGTTCATTGGAATAGCGTCGTTCGTTGGGCATAATGGGTTCTCCTACACAAAAAACGCCCCCTGCTGTGAGGGGGCGCAGACAAAGCAGATGTTAGGCCTGCTCCACTTCCACCTGAATCTTGAAGGAAGCGACAACGCCGACGTGCAGACGGACCTTGCCATTAAAGACGCCTGCGTCCTTGATGTCCTTGGTCTCCATCTCGATCTTCTTCTTATCGACGGGCGCACCGCACAGCTCGGTCAGGGCTGCGGCCACTTCCTTGCCGGTGACCTTGCCGTGCAGACGGCCAGATGCACCGCCCTTGGCCTTGATGACGACGGTCTTGCCGTTGATCTTGGCGGCCAGAGCCTGCGCTGCGGCCACATTCTCCGCCTCGTGGAAATCCGCAGCAGCTTCTTTGCCGCGTGCGATATTCACTGCGCTTGCGTCGGCCACAGATGCCAGCTTGCGCGGGAACAGAAAGTTGCGGGCGTAGCCGTCGGAGACCTCATGGATCTCGTCCTTCTTGCCAATGCCCTTGACGTCCTGATGCAAAATCACTTTCATGATGTTATCCCTCACTTCTCACCTGTTTGTCAGGTGCAGTTTTGTAACTTTAGTATACAGCAATTGTGCTTATTCGGCAAGCTCTTTCTCCGCCACGGACAGGGCGACCTCGATCACCTTGTCCATATCGTAGTACTTGTACTCTCCCAGACGGCCGCCGAAGATCACATTCGGCTCGGCGTCGGCCATCTTCTTGTACTCAGCATAAAGCGCACCGTTCTTCTCGTCGTTGACGGGGTAATACGGCTCGTCGCCCTTCTTCCACTCGGCACTGTACTCCCGGCTGATGACGGTCTTGGGCTGGGTGCCGAACTCGAAATGCTTGTGCTCGATGATGCGGGTGTAGGGGGTCTCGGCGTCGGTGTAGTTGACGACGGCGTTGCCCTGATAGTTGTCGGTGTCCAGCACCTCGGTCTCAAACCGGACGCTGCGGTACTGCAGGGCACCCAGCTTGTAATCGAAGTAGGCATCCACAGGGCCGGTGTAGACGACCATCTCGGCCAGTGCATCCAGTGCGGCTTTGTCGGCCAGATAGTCCACATTCAGGCGGATCTCCACGCCGTCCAGCATCTTCTCGACCATAGCGGTATAGCCGCCGTTGGGGATGCCCTGATACAGCGCGTTGAAGTAGTTGTTGTCGTAGGTGAAGCGGACCGGCAGACGCTTGATGATGAAGGCCGGCAGCTCGGTGCAGGGGCGGCCCCACTGCTTGCCGGTGTAGCCCTTGACCAGCTTTTCGTAGATGTCAGTACCCACCAGACTGATGGCCTGCTCTTCGAGGTTCTTCGGGTCGGTGATGCCGGCCTCCGCCTTCTGCTCCTCAATCTTGGCTTTGGCCTCAGCGGGCGTCACCACGCCCCACATCTTGTTGAAGGTGTTCATGTTGAAGGGCATATTGTAGATCTCGCCGTGGTAGTTGGCCACCGGGCTGTTGGTGTAGCGGTTGAACTCGGCGAACTGGTTGACATACTGCCAGACGGCCTTGTTGTTGGTGTGGAAAATATGCGCACCGTAGCGGTGGACATTGATGCCCTCCACCGGCTCGGTATAAATGTTGCCTGCGATGTGGTCCCGCTTGTCGATGACGAGGCAGCGTTTGCCGGCCTTCTTTGCTTCGTGTGCAAACACGGCACCGTACAGACCGGCACCTACGATCAGGTAATCATACTGTTTCATCGTTGTTTCTCCTGTTTCAGTTCATCGGGGCCGCTCTTTTTCTGCGACTCCCGGTATTGGTCGATGGCGGTCTGAATGCGGGCGCGGGCGGCTTCCGGGGTGATGTGCTTGAGCTGTGCCGCCGCCATGGTCTGGTGGCCGCCGCCGCCCAAGCTCTCCATGATCACCTGCACGTTCACCGCGCCGAGGCTCCGGGCGGAGACGTTCACGCCAGTACCCACCTGTACGGCCACGAAGCTGGCCTCCACGTTCTGGATGGTCAGCAGGTCGTTGGCCGCCTGCGCCACAGCGACGCGGGCTTCGGGAGCCACTTCGCCGCCCACCGAGATGGCGCAGTTCTTATACATCTGCGCGGCTTCCACCAGCGCAGCTTTGGCATTGTATTCCACCATCGTCACGTCGAAGAGCTGGCGCACCCGCTCGGTCTCCGCACCATAGCGGCGGAGCGCAGCGGCGGCTTCAAAGGTTCGGACGCCGGTGTGCAGGGTGAAGTCCCGGGTGTCCAGCATGATGCCGGAGAGCAGGCCCTCGGCCTCCACCTGATTGGGTTTGTTGTCCCGATTGCCGACGTATTGCAGCAGCTCGGTGACCAGCTCGCTGGCCGAGGAAGAATACGGCTCGTGGCAGACCAGAGCCGGGTTCTCAATGAAGCCCACGCCCTTGCGGTGGTGGTCGATGACGGCCACCTTGCCGCATTTCTCGAGGATCTCCTTGCTTTCGACCAGATTGACCTGATATGTATCCACGACGACGCAGAGGGTCCGCTTCGAGATAATGGGAAGTGCCCCCTTCGGGTCGATGAAGTCATCTTCCTGCCCGGCTTTCACCAGTGCGTCGATCAGGCTTCCCGCCAGCGTTGCGTCCCTCCGGACGGCAATGACCGCCGGCACGTCGCAGATCTTGCAGATGCGCAGCACGCCCTCGGCCGAGCCGATGGCGTCAAGGTCGCTCATCCGGTGACCCATGATGACCACATGGTCGGCCTCTTTGATGAGTTTCACCAGCTGGTCGGCCACGATGCGGCTGCGGACCTTGCTCCGCTTCTCCACGCCGTGGCTGACGCCGCCGTAGAAGGTGAAGCCGTCCGGGGTCATCTCAGCGGCCTGATCGCCGCCGCGTCCTTGTGCCATATCAAGGGCCTGCACCGCCATGTCCTGCGCTTCCCGCAGGGTCTTGGCTCCGCGGCCGATGCCGATGGAGATGGACAGGTTCACACTGGGGTCAAGGGCGCGGATCTTATCCAGCACATCGTAACCCCGCAGAGCAAACTGCTCCATCTGCCGCTCCTCGACCACGGCGATATACCGGCCGCTGGCCACCCGGCGCAGAAAGCCGGTGCCCCGCCCGATCATCTCCTCGAGGACGCGGTTGATGCCCTCCAGCAGGCGGGCGCGTTCGCTGTCCAGCATATCGCTGAACACATCGTCGTAGCCGTCCACGAGAAAGACCAGATATCCCGGGCGGCTGGCTTTATACTCGGTCTCCACTTTGCGCAGGGCCGTTTCGTCGTTGAAGATCAGCAGGGTCATGGACTCGGCGTTGCCCGGCACGGTGGAGCTGTGGATGTTCCATACGCCGTCGGCCAGATTCAGCTGCTGGCCCTCCGGCGTGCGGGCGGTCTGCAGATCCAGCCCGGGCAGGACTTTCTGCACCCGGTTCATGAGCAGGTCGCCGCCCTTTAAGATGCGCTCCCGGAACGCGGCATTGTACCACAGCACCGTTTCGCCCGAGAGGACGGCCGCCGGCTGGGGCAGCGGTTCCAGACTGAACTTCGCCTTGGATTTCCCGAAGTCGCCGCCGCAGATCCACCGGGCCACCCAGCTGCGCAGCTTGTAGCGGAACACCACTACGCCGATGCCCCAGAGCACCACCAGTACCGCCAGCACCGGCCAGATCGCCGGGCGTGCCACCAGCAGGGCCAGCACCAGCAGGCCGCAGAGGATCGCCAGACTGACCGTCAGCATTTCCAGAGTCCATCTTGGTTTCTTTTTCATGAAATATGCCTCCTGCCGCCGGCGTTCCGGGGCCGTGTGCCCGGCAGCCTGTACGGAAAAATCAGACCTCCATCAGGATGGGAAGGATCATGGGACTGCGCTTGGTGCGGCGGTAGATATAGCTGCTCAGAGCTTCCCGCACCCGGGTCTTGACACTGTTCCAGTCGCGGACGTGCTCCTCCACGCAGCGGTCGAGGGCCGTTTCCACGATGCTCTGTGCACCGTCCATCAGGCTCTCGTTCTCCCGTACATAGACAAAGCCGCGGCTGACCAGATCGGGACCGGCCAGCACTTTGCCGGTCTTGCTGTCCACGGTGGCCACGATGATGACCAGACCATCCTCGGACAGGTGCTTGCGGTCCCGCAGGACCACATTGCCGACGTCGCCGACGCCGAGGCCATCCACCATGACGGCACCGGCCGTGACCGGCTCGCCCAGCTTGATCTCATCCTTGGTCAGGATGACGTTGGAGCCATTCTCCGCGATCAGGATGTTGCTGGTGGGAATGCCGAGGCTGGCGGCGGTCAGCGCGTGCTTCTTCAGCTGCTTGTACTCGCCGTGCACCGGCAGGAAATACTTGGGTTTGGTCAGGGTCAGCATCAGCTTCTGCTCTTCCTGACAGGCGTGGCCCGAAACGTGGACGTCATACATACTCTCATAGATGACCTCTGCGCCCAGCAGGAGCAGGCCGTTGACGATCTTGGTCACGCTCTTCTCGTTGCCGGGGATGGGGTTGGCCGAAATGATGATGAAATCTCCCGGGCCGACCCGCACCTGACGATGGCTGCAGGACGCCATGCGGGACAGCGCACTCAGCGGCTCGCCCTGACTGCCGGTAGTGATCAGCACCACCTGCTCAGGCGGGTACTGGTTCAGCTCTTCCACGCTGATGAGGGTACCCTCGGGGATGTGCATATAGCCCAGCTCCTGTGCCATGGCCGTATTGTTGACCATGCTGCGGCCGCTGAACGCCACCTTGCGGCCATCCTCCACGGCCAGATCAATGATCTGCTGGACGCGGTAGATATTGGACGCAAAGGTTGCGATGATGATCCGCTTGTTCCGTGCCCGGGCAAACAGGCTGCGCACACCGGCGGCGACCTTCTGCTCGGTGGCCGTAAAGCCCGGCCGCTCCGCGTTGGTGGAGTCGCTCAGCAGGGCCAGCACGCCCTTCTGCCCGTACTCCGAAAGCGTGGTCAGGTCGGTCACGCCGCAGGCCAGCGGGGTGTAGTCGATCTTGAAGTCGCCGGTCTGGATGATGGTACCCGCCGGGCTGTCGATGGCAAAGGCCAGCGAGTCCGGGATGGAGTGGTTGACATGGATCGGCTCAATGGTAAAGCAGCCCAGCTTGAACTTCTGCTTGGGGGTGATCTCGATGAACTTGGTCTTGCCCGCCAAGCCGAACTCTTCCAGCTTGTTCTTGATCAGGCCGCAGGTCAGCCGGGTGCCGTAGATCGGCAGGTCGATCTTCTGGAGCAGATAGGGGATGCTGCCGATGTGGTCCTCGTGGCCGTGGGTGATGAGCAGGCCCTTGATCTTGTCCTTGTTCTGCAGCACGAAGGTGAAATCGGGGATGACCATATCCACGCCGAACATATCGCTGTCCGGGAAGACGAGGCCGCAGTCCACGATGATCATGTCGCCGCAGCACTCGTAGACGGTCATGTTCTTACCCACTTCGCCGAGGCCGCCCAGCGGATAGATGTGGATGGGGACTGCCGCTTCTTTGGGCTGCTGGGGCCGGCGGGGACGCCGGTTGTAATAGGGGCGGCGGGTGGTGCGGGGACGCTTCTCGCCCGCTTCGTTTGCCGCATTCGCTGCTTTGGGTGCGCCGTTGACCGGTGCGTGTGCTTCTTTTGCCTGTGCCATTCGTACCTCCAAAAATAATCACAAAGCACAGGCCCGCCCTCGGCGGGACGGCCTGCGCTGTCTGGGAGCAGCCGCTTCCAAGAACGGCGGCCCGACTGGTTCCGTATAGAATGTATTGTGTCAGCGTTTTTTCTTCACGCTAGTGGTTCCGCAAAAAAGTTTGGCCTGTTCAGTCCATCTGTTCGATGCGACCGCGGCCGGTCTGCCAGAACGCCCTGAGCATCCGGCTTCCGGGTGCTCCTATACGCTTTTCGTTGGAACAAGTATAGTATTTCTCACCCTTTTTGTCAATTCCAAGGTTTGGCAGGCGGGCGGCGATTTATGCTCTTCCTCTTGACAGAACGGAAAAAATAGCTCTAAATAAAGGTATCTTATACAGTAGGAGAAACAGATGAAACAAGTTGAAGTGTACACCGACGGTGCGTGCAGCGGCAACCCCGGGCCGGGCGGCTGGGGGGCGGTGCTTCGCTACCGGTTCAACGGCAAAGTCTACGAGAAAGAGCTGAGCGGCGGCGACGACTCCACCACCAACAACCGGATGGAGCTGACCGCCTTCATCGAGGCTCTGCGCCAGCTGAAAGAGCCCTGCGAGGTGCGTCTGTGCTCGGACAGCCAGTACGTCATCAACGGGCTGGAAAAGGGCTGGGCCAAGGGCTGGAAACGCCGCGGCTGGAAAAAGTCGGACGGCTCCCCTGCCCTGAACCCGGACCTCTGGGAGCAGGCCCTCGAACAGGAGGCACGCCACAAGATCACTTACGTCTGGGTCAAAGGCCACGCCGGACACCCGGAAAACGAACGCTGCGACCAGCTTGCGGTCGCCCAGAGCCAAGCACATGGCGGGAGACAAGGACGATGAACGACGCATTTCTGCCCGGGAACGGGTTCGACACCTATGAGACGCAGGACCGGGTTCTGGTCGGCCTGACCGGAAGCCGCGCTTCCCGCGCCGTGGTCCGCATTTTGCAGCAGCAGGGCTTTGCCGTGGTCAGTGCCGTGGTCAAGCTCTCTGACACCCCCGAAGAAGCCGAAACTGTCAAGGCCGCCAAAGAAGCCGCCGCGAAGCTCGGCATCGAGTGCGTCACCCTGAACGCCGCCGCCCTGCGCCAGATCGAGCAGGAACCCGTGGCGGCGCAGCTGGACGCCCTGCTAACGGCTGCCGACAAGCTGGGGGTGCAGTACATCGCCACCGGCCACCACGCCCGGATCGAGACTGGCAGCGACGGGGCCAACACCGTCCTCGCCCCGGCGGGGTCCGCCCCGGACGAGAGCGGCCTGCTCCGCACCCTGCCGGCCGAGACGCTGGCCCGGCTGATCCTGCCTCTGGGCGAGTTTGACCCCGAGGATCTTGACGCGATGGCCGCAGAACTGGGGCTGGACTAAGCCCCGAAGGAGGTTTTTTATGCTGGAAGTCGTTTTCAACGAGAGCGCCGCCGGGAGCCTGAAATGCGGCATCGGCACGGGCGTGGATCTCGGCGGGGTCACCTCCATCGCCATCCTGCACGAGGATGGCCATCCCGCCACCGAAGAAGAGCTGGAAGCCGCCCGGAAAGAGCTGGCTGAACTGGAAGCGCGTGACCGGCAGAACCGGGCACAGGCGGTCCCTCTGGACGGCAGCCCGGCGGATGTTCTGGTTTTCTCTGCGGCGTTCAGCGTGGGCGAACTGACCGACAACCGCCCGGACTGCCTCGGCGAAAAACGTTTGGCAGCTCTGCACCTGTTGACCGGCTGCTATCCGGCCGATGCCGCAGACGCCGCTTCGGAGATGCTCACCCGTGCCCGCAAAAACCTTGAAACGCTCTTGCGCCGCGTCCGGCAGGGCGAGGGCATCCGGGTCTGGTGCAGCAGCTCCCCCGACGAACAGTGCGGCCTGTATTGGCTGGCGGCACAGCTCACGGCCGCCAAGCTCACACCGGCAGTCACGCTGGTCACGCTGCCCGCATTCGAGGAGCGGCGGGACGGCGTCGTCATCCGCCGCTCCAGCTTCGGCGAGGTCGCACCGGAAGAATGGGGCCGGCTGGCGCAGAACGGCGTTCCCCTGCCGAAGAATTACCTCTTGGGGCTTTCGAACCGCTGGGCGCAGCTCCAAGCCGAGAATGCCCCGCTCCGCGCCTTTGTCAGCGGCCAGCTCGTCAGTGTGCCGGAAGATTTTTACGATCCTTTCCTCCTGCGGGAGCTGGACGCCCTGCCCGACGAGTTCCGGGAAGCAAAGCTCATCGGCCTCACCATGGGGAAGTACCAGCTCGGCGTCAGCGACGGCTGGTACGCCCACCGCATCGAGCAGTTCATCCAAGCTGGCCGGCTGCTCCCTCTCACCACACCCGACGCAGACAGCCCCAGCTATCACCGCATCCTGCGCAAAGCATAAAACGCAAAAAATCACCCGCACTTGGGAGCTTTTCTCCCCGGTGCGGGTGTTGTTGTTTTTAGTCGTTTTTATAGTAATTGATGAGACAGCCCGAGGCGAGGATCTGCTTTTCTTCGGCAGTCATGCTGCCGAGGGAGGCGGTGTGGGTACGTTCCCCGGCGTCGTTCCAGATGTGAAGCGTGATCTCCGCGTTATCCGCTGCGATCGCATCCCGGACGTTCTCGATGAGGACGAAATCGCCCACCTGCAGGTGCGGATTTTCCGTCGTCAGCAGCGGCAGGATGCCCCAGTTGATGAGGTTGGAGCGATACCGTTTGGTGGAGTACTCGCAGGCGAGGTTGGCGTAACCGCCCAGAACTTTCTGGTTGCTGGCCGCCTGCTCACGGGAAGAGCCGTCGCCGATGGCATCACTGGTCATCAGGCTGCCGTAGGTGATCTCTTCCAGCTTGCAGCCCAGCCGCGCCGCCGTTTTGCTCAGGGCGCAGGCTGCCGCCGGGTCCTCGGGCAGGCTCCCGGCCCGGACCTGTTCCGCATCGGCACGGATATCCTTGGCGCGGGCACGGTAGCCCGGGTCGCGGGAGATCATGGTATAGTCGGAGATCTTCTCGGGGTTCGAGCGGTAGGCCGTGGCGTCGCCCGAGGGCACCAGCTCGTCGGTGGTGACGGAGCCTTCATACGCACCGGCCACCCGGAGCAGCAGGTGCTTTGCATAGGGGTACATCACCGGCCAGCTGGCAATGTTCGGGCCCATCCGCAGCTCGACGGTTTCATCCGGCTTGCCTGCGTTGTCGTAGACCTGATTGCGGTAAATCGTCGGGTCGAAGTCGTGTTCCCGCTCGACGTACTTCACGTCCAGCTCGGTGGCCGCGGTCAACACGCCGCCGTTCCGGACGGTGGCCGCGATGGACCGGGCATCCATCAGGATCGCCGCCGCCATCTGCCCGCCGCCGGGCTTGGAGCCTTCGCGGTTGGGATAATTGCGGGTGACGTGGCGGATGGAGAGCTGGTTGTCCGCCGGGATGTCGCTGACACCGAAGCAGGGGCCGCACATCGAGCCGCGGATGACCGCCCCCGCAAGAGTCAGGGTATCGGCGACGCCCTTCCGCATGGCGTCCAGATAGACCGGCTGGCTGGCCGGGTTAATGCCGAGGAAGGGGCCGTCGCCGGGCAGGGCGCAGCCGTCGAGGATGTCCGCCATAGCCGACAGGTTCTCGAACATTCCGCCCGCACAGCCGGAGACCAATGCCTGATCGACGTGGAGACCGTCGGCCTTGAGCTTGTCCATGATGTGGAAGGGTTTGCCCCGCTCCCCTTTGATCCGGCTGCCCTCGGCCTCGACCTCGGCGAGATATTTGGCCGGGTCTGCCTTGAACTCCCGGATCGGCAGCGCGTTGCTGGGGTGATACGGCAGAGCCATCATGCACTCGACGGCATCAAGGTCGATCTCGATCATGCCGTCGTAGCAGGTGACCCCGGCGGGAGCCATCGGGTGGTATTCCTCGGGGCGGCCATGCTTTTCCAGCCAGACGCGGGTCTTGTCGTCGGTGACCCAGATGCTGGACAGGGCCGCGCTCTCGGTGGTCATCACGTCGATGCCCATTCGGTATTCCATCGAAAGGTTTGCCACGCCCGGGCCGATCACCTCGAGGATCTTGTTCTTGTTGAAGCCATTTTTAAACGTCTTGGCGATCATCGCCAGTGCCACGTCCATTGGGCCGACGCCGGGCTTGGGGGTGCCCCGCAGAACCACCACGATCACCGGGGGCCGGTTCAGGTCGTAGGTGCGGCCAAGCAGCTGCTTGGCCACCTCGCCGCCACCCTCGCCGATTCCCATGGTGCCGACGGCTCCGTACCGGGTGTGAGAGTCGGAGCCGAGGATCATCTTGCCGCAGCCGGCCATCATCTCCCGCATATACTGGTGGAGGACCGCGCGGTACCGGGGCACGAAGATGCCGCCGTATTTTTTCGCGTTGTCTAGTCCGAAAGCGTGGTCATCCTCGTTGATGGTGCCGCCCACGCCGCAAAGGGTGTTGTGGCAATTGGAAAGGACATAGGGCACCGGGAACTTGGTCATGCCGGAAGCCCGGGCCGTCTGTAAAATGCTGACATAGTTGTTATCCGGCGACACCAGTGCATCAAACACCAGCCGCAGATGCTCCATGTCGCCGCTGCGGTTGTGGGCTTCGAGGATGCGCCACGCCATCCCGTTCTTCCGGGCTTCCGCCTCGGGCAGGGCCGGGTTTGCGCAGAGGGTGCCGTCCGGGTTCAGAAATACGCTATGATCGGTTAATTTGACCATGAAGATCCTCCTGTCTGTATTCCACGAAAGCCATGCCGCAGAAAGACCGCGGCATGGCTTTTGTAAAAGGAAGAAAACCGTAAATGACGAAGAAAGATATAAATTATGCGTTCTCCTTGAGCTGCTTCTGCACATAGCGCAGCTGGCCGCCCTCGAGGATCACTTCCACCTCGTCGTCAGACAGTTCCAGCACGGCATCAAAGGAGATGCCCTTGGTCTTGTCCTCGACGGTGACGTGCTTTACCTTGATCTGATCGCGGAAGTGCGGGATGTACAGCTCGTCGGAAAGTTCGACCTTGTCGTAATCCGCCGGGTCTGCGAAGATCATCGGGACCACGCCGTGGTTGATGAGGTTGTTCTTATGGATGCGGGCCATGCTCTTGGCAATGACCGCCTTGACACCGAGGAACATCGGGGTGATGGCGGCGTGCTCGCGGGACGAGCCCTGACCGTAGTTCTCGCCGCCGACGATGATGCTCTTGCCGTAGCTCTGGGCGCGCTTGGAGAACTCGGGGTCGTACCGGCAGTAGGCGTACTGGGCCATCAGCGGCATATTGGAGCGCATGGAGCTGAACTCGGCGGAAGCCGGGGTGATATCGTCGGTGGTGATGTTGTCACCGGCCTTCAGACTGATTTTAGCGTCCAGATTCTCCTCGGGCTTTTCGGGAATGGGCAGCGGCTTGATGTTGGGGCCGCGGACGATCTCGACCTTTTCCAGCTCCTCGTCAGGCAGAGGCTTGATGAACATGGAGTCGTCGATGAAGTAATGCTCCGGCTCGTGGACTTCGCCCAGAGCCTTGACGCCCTCGGCACCCATGATGTCCTCGGCAGTGGTAAAAGTACCGGCAATGGCGGTAGCGGCCGCCGTCTCCGGGCTGACCAGATAGAGCTGGGCGTTGGCACTGCCGCTGCGGCCCTTGAAGTTGCGGTTAGAGGTGCGGACGGAGATGCCGTTGGTGGGCGGGGTCTGGCCGATGCCGCAGCAGGGGCCGCAGGAGATTTCAATGAGGCGGACGCCGGCGTCCACCAGCATATCCAGATAGCCGTCGTGGAGCAGCTGCTTGTAGATCTGGCGGGTCGCAATGCCGCAGGTGCAGCTGACATCATCGTTGACATGATGGCCCTTGAACACCAGTGCAGCGCGGGCGATGTCGGTGTAGCTGCCGTTGGTGCAGCTGCCGATGAACACCTGCTGGACGGGCTTTTTCTCGACATCCTTGACCTTCTTGACATTATCCGGGGAGTGGGGGCAGGACATCAGGGGCTCCAGCTCGCTCAGGTTGATCTCAACGTATTCGTCGTAGTCACAGCCCTCGTCGGCCTTCATCTCTACAAAATCTTTTTCACGGTTCTGCGCGATGAAGAAACGGCGCACCGTCTCGTCGGCCGGGAAGATGGAGCCAGTGGCACCCAGCTCGGCACCCATGTTGGCGATGGTGGCGCGCTCGGGCACCTCCATGGTCTCAACGCCGGGGCCGACGTACTCATACACGCGACCGAGGCCGCCCTTGACCGAGTAGCGGCGGAGCATCTCGAGGATGACGTCCTTGCCGGAGCAGCCGGGGCGGAGTCTGCCGGTCAGGTAGACCCGCACGACCTTGGGCATTTTCAGGCGGATGGGCAGACCCGCCATGGCCGTGGCACCGTCCATACCGCCGCCGCCGATGGCCAGCATCCCGATGGCACCGCCGGTGGTGGTGTGGCTGTCGGTGCCGAGGCTGGTCTTGCCCGGGATGCCGAAGCGGGCATACTGCACGCTGTGCATGATGCCGTTGCCGGGGCGGGACAGGTAGATGCCATACTTCCGGGCGATGGAGGTCAGGAAGATGTGGTCATCCGGGGTGTTCGTGTTGACGTAAAGCAGGTTGTGGTCGAGGTAGCTCACCGAAACGTCGGTGCGCACCCGCTTGATTCCCATGCCCTCGAGGGCCAGATAGCACATGACCGCGTTGATGTCGTGGGTCAGCGTCTGGTCGAACTTCAGGTAGATCTCGTCGCCCGGGTTCATGGCCGAGGGCTTGGTCAGATGGGCCGAAATGATCTTCCGCGTCAGATTCATTGCCATAATGATTACTCTCTTTCTCTCCTAGCATTCAAACGTCTCACCGCAGGGCCCGCCATTTTGCGTTCTGCGAAACTTCATTCAGTCTGTACACACTTTCCCGTCCTGCCAAGGGCTCTCCCTTTGGGAGAGCTGGCGAGCGAAGCGAGACTGAGAGGGTTACAGGCTGTGAATGGTATCCAGCAGGTAGGTAGTGAACTCTTCGCTGGTCGCGCCGTCCTTATCGGTGGTGACAACGAGCTTCTTCTCGGTGTTGCAGCAGATGTCCAGAGCCTTTTCCAGCTTCTCCTTCCGGTCGCCGTAGCCGATGTGGGCCATCAGCTGGCCGGCAGCACGGATGATGGAGCAGGGGTTTGCATACTGGCCGCGGCCATGGCTCATCAGGTAGGGAGCAGTGCCGTGGATGGCCTCGAACAGGGCGTACTTGTTGCCGATGTTGGAGGAAGAAGCACTGCCGAGGCCTCCCTGCATCTCGGCGGCTGCGTCGGTCACGATGTCGCCGTAGAGGTTCGGCAGAACAAAGACCTCGCAGCCCTTGGTGAACTCGGGGTCAGCCATCTTTGCAGTCATGGCATCGACCAGACGCTCCTGTACCTCGATTTCGGGGTACTCGGTCTCACCGATGTGATGGACAGCCTTCAGGAAGTTGCCGTCGGCCAGCTTGACGATGTTGGCCTTGGTGATGGCGGTCACGTTGTGCTTGCCGTTCTTGCGGGCATACTCGAAAGCGGCGCGGGCGATGCGCTCGCTGCCCTGCGTGGTCTGCACCTTGAAGTCGATGGCGAGGTCGTCGTTGACCTGAATGCCCTTGTTGCCCCAGATGTACTCGCCCTCGATGTTCTCCCGGAAGAAGCACCAGTCGATGTTCTTCTCGGGGATCTTGATGGGACGGACGGCGGCGAACAGCTCGAGGCTCCGGCGGAGCAGGCTGTTGGCGGAGACCATGTTGGGCATCGGGGTGCCGTCCGGGAAGCACTCACCGGCACGCGGGGTGGTGAAGGGTCCCTTGATGAGGACATTGCACTCCTTGCAGGCGGCCAGAACATCGGCGGGCAGGCTCTCGCCCAGCTCGACGCGACGCTCAAAGGTCATGCCCTCGATCATCCGGATCTTCACCTTGCCGCTGGCGATCTCGGGTGCCAGCAGATCTTTCAGCACCCGGAGTGCCTGCTCCATGATCAGCGGGCCGATGCCGTCGCCGGGCATCACGCCGATGGTGATGGTGTCGAGCTTCGAGAAATCGGTCACTTCCTGATCGGCTTTCATCCGCTCAATGCGGGCAAAGTCGCTGCGGATCAGCTCTGCCAGCTTCTCCTGCGCGGTCTTGATCTGCTCTTCCTGCAGTGCGGTCAATGCGGTGTTTGCCATAATGATGTACCTCCTAGATCCTGCTTTTTGTGTATTCAAACCGGGCCTTTGTTCCGCCCGTTCTCTCTTTGCACCTTTATTGTAGCAGTCGGAGGTATCCATGTAAAATATGGTTTTCCTTGGGTGATCCATTCGTTTTTTGAATAGTTCGTTTTGTGATCGCCCGAATTGCGGTTTCCGGCGGCAAAATCCGGGCAGATTGAACAAATCCGGAGGCCTGTTTCTGCCTTTATATCAAACGCCGCATACTTCCCATTCGTTTCTTAAATAACAAACTCCCAAACAAAAAAGCTGCCGCAAAAGCAGCAGTGAACAGCCCCCAAATTAGTAGACATGAATAAAAAGCGCCCCATGTAGGGTGAGT
>CAVKZS010000071.1:0-23805 GCA_963660925.1 Eubacterium sp. CAG:38 | reverse complement strand
GCCAAGGTGAAGAACCTCATCACCGAGATGTCCCACGACCTGCGCACCCCGCTGACCACCCTGCTGCTCTATACCGAGATTCTGCGCAGCCACAAATACAACGGAAAAGCGCAGGAAATCGATTATCTGAACAAGATCGACTCCAAAGCCCGGCAGATCAAACAGCTGTCGGACAACCTGTTCGAGTACGCGCTGGTCACCCGGGACACTGTGGTGACGCTGGACCCGCCGGCTCACTTTTCCCAGATCTTCGAGGAGCCGCTGACCGACATGATCGACCATCTGCAGCAGCGCGGTTTTGTCTGCGGGCTGGAACTCGGAAGCGACGATCCGCTGCTGACCGTCCGCAGCCAGTATGTCCGGCGGATCTTGGACAACATCACCTCCAACATCCTCAAATATGCCGACCCGCAGCAGGAGATCAGCATCCGCTTCGTGCAAGAGGCGGACAAGGTGGGCCTGACCTTCCTGAACAAGACCCTGCCGGTACCGCCCCCGGCCGAGAGCACCAAAGTCGGCCTGACCAGCATGGAGACCATGATGGACAAGATGCACGGTGTTTTCCGGGTCGAACAGGGCAGCGATTGGTTCTGCGTGACCCTGCTGTTCAAGGCTTCCTCGTAACGGGGGAGGCCTCTTTTTTATGCGCTCCGACGTATCTTTAACCAAATTTAACCTTTCTTAAGCGGTCTTAAGAACTTTCTGGGCCAAATCCTAAGATTTCCCAATTATAATCGTGCTGTACTCGAAATCACACCCAAACAGGAGGGGCAGCACGATGCTACGGAGAAAGAAACCCGAGGACGCCGGCGACCAGCAATTTCTGGTCGAGCTGGATGCAGCGTCCGCCCAGCCCGCCGAAAAGGGCTGGAAACCATTTGTGAAAAAGCACTGGAAAAAGATCGTCGCAGTGGTCTGCGTGGCGGCTATTGCGGTGGTGATCGTTTTCCCGAAGTCCAGCGCAAAGCCTGCACAGGCCGGCGCGACCTACACCGAGGTGACGCCCGAAACACGGAACATCACCAACACCTTCAGCGGGTCGGGCACCATTGCCGCGGCCAACACCTACACGGTCAAATCGCTGGTCAAGGGCACGGTCCTGACCGCCGATTTTGAGGTGGGCGACGTCATCGAAAAGGGCACCGTCCTCTACACCATCGACAGTTCGGATGTGTCCAGCAGCATCGAGAAAGCCCAGCTTTCCCTCGATCAGGCCCAGCGCAATTACGACGACGCCGTGGATGCACAGTACGTCCGCAGCTTGGTCAGCGGTACCGTCGCCTCCCTGAAAGTGGCGGTGGGCGATGTGGTCAACGCCGGGCAGGAGATCGCGGTGATCCGGGACGACTCGGCTCTGCTGTTGACGCTGGAATTCCCGGCGGCAGATGCGGCCAATTTTGCAGTCGGCCAGAGCGCGGACGTGACGCTGGACGGCACCTTTGAGACCCTGACCGGCACTGTGAAGTCGGTGGCCGGCACCGATACCCTCAGCAGCGGCAACTTGCTGGTGCGCACCGTGGTCATTGCGGTGAAGAACACCGGCAGCCTGACCACGGCGCAGGCGGCGACGGCTTCCATCAACGGGGTCAGCGCACTGGCTTCGGCCCGGTTCACCTACCAGCGGGAACAGAGCATCACGGCTTCGTCCAGCGGTAAGGTGGCGGCTCTCTGCGTGAAGGAGGGCCAGACCATCAGCGAAAACGCGGCCCTGATCCAGCTTTCGGGCAATGAATTGAGCAAACAGGTGCAGAACGCCTCCGACAACCTGCGCAGCGCACAGATGTCCATGGAGGACACCGAAAAGAGCATGGACAACTACACCATCACCTCGCCCATCAGCGGCACGGTGATCTCGAAGGACATCAAGGCCGGCGACACGGTGGGTACGTCCAGCAGCACCAGCGAGACCATGTGCGTCATCTACGACCTGAGTTACCTTGAGATGACCCTGAATGTGGATGAGCTGGAGATCCTCTCCATCAAGGAGGGGCAGGAAGTCTCCATCGAGGCCGACGCCATCTCGGACCGCACCTTTACCGGCGTGGTCACCAGCGTGTCGGCGGCGGGCACCACCACCGGCGGCACCACGACCTACCCGGTCACGGTCCGGATCGATGATACCGGCGATCTGCTGCCCGGCATGAACGCGACGGCCACCATCACCATCGCCAGTGCCGAGAACGCCCTCAGTGTGCCGAATGCGGCCATCGTCCGGGGCAATTATGTCCTCGTCACCAGCGATTCGCCCAGTGCATCCAACGCCGACACCAATATGAAGGCACCGGACGGCTATGTGTACGTCAAGGTGACCACCAGCATCAGCGATGACGACTACATTGCCGTTACCAGCGGCCTGCAGGAGGGCGATACGGTGGCTTACGACTCCGATGCGGCCGCCAAATCTTCGGACAGCGATCCGATGGACTTCCAGATGGGCGGCGGCCCCGGTGGTGACGGTGGTGGTCCCGGCGGTGGCGGACCGGGAGGTGGCCACTGATGAGCGCGCTGATCGAGTTTGACGAAGTGTGCAAATACTACCAGATGGGCGATACCCTCGTCAAAGCTGCCGACCACATTTCCATGAAGATCAACAAAGGCGAGTTTGTCGCCATCGTGGGCCAGTCCGGTTCGGGCAAGTCCACCTGCATGAACATCATCGGCTGCTTGGATGTGCCGACACAGGGCACTTACAAACTCAATGGCCGGGATGTAGGCAAGATGAGCCGGGATGAGCTGGCCGAAGTCCGGAACGAGATGCTGGGCTTCATCTTCCAGCAGTACAATCTGCTGCCGAAGCTGAGTCTGATGGAAAACGTCGAAGTCCCGCTGATCTATGCCGGGCTTCCCCGGGCCGAACGCCGCTGCCGGGCTAAAGAAGCCCTCGAGCGGGTGGGTCTGGGCGATAAGCTCAAAAACCGGCCCAATCAGCTTTCGGGCGGCCAGCAGCAGCGCGTTTCTATCGCCCGGGCACTGGCCGGACGGCCTGCGGTCATCCTCGCCGACGAGCCCACCGGCGCACTGGACTCCCACACCAGCCGGGAAGTGCTGGGAATGCTGCAGGACATCCACCGGCAGGGCAACACGGTGGTTCTCATCACCCACGACAACTCCATTGCGGTGCAGGCCGAGCGGATCATCCGCTTGGAGGATGGCCGGGTGGTCTACGACGGCGATTCCCATGCGCCGGAAGCCGTTGTCCAGCCGAACCTGAATTTCGGCGCACCGGCGCAGAAAACCGAAGGGGAGGGAAGCGTATGATCTACGAGACCTTCCGCGAGGCGTTCCAGAACATCTGGAGCAACAAGTTCCGCACCTTCCTGACCATGCTGGGAATCATCATCGGCGAGATGGCCGTCATCGTCATCGTCGGCCTTGGCAACGGCATGACCCAGAGCATCAAGGACAGCTTTTCCGACATGGGAACGAACATCCTCAGTGTCCAGATCATGGGCTACGGCAGCCGCAATGTTTCGGTACAGGATATGTACGACATTGTGGAATCCCGGCCCGACCTGTTCAGCGGCATCTCGCCCACCGGCAGCTTGAACGGCACCGTGAAGGTGGGGACCGACAGTTACAGCAACACCAGTGTCAAGGGCGTCAGCGAAGAATATCTCTCTATGCTGGGCTATACTGTGGCCGAGGGCCGCGGCATCAACTATGTGGACCTGACCGACAACAAGAAGATCTGCGTTGTGGGTGCCTACATCAACCGGGTGGCTTACGGCGGCAACGCAGTGGGCCAGACCATCAAGATCGGCGCGAACAAGTACACCATCGTGGGCGTGCTGGAAGCCAAGGTCACCGACATCTCCGAGCAGGAGGGCAGCAACGATGATATGATCTTTGTGCCCTACACCACGGCCCTGCGGGTATCCCAGAGCAGCACCTCCAATTCCTACGGCATTGTGGTCGCCGACGAGAATAAGCTCTCCGAGGCCAAGACCGTCATTGAGGATGCTTTGCAGGAAAAATTCCACTCGGACAACGGCTATTTCGTGACCAGTCTGAGCGAGATGCTGGATACCATGACCTCGATGGTCAACATGGTGGTCACCATCCTGACGGCCATTGCCGCCATCTCGCTGCTGGTGGGCGGCATCGGCATCATGAACATCATGATGGTCTCCGTCACAGAGCGCACCCGGGAGATCGGCATCCGGAAAGCACTGGGCGCGAAGGAACGCACGATTCTGGGACTGTTCGTCACCGAGGCGGCAACGACTTCGGCCCTCGGCGGTGCGCTGGGCATCGGGCTGGGATATCTGCTCTCATCGGTGGCGAACAAGATCCTGCCGATGATCCTGACCGACATGGAGATGACGGTCACGCCCTCGCTGGCCTCGGTCGTCGTTGCGTTCAGCATCTCGGTGGGCATCGGCGTGCTGTTCGGCTACCTGCCCGCCAAGCGCGCGGCACGGCTGAACCCGATTGAAGCGTTGCGGTATGATTAACACCCTCTCAATCTCACCGTCCGCCGCTGGCGGCGCGGTTCGATAGCTCTCCCAAAGGGAGAGCCGAGCGTTAAGGAGTAATTAGAGTTATGAAAAAACGTTTTCTCGCGCTGCTGCTGGCCGTCTGCATCGCTTCGTCGATGCTGGTACTGCCGGCAAGTGCAGCGGGCAGCAACACGGCGGTTCAGGTGGCGGTCACGCTGGGCGGACTGACCGCAGACCAGACCGACGAAGCGTCGCTTGATTCCGCCCTGACCCGGGGCCAGCTGGCAAAATTGCTGGTGGCCTTTTCCGATTACCGGGAGAGTGCAGCCTCACAGGGCACCACCGGCAAGCTCTTCTCGGATGTGACGGCGGACAACCGCTGGGCACCCTATATCCGGATCGCCGTCCAGCAGGGTTGGCTGAGCGGCTACACCGACGGCTCGTTCCGCCCGGACAACGGTGTGACGCTGGAAGAAGCCTGCACCGCTGTGCTCAAGCTGCTGGGCTACGATGTGACCACCCTCAGCGGCACCTTCCCGGCGGCCCAGCTCAACAAGGCCAGCACGCTGGGTCTGCGGGCGAACCTGAACCGAAAGCAGGGCGAGGCCCTGACTCTCTCGGACGGTGCGGTGCTGCTCTATAACGCCCTGACTGCAACGACCTCCGAAGGCAGTGTTTACGGCACCTCACTGGGCTTTACGGTGACGGATGGCCAGCTGGACACCTCGTCCATCCTGCTCAGCAGTCTCGAAGGCCCCTTTGTGGCCGGCAGCGGCGAGAGCCTGCCCTTTGTGCCGGCCACGGTCTACCGGAATGACAGCCTGACCGATTCGGCCCAGCTGAACCAATACGACGTTTACTATTATAATGAAAGTGCGAAAACGGTCTGGATCTACTCCCGCCGGGCGGCAGGACGGATCACCGCCGTGTCGCCTTCGGCCAGCGCACCGACCTCGGTGACCGTGGCGGGCGTGAGCTACACGCTGGCCAGCTCCTCGGCGGCGTCCCAGCTGTCCTCCCTGAACGGCGGCGGTGTGGGGCAGGTCGTGACCCTGCTGCTGGGTATGAACAACGAGGCCGTGGCCGTCCTGACCGGGGAGCAGGCCGATGAAGTCTTTTACGGTGTGGTCCAGTCGGCCAGCCGGAGCCTGATCGAGGAAAACGGTGCGGACGTCCAGCAGACCGTCACCGTGGCCTGCACCGACGGTGTGACCCGGGCGGTGAATGTGGACAAAAGCCTGAACTACCCTGCGGGCTGGCTGGTGGAGATCACCGTGGACGAAAACGGCGAGAACGTTACGGCCCTCTGTGAAAAATCGGTGGCCGGCACCTTCAACGCAGACGGCACGGCACTGGGGGAGTATAAGCTTGCCGACGATGTACAAATTCTGGATACGACTTCGGAGGGTGTGGCTGGGACGGTAAGTCCCAGCCGCCTATCGGGGGTAACGCTTTCGGCTTCCGATGTGAAATACTACACCACCAATGCCGCCGGGGAGATCGACCGGCTGATCCTCAATGATGTGACCGGCGACCTGTGGACCTACGGCGTGCTGGACGATGTGCGAAACCTCGTCACCAACCTGACCTCGGCTTCTGCTTCGACGGGTGGCAGTTCCAACGCTTCCTCCGGTTCGTCCAGTTCTTCCAGTTCGTCGAGTACAGGCAGTTCGGGCAGCACCTCCGCTGCACTGAACGTCGTCAGTGACGTGAGCAGCATCGTCCTTCCCAGCACCAGCGAGATGCTCTGGGGCATCATCGACGGCAGCATCGGCAGTGCGGTCTGGGAGAGCGTGACCAGCAGCACCAGCAGCTTGGCCAGCTATCTGCTTAAGCTGGGCGCAAATAATACCACCGGACTGCTGAGCAGCACCCTGAACTACTTCGGCACCGGCGCGAACTATGTCTGTTACGTCAACGGCACCCAGACTACCTACCAGACCAGCGTAAAATACCCGGTGCTGGCGGGCGGCATCGCCGTCGGCAAGACGACTTCCGGCAGCGTCAAGACCATGCGCCAGCTCATTCCGGTGGTGGTGGACCAGCTGGGTGCGGCCTCGGTCAAGAGCGGCAATACCCGCTATGAGACGGCCGACAAGATGCAGGTGTATCTGTGGTACAAGGGCGCGTATTATGCCACCACCCTTTCGCAGATCAACACTGAGGACTACAACCTCATCGGCTGGTATGACAACAACGGCAGTGCCGCGGGCAAAAAGATCCGCGTGCTCATTGCGGTGAAGAAAGATTAACTTCCCCCTCTCTCGCCTTGGCTCTCCCTTCGGGAGAGCTGTCTGCGAAGCAGACTGAGAGGGTGAGGATGCTGACAAATCACACAAAAACAGCGATACGATGCAGCTCGAAAAGAGTGATCGTATCGCTGTTTTTCTTTAATATACATCCAAATCATGCCCGTTCACCGTCGGGCCGTCGTACCCGGCATCCCGGATCTCCTGCAGGATCAACGCTTCCCGCCGGGCGACCTCGGCGCGGGTGTCCTGCCCGGGCTGGAAAACGTCCAGATGATAGATGCGGTGGTAGGTCACCAAGAGCTTGGGCCGGGCGGTTTTGGCGATCTCGGCCAGATCGGTGGAGAGGGTGTGGACGGCGCGGTGATATTTCTGCCATTGGGGAGTCCGCTGGGAAAGCCCGCCGGTGTACTCCACCTCGTGGAGCAGGATGTCGCAGCCCTTGCCATTTTCGGCAATGACCGGCAGGGGGCAGGTGTCGCCGGAGATTAAAATTTTCCGGTCGTCGGTCTCGAAGAGATAGGCATAGCTTTCCAGCGTGCCGTGGCTGACGGGCAGGGCGGTCACTTTTACAAGTTCATCCTCGTAGACCACGCCGGGAGCGATCTCGGTCACATTCACCTTGTAACCCTCGGGGTTGGCTTTTTCAAAACCGTGAATGCGGAAGTCGATGTCCACGGCATAGGCCTGCTCGATGTGGTCGGTCATGGCGCGGAGACCCTTCGGGCCAAAGACCTTCAGCGGGACATCCCGTTCCAGCACCCACGGCGTGAAGATCAGGTCGGGGTACCCGGCGGTGTGGTCGGTGTGCAGGTGGGTGCAGAACGCGACCTTGAGATTTTTGGGGTGGAGGGCGGAGATGCCGTTCTCGTAGGCACGGGTGCACTGGCGGACGACACCGGGGCCGAAATCCACCAGATAGGCGTTGCCGTCCACCACCACGGCCGAGGACGGCCCGCTGGCAAACGGCTCTGCGTTGGGGGTGCCGGTGCCCAGCAGAACAAGCTTGGTCTCACTCATAACTCGATTCCCTCACTTTGATCGGATTTCCAGTTCAGTATACCAAAGTGGAGCGGATTCGTCCAGCGATTCTTGCCGGATGTTGAATTTTGCCAAAAAGTATGATTAAATAGAATCAATTTATAGAAGTGATGGAAGAGGAGGGATGCGCAGGATGCTCAAGATCGCAGTGGTAGAAGATCAGCCGGAGACCCGGGAGTGTCTGTGCCGCTATATCCGCCAGTATACTACCGAGCAGGGGATCGGGGCCGAGGTCCTGCCCTTTGCCGATGGTGCCGTGATCGCCGAGGGTTACCAGCCAGGTTTCGACATCATCTTTATGGATGTGGAAATGCCGCAGCTGGGCGGCTTTGGCGCGGCGGAAAAGATCCGGGCCGTGGATCCGGACGTGGTGCTGGTGTTCGTGACCAACATGGCGCAGTACGCCATCCGGGGCTACGAGGTGGACGCACTGGACTATGTGCTCAAGCCGGTGAGTTACGATCCCTTCTGCACCAAGCTCTCCCGCGCCATCCAGCGGGTCCAGCGGAAAAAGGGCGGGCAGGTCGCGCTGCAGCTGGCCGGCGGCGGAATGCAGCTGCTGGACACCGGCGAGATCTACTATCTCGAGACCCGCAACCGGATGCTCTATTACCATACGGCCAAGGGCGAGTTTGCGGTACGGGGCAGCCTGCAGAGTGCCGAAAAACAGCTGACGGCGTATCATTTTGTCCGGTGCAACCAATGCTATCTGGTCAACCTCCAATACGTCAAAGGTGTGGAGAATGATTTCGTCCTTGTGGGGGAGGATCGGCTCGAGATCAGCCGCCGGCAGCGGGCAGCGTTCCTGACGGCCGTGGCCTCTTATATAGGCGGTGTGTTATGAGCCGTGAATTGCTCCAGCTGATCGAGGTGGTGATCCGGTACGGCCTGCTGTACTGGTGCGCGATGACCGCGTTCTGCCTGCCGCTCCGCCGCCGGGAAAATTTCAGAGTCCGGCTGGCCGTCTCATTGCTGCCGCTGACGCTGCTGACCCCGCTGTACAGTCTGGTGCTCCGCAGCTGCTCCCCCAGCGAACAGTGGATGGCGGCCCCGCTGGTGTTTGTCATCTCGATCCTGCTGCTGGCCGGGCTGGTGGCCTTTTGTGTTGAAACCGACTGGTCGGGGGCGGTCTACTGCGCGGTCTGGTGCGTGATCTCAGCACAGTTGATCAGTGAGTTGTGGAGTGTGTTGCTCTGGTTCCTCCGGGAGCGGTTTTTGATTGCGGACACTTGGCCGGAGCAGACGCTTTCCGGCTCGCTGGGGGCTTTGGCATTCACGGTGGCCTGCTGTGTGCTGCTCCGCTATACCATTGCGCGGTCGATGCCCTTCCATAAAATGTACCATGTCGGCCCCCGCCAGATGAGCAGTGCGCTGATACTGGGGCTGATGTTCACCGGGATGTTCGTCTTCCTGATGGGGAAGAACCGAGCAGGGGAGCCGCTGTCCACCGTCGGCATCGAGGTCGTCTGTCAGTTCTACTGCCTGACCCTGATGTACCTGCAGACTGAGCTGTTCAAGAAGTCGGCCATGCAGAAGGAGATGGACACCCTGAACCTTTTGTATGACCGGCAGCGGCAGCAGTACCAGATCGCCCGGCAGAATGTCCAGATCATCAACCGCCGCTGCCACGAGCTGAAAGTTCAGATCGCCGACCTGCGCAAGCTGGGGGTGGACGCTGCGTTCCAGAAGAGCCTCGACGAGGCAGAGACGGCGGCCCGGCTCTACGATGCGGGTGCGAACACCGGCAACGAGGTGCTGGATGTGGTCCTGACCGAAAAGACCCTGCTCTGCGAGTCCCGGAAGATCCAGCTCAACGCGGTGGCCGACGGCAGCTGCCTGCGCAACTTCGAACCAAGCGACCTCTACGCACTCTTTGCCAACGCCTTGGATCACGCCATTGAGAGCGCAGTCCACATCCAGCAGCAGGACCGCCGGTCCATCGACTTGCTGGTCTGCGTGCGGCAGAACTTTGTGGTCATCAATGTCATCAGCCCAGAGCGGGAAGTCCAGATGGGCGACAACCGCACCCTGAACTATGAGGTAAAGGTCATCAAGCGGATTGTCCAGAAATACAAGGGTACCCTGACCACCGAGACCCGCAACGGATTTTTTGCCATCAAGATCATCTTCCCGCAGGAAAAGCAAAACTGAATAAGCGATTGGAAAGCCTCTGCATCCGGCTGGGTGCGGGGGCTTCTTTTTGCTGCAAAAGTCTGACTTTTTGTGAAAGTTCAACAAATATATCAGTTGATTTTTGACACCGCAAAACCGAATAATCACGCGAAACGACCGATTGCCGCAACGCCCTTGATAAATGAAAAAGATTTGATAAAATGGTGACAAACTCGTGAAGAATGTACAAAACCATGAGATCACGACGAGAAAGAGAGAAAGAGGAGGCCGGATATGAGAGGCATCGCCAAGCTCATGAACAACTGGCAGTTTACCAAACCGGGCGAGGCCGCGGTTGCCGTGAACCTGCCCCACACTTGGAACGCAAAGGACGGTCAGGACGGCGGCAACGACTACTGGCGCGGTACCTGTACTTATACCACCACGTTCGACGCTCCTGCGTTTGATAAAAATACCCAGCAGGTCTGGCTGCAGTTCGAGGGCGTGAACGCCAGCGCGAAGGTCGTGCTGAACGGTACTGAAATCTGCCGCCACGACAACGGCTATGCGACCTTCCGTGCCGAGATCACCGGGCTGCTCAAGGAGCAGAACGAGCTGCTGGTGGAAGCAGACAACAGCGTGAACGACCACGTTTATCCCCAGAAGGCCGATTTCACCTTCTACGGCGGCATCTACCGTGACGTGAGCCTGCTGACTGTGAACAAGAACCACATTGCACTGGGACACTACGGCGACACCGGCGTGAAGATCACCCCCGCCGTCAAGACCGGCAGCGCGGACATCACCGTGGAGACCCGGGTGGAAGGCAAGGGAAGCGTTGAGGTCGAGCTGCTGGATGCGTCCGGCAAGCAGGTGGCCAAGGCTTCCGGCGAAAAGGCCGTGATGACGCTCCAGAACCCGCACCTCTGGAACGGCGTCAAGGATCCCTACCTCTACACCTGCGTCGTCCGCCTGATGAACGAGGGCGAGGCCGTCGATGAAGTCCGCACCCGAATCGGCCTGCGCACCTTCTCGGTGGATGCCAAGAACGGCTTCTTCCTGAACGGCAAGCCGTATCCGCTCCACGGTGTGTCCCGCCATCAGGACCGCAAGGGTCTGGGCAACGCCATCACCCGGGAAATGCACGACGAGGACATGGCTCTCATCCGGGAGCTGGGCGCGAACACCGTTCGTCTGGCACACTACCAGCACGACCAGTACTTCTATGACCTCTGCGACCAGTACGGCATGGTGGTCTGGGCAGAGATCCCCTACATCTCCGAGCATCTGCCGAATGGCCGCGAGAACACCATCAGCCAGATGAAAGAGCTGATCTACCAGAACTACAATCACCCCTGCATCGTCTGCTGGGGCGTTTCCAATGAGATCACCATCTCCACCAAAGACAAGGCCGACATGCTGGACAACCACCATGAGCTGAACGACCTCTGCCACAAGATGGATCCCACCCGTCTCACCACGCTGGCCTGCTACGCAATGTGCGGCCCGTTCAACCCGGTGGCACACATCACCGATATCGTCAGCTGGAACTTGTATCTGGGCTGGTATGTGCCGGGTCTGTTCCTGAACGACCTGTGGATGGACTTCTTCCATCTGGTCTATCCCAACCGTCCGCTCGGCTTCTCCGAGTACGGCGCAGAGGGTATGCCCAATCTGCACAGCACCCATCCCCGCCGCGGCGACCACACCGAAGAGTATCAGGCAAAGTACCACGAGTACATGCTCCGCTGCTTCGACCGTCATAAGTGGATGTGGGCGACCCATGTTTGGAACATGTTCGACTTCGCAGCCGACGCCCGCGATCAGGGCGGCGAGCCGGGCATGAACCACAAGGGCCTCGTCACCTTCGACCGCAAGACCAAGAAGGACAGCTTCTACATTTATAAAGCATGGTGGAGCGACGAACCTTTCGTCCACATCTGCTCCAAGCGGTTCGTTGACCGCACCGAGAGCGAGATGGAGGTCAAGGTCTACTCCAACCAGAAGAACGTCGCCCTCTACGTCGACGGCAAGAAGGTCGCCGAGCAGAGCGGTGAGTACATCTTCAAGTTCCGCGTTCCGCTGACCGGAAACATCGAGGTCAAGGCCGTTGCAGGGGAGTGCATCGACACCGCTTCCTTCCACAAGGTCGACACCCCGAATCCCAGCTATAAGCTGGTAAAGACCAAGTCCAAGAGCGCGAACTGGGTCTGATGACCTGCTTTTTGTGAAACATTCCGTCACACGGACGGTTGTTATATAAAGAATAGGAGGAAAATTCGTGAAAAACACCAAACCGAAAGTACGGTTGTGGTCTGTTCTCACGGCTCTGACGGCGATCCTGACCGTCGCGGCCATCGTGGGCAACATCATCGCTAACCAGTACACCACCACCATCAACGTCGCACTGAATGCGTCTACTTACAAGATCATTCGCGGCAACACCACCGAAGATACCGAATACTTCAAGCAGGGCTTCTCTTCCGATGAGGAGCGCGAGGCTTACGAGGCTGAACTGTGCGCAACGGTCGAGGCCGAGGGCGCAGCTCTGCTGAAGAACGAGAACAACGCTCTGCCTCTGGCAAACGGCGCAAAGGTCAGTCTGTTCGGCCACGGCTCCGTTGACCTGATGTACGGCGGCACTGGTTCTGGTTCTGTCGACACCAGCAAGGCCCCCACTCTGAAGGACGCTCTGGAAGCTCAGGGCATCACCATCAACCAGACCTTGTGGGATCTCTACAAGTCTGACAGCATGATGAGCAAGTACAGCCGCGTGACTCCCGCTTCCATTTCGGATACGCTGGAGGCAAACACCCAGTACAAGGTCAATGAAGCTCCTTGGAGTGCTCTGTCCAGTGCTGAGAGCAGCTTTGCTGAGTACGGCGACGCTGCGATCGTGGTGTTCTCTCGTTCCGGCGGTGAGGGTGCAGACCTTCCCAGCGGCACGAACGGCACGAACGACAGCTGGATCTCCGGCACTGAGGGCAGCGGCAACTACCTCGAACTCTCCGCTGAGGAGATCGAGCTGCTGCAGAACCTCAAGGCTCTGAAGGACAACGGCACGTTCAAGTCCATCGTCGTCCTGATCAACAGCTCCAACGCCATCGAGCTGGACTTCCTCAACCCCGAGATCTGCGGTGAGGACTACGGCATCGATGCTGCTATGTGGATCGGCGACGTCGGCCAGACCGGTATCAACGGTGTGGGTCAGCTGCTCGCTGGCACTGTCACCCCCTCTGGCTCTCTGGTCGACACCTATCTGTACGACAACCTGGCAAACCCCGCAATGTACAACTTCTACACCCAGGCTTACCCCAACGCAGCAGAGTACAATCTGCTGACCGAGGGTGCTGACGTTCAGGGTATGTACAGCGTCTATCAGGAAGGCATCTATCTGGGCTATCGTTACTTCGAGACCCGTTACGAGGATGTCGTCATGGGCACTGCCAACGCTGGCGATTACAACTGGGCTACCACTGTCGCTTATCCCTTCGGCTACGGCAACAGCTACACCACCTTCGCATACTCCAACTTCAATGTGACCGAGTCTGACGATGCTTTCACCGTCACCCTGAAGGTCACCAACACTGGCAATACCTACTCCGGCAAGGAGACTGTCCAGATCTACTTCCAGTCTCCCTACACCGCTTACGACAAGGCAAACGGCATCGAGAAGGCCGCTGCTGAGCTGTGCGGCTTCGCAAAGACCGACGTGCTGGCTCCCGGTGCTTCTGAGGACGTGACCATCACTGTTCCCAAGAGCGAGCTGCGCACTTACGACGCAAACAACGCTAAGACCTACATTCTGGACGCTGGTGACTACTACTTCACCGCTGCCACCGATTCCCACAACGCAGTCAACAACATTCTGGCTGCCAAGGGCTACACCGTTGAGAACACCGATGGCCGCATGACCGAGGACGGCGATACCGCTCTGGTCTGGAAGTGGACCAACGATGCAATCGACACCACCACCTTCTCCACCAGTGCAAACGGCACTGCCATCACCAACCTGTTCGACGAGTCCGACCCCAACAAGAGCAGCGATGATCCCGGCAGCGTGACCTGGATGACCCGTTCCGACTGGAACGGCACTTTCCCCACCGCTCCCGCACAGCTGACTGCAAACGAGACTCTGGCTGCTTCTCTGGCCTTCACGCAGTATGACGGCTCTGAGGCAAACAGCGTTGAGATGCCCACTCTGGGCGCAAAGAACGGCCTGACCCTCGCTTCCATGATTGGCAAGGACTTCGATGATCCCGAGTGGGATACCCTGCTCGACCAGCTGACCTATGACGAGATGGTTCAGACCATCACCCTCGGCTTCCACAACACCGCAGCGGTTGCCTCTATCGGCAAGACTGCTACTAAGGACGAGAACGGTCCTCAGGGCTTGACCGCTGCTCTGACCGGCGGCGCATCCGCAATGTGCTACACTTCCGAGGACGTCATGGCCGCTACCTTCAACACTGAGCTGATCAACAAGGTCGGCGAGTGCATCGGCGAGGACTGCCTGGCTATGGGTTACTCCGGTCTGTATGGCCCGGGCATCAACATGCACCGCACCGCTTACTCCGGCCGTAACTTCGAGTATTACGCAGAAGATCCGTTCGTGGCTGGCACCATCTGCGCCGCTGAGGTTCAGGGCATCCAGTCCAAGGGCGTCTATGTCTACCTGAAGCACGTCGCTCTGAACGACTCCGAGACCAGCCGCCGTGGTGTCAACACCTGGCTGAACGAGCAGACCGCTCGCGAGATCTATCTGGAAGTCGCTGACAAGGCCATCACCGATGGCGGTGCTTGGAGCATCATGACCGGCTTCAACCGCTGGGGTGCTACCTGGTGCGGCGCAAACCAGAACTTGCTGAACGGCTTCCTGCGTGACGAGCTGGGCATGCGCGGCATGTGCATCACCGACTTCTCCGGTTCCAGCCAGTACATGGATCTGGTCGACGGCCTGATCGCCGGCTCTGACATCTGGGACAGCCCGATGCCCAAGATCCACACCACCAAGGCTGCAAACTATGAGAACGATGCTTACATCGTCACTCAGATGCGTAACGCTATGCACCACATCCTGTACACCGTCGTCAACTCCAACGCGATGAATGGCTGGTCTGCTGAGGATACTCTGAAGACCGTCACTCCGTGGTGGCAGACCGCCATCTACGCTCTGATCGCAGTGCTGGCAGTTCTGACGATCCTGTGTGCATGGCAGCTGAGCAAGGCTCTGAAGGCTAAGAAGAACGGCGTCAACACCGCTCCCGCAGCAGACCAGAAGTAATTTCTGGCTAGAGACTCAGCTCAAGATTCTGTAATCGTGAACCAATGGCAGCCTGTCCCCCAAAATCGGCGGGCAGGCTGCTGTTTTTTGTGAAAAAGGAGACACCGCAATGGGCGAACAAAAATCTATGGCGTCGAGTGTGAACCGCGCCAAAACCTACCAGCTGGTGCTGTTCCCGTTGAACAACGGCGCAACGAACGTGTACTATGTGCTGGTGCTTTCCTACATCGCGACCTTCGGCAGTAAGGTCCTGGCACTGAGCATGATCTTTGCTTCGGTCATGGTCACCGGTATGCGTCTGTTCGACGCCATCACCGACCCCATCATCGGTGCCCTGATGGACCGCACCAACGGCAAGTTCGGTAAGTTCCGGCCGTTCATGGTCATCGGCAACCTCATCATGGCCGCCAGTATTCTGGTGCTGTACTGCCTGACCCCGCTGATCCCGGCCAGTGCCATGGGCTTGCGCTATGCAGCCTTCGTCGCGCTGTATGCCGTCTGGGTCATCGGCTACACCTTCCAGACCAGCTGCACCCGCTCCGGCCAGACCGTTCTGACCAACGACCCGAAGCAGCGTCCGCTCTTCACCATCTTCAACACCGTCGGTTCTCTGCTGGGCATGGGTGCCATGCAGTTCTTTGCCCCCATCCTCGCCAAGAACTATGAGGGCGGCTACGCTTCCGCCGGCTTCTTCCGCACGCTGGCTCCCGTCGGCATCGTCATCTCCATCCTGCTGACCCTGCTGGCCGTCATCGGCATCTGGGAGAAGGATCAGCCCAAGTACTTCGGCATCGGCGGCGAAAAGACCGAGAAGGTCAAGGTCCGCGAGTATGTCCAGATCATCAAGAACAACAGCCCGATGCAGCGTCTGATGGTGGCGGGTGCCGGCTGCAAGCTGGCCCTCTCCATCGCCACCAACACCACCGTGCTGTGTATGCTGTACGGCTGCATGATGGGCAACTACGACGGCCTCTACCTGCCGATGATGGTGCTGGGCTATGTGTTCAGCGTGCCGTTCTTCCTGCTGACCGTCCGCACCAGCCAGAAAGAGGGCCAGAAGGCCAGCCTGATGAAGTACGTCAGCGTGGCATTCATCTGCTACATCGGCGTGCTGGTGCTGCTCATCCTCTGGGGCAAGAGCGACGCCTTCACCCTGTCCATCATGGGGGAGAACGGCCTGTCCCTGAACCTGTACACCATCCTGTTCATCGCCTTCTTCGGTATCGGCTACGGCGCATACTACGCCACCGCCGATATGCCGATCCCGATGGTCGCCGACTGCTCCGACTATGAGACCTACCGTTCCGGCAACTACATCCCGGGCATCATGGGTACTCTGTTCAGCCTCGTGGACAAGCTGGTCTCCAGCCTGTCCGCTACCGTCGTCGGCATTGCGGTCAGCTTCATCGGTCTGGACAGCCTCCCGACCCAGTATGACCCGTACACTTCCGGCATGAATGTGGTCGTCATCGTCCTGTTCTGCGTCATCCCGATGATCGCATGGGCCGCGACCCTGATCGCCATGAAGGGCTACAGCCTGACCGGTGCCAAGATGAAGGAGATTCAGGCCGTCAACGCCTGCCGCCGTGACGCGGTGGCCAACGGCATGAAGCTCGAGGATGCTATGGCCAAGTGGCAGACCCTCGATCAGCTGCCGGAACAGTATCGGAGCTGATTTGCGCTGAAGAACGCAAAATAATCTGAAAAACACCGCAGATCTGTGAAAACGGGTCTGCGGTGTTTTTGCGTGGAAGCAGTCTGGTAGGTTGAAACAAAAGCAATTCACAATATCATAACAAAATATGAAAAGAAATTTCTTGAAATCCCGGGAGAGATGCTGTATACTGATGCCTGCCGCCGGAGCATTGCGGGAGCATCGGCGGCAAAGAGAAAAAAAAGAAGGGATTGTTCATGAAGAAATTCGGACAGCGTCTGCTCAGCGCACTGCTTGCGGTGGGGATGCTGCTGTCAGCTTTCCCCCTGAGCGCGTTCGCGGAAGGGGTGGACATTACGCCGGAAGAGGTGGCACAACAGAGTACCTATTTGATTCGGTCTGGGGGTACATATAATGTAAAAGAAGGCCAATATGTCACAAGCAAAAATGCAATCGCTGTTTACACGAAGGACCCTGTTACCCTGAACATCACAGGAAACGTTACAGGTTCGGAAAAAGTTGCGCTGATCACGGCGCAGCAGGCAAACGCAGATTTGACAATACAAAGCGATGATCAGTATACGGTATTTGCGGGCAATGCAGACGTATTGGCGAATGGCTCCGGCACTGCAACGATCCACGGCGGTATTTACGAAGCCGCTACGGACACAGGTGCACCTGTTATAGGAAATATGACAGGCGGCACTCTGTCCATTTGGAATGCGACCATCCGGGTGACGGGAACAAAGGATTCCGGTCAGGCCATCAACAATACCAACAGTACCCTGAATATTTACGATGGAACGGTCATTGACAACGGGCCGCTGGCAAAGTATGACTGCATTGCGAAGGGTATTGTGAATATGTACGGCGGCACCATCACTGCAGGTGCAAAGAACTCTGCTGCAATCCGGGCAGATAAAGCCACTGTGACTGGCGGTACGATCCAGAACAGCAAATGGGAATCTATGTCAAACACGGTGCACTGCCAGCGACGATCAACGGCGACGTGGTTTTCGAGAACAACACGGAGGATGTGCATCTCGATCCGGGCCAGACCTTTACCCTGACGAAAAACTACACCTGTGACCATGCCATCACCGTCGGCATTGCCGAAACATTGCCCGAGAACACCAAACGGCAGATCACGACCAGCGGCATCAGCACGGAAGAAATGCTGAGATACGTCACCTCTGCCAACCCGGCGTACGCAGTGGGGTATGATAAGGACGGGCAATACCTCTATTTGTGGAACCACACCCATACATGGCAGTTTACCGCCGAGGGGAATACGATCACGGCAACCTGCATCGATCCGGACTGTGAATATCACACCGACGCCCTGACCTTGACGCTGAACGCGCCGGAGGCAGAGGTGGAAGGAGAAACGGATAAAAGCTATGAAGCATCGTCTGAAGATGATCTGGCTGTGACCGGCGAAGAGATTGGCAAGATCACCTACGAGGGCACAGGCGATACGGAGTATCCCAGCTCGGAGACGGCACCGGTGAAAGCCGGCACCTACCGGGCCCGCATCACCGCAGGAGGTGCAGCGGCAGTCGTGAATTATAAGATCGCGCCCAGAACCCATACGATCCAGCTGGTCAACTGCACCGGGAAAACCGAAGCTGTGAAAGGCGAGACGGTGACGTTGAAAGCGGATGAGAGGCCCGGAAAAGAATTTACAGGCTGGAACGTTACGGGAAATGTGACGGATGTGGATCGATTCAAAGAGGGCGAGATCACCTTCACAATGCCCGACGAGGATGTGACGGTCGAAGCAACGTTCAAGGACATCGTCTTTGATCCGGGAAAGCCCGTTGTGCCGGAACAGCCCAGTACACCGAGTGAGCCGGACAAGCCGTCTACGCCGAGTGAACCGGAGAAACCCAGTACCCCGAGTACGCCGGACGAACCGGCAAAGCCGAGTGAGCCGTCTACACCCACGACGCCGAGTGAACCGGAGAAACCCAGTACCCCGAGCACGCCGGACGAACCGGCAAAGCCGAGTGAGCCGTCCACGCCCACGACACCGAGTGAGCCGGAGAAGCCCGACACCCCGAGCCCGGATCAGCCAAGCACACCGGATACGCCCAGCCAGCCGGACATCCCGGAACCGACTCCTACTCCTACTCCGACCCCGGAACCGGCGGAAGATCCTTCTTCCGGAGTTGCCGGAGCAGTGATCGTAGGTACCGGAGCTGCTGTTCTCGGCAGCGGTGCCGCAGTTATAGGCTGGGATGCCTGCTATATCGGCACAGAGCTTTATCTCAAGTGGGTCCTGCCCTTCGGCGTGATCCCGACGACCCGCGAGACGCTGGCCTTGATGCTCTGGAACGATGCAGACCAGCCGGCACCGCAGAACAGTACATATTACAGCGACATCGATGAGGAAAACCCGGAATCGCAGGCCGCTGCACGCTGGGCCGTGGAAAATGATCTCCTCAAACCGGGACAGGACGATGACACCGCCTTTGTTCCGGACGGCTTTGTGAACATCTTCGAGGTCGCAAAAGCTTGGAAGAAGGCACAGAAGTTCAAGAAGTAAACTCCGGATACGACAGCCGCCGCAGACCTATAAAAATGGGCCTGCGGCGGCTTTTTGCATGAAGTTTTGGAATGAAAAACGAAATGGAAAATTAACGAAATTTAAAACTGTAAAACAATGGAATGCTTCACTTGAAAAGCAATTTATGGTACAATACTTTTTGCAAAAAGGCCCGGGCTGCAGGGCGCAGACCAGAGCAGGGAAGTGTGCCTGCGGACTGGGCCGAAAACGAAGAAACAGGAGGAAAAACAATGGACTACAAACAACTCGCTGCGACCGTTCTGGAAAAAGTCGGCGGTAAGGAAAACGTGGACAAAGTCGTTCACTGTGCGACCCGCCTGCGTTTCACGCTGCGCGATGTGAGCAAGGCCGACACGGAGGCTCTGAAAAAGACCAAGGGTGTCATGTCAGTCATCAACGCCGGCGGCCAGTATCAGGTGGTTATCGGCCCGGACGTGGCACAGGTCTATCAGGAAGTGCTGTCTCTGGGTGTGGAGAGCGGTGCCGATGCCGCTCCCGCAAAAACGGAGAAGAAATCGGATGAAAACAAGCTGAGCCGGATTCTGGAATACATCGCCAGTATGTTCCAGCCGATCATCCCGGCCATCACCGGTGCCGGTCTGCTCAAGGCAATGATGGCCCTCTTCTCGGTTCTGGGTGTGCTGGACAACTCGTCCCAGACCTATGTCATCCTCAACTCCATGGCGGATGCGGCCTTCTACTTCCTGCCGATCCTGCTGGGCGGCTCGGCGGCCAAGACCTTCAAGTGCAACCAGTATACCGCCATGGCACTGGGCGGCGTGCTGGTCTACCCCAACTTTGTAAACCTGATCTCCACCGCAAAGAGTGCGGGTGAGGCCGTTCACTACTTCGGCCTGCCGGTCACGCTGGCTTCTTACAGCTCCTCGGTGGTGCCGATCCTGCTGGGCGTGTGGTTCCTGTCGATCGTGGAGCACTTCATGCAGAAGATCTCCCCGAAGGCCGTCAAGTTCTTCACCGTCCCGCTGGTCAGCCTGTTCGTGGCTGGCTCGGTGACCATCCTCGTGCTCGGCCCCATCGGTACTTGGGTCGGCAACCTGATCGCAGCCTTCTTCAACTGGCTGAACAGCGTTGCAGGCTGGGCCGTTCCCACGCTGGTCGGCGTTGTCAGCCCGCTGCTGGTCATGACCGGTACTCACTATGGCCTGATCCCCATCGGCATCAACAATCTGGCAACGGCTGGCTTTGACACCGTTGTCGGCCCCGGTATGCTGACCTCCAACGTGGCACAGGGTGCAGCCGGCCTCGCCGTTGCCCTCCGCTCCAAGAACAAGGACACCAAGCAGCTGGCCATGTCCGCCGGTATCACCGGTGTTCTGGGCATCACCGAGCCGGTCCTGTACGGCGTCAACCTGAAGTTCATCTACCCGCTGATCTCTGCCATGATCGGCGGCGGTGTCGGCGGCCTGTATCTGGGCATCACCGGCGTTGGCCGTTATGCTTCCGGTTCTCCCGGCCTGCTGGTCCTGCCCGCTTACATCGGCGGCGACAGCATGAGCAACTTCATCAATGCCTGCATTGGCACGGTGATCGCCATGGTGGTATCCTTCGTGGTCTGCTTTGTGCTGTACGGTGTCTGGCAGAAGCAGGGCAAGCTGGAAGACGGCGAATACCCCCCGTTGGAACGCTGAAACGAGCCTGATAAAATAAACAACACAAGCCCCCGGTTCACGGCATACGCCAGAACCGGGGGCTTGTGTTTGTCCTGATCCGGATCGGGATCAGGGGTTATTTCTTGTGATACTTGCGGTCCTCTTCCTCATAGGCAGGCTCGCAGGTCAGGTACATCCCCAGCCGCTTGAGGGTATCGGTGTCCACGCTGGACAGGATGACGGTGGAGTGGATGTCGCAGCCCTTGAGGTTGGACAGCTGATGGAGCGCGGCCGCAGCGACCTCGTTCTCCGCGGCAGAGCTGGACAGCGCGATGAGGATCTCGTCGGTGTGCAGGCGGGGGTTCTTGCTGCCGAGGTAGTTGGTCTTGAGGGTCTGGATCGGCTCGATGGCGCGGGCCGAGACCAGATCCACTTCCTGATCGATGCCGGCCAGCCGCTTGAGGGCGTTGAGCAGGGCAGAGGACGCCGCACCCAGCAGGGGGCCGGTCTTGCCGGTGACCACGGTGCCGTCAGGCAGCTCGATGGCGGCGGCGGGCAGGCCGCCGGTCTTTTCGGAAACGGTATGGGCCTGCTGCTCCACCGGGCGGGAACCGAGGGTCAGGCCGGCCTGATTCATCAGCAGCTTCAGCTTGAACAGCTCGCTGTCCTTTTCGCCGCCGACCTTCTGGTCGCACAGGGCCTTGAAATAGCGGCGGATGATCTCGTTGCGGGAGGCTTCGCAGCAGACGGCATCATCTACGATGCAGTTGCCGGCCATGTTCACGCCCATATCCGTGGGGGAACGGTAGGGGCTCTTGCCTGCGATCAGCTCAAACATCGCGTTGACCACCGGGAAAATCTCGATGTCGCGGTTGTAGTTGACGGTGGTTTTGCCGTAGGCTTCCAGATGGAAGGGGTCGATCATGTTCACATCGTTCAGGTCGGCGGTAGCAGCCTCGTATGCGAGGTTGACCGGGTGCTTGAGGGGCAGGTTCCAGATCGGGAAGGTCTCAAATTTGGCATAGCCGGCCTTGACGCCGCGCTTGTATTCGTGATACAGCTGGGAAAGGCAGGTGGCCATCTTGCCGCTGCCGGGGCCGGGCGCGGTGATGACGACCAGCGGACGCTGGGTCTCAATGTAATCGTTCTTGCCGTAGCCCTCGTCGCTGACGATCTTGGCCACGTCGTTGGGGTAGCCGGGGATCTTGTAGTGGCGGAAGGTGCGGATGCCGAGGGCGTTCAGCTTCTTTTCAAAGGCTTCGACCTCGGGCTGGGCGGTGTACATGGTCAGGCAGACACTGCCGACAAAGAGGCCCACGCCCTGAAAGGCGTCGATCAAACGGAGCACATCGAGGTCGTAGGTAATGCCGAAATCACCGCGGACCTTGTTGCTCACGATATCCTCGGCACTGATGACGATGACGATTTCGGCCTGATCCTTGAGCTGGAGCAGCATCTGCAGCTTGGAGTCGGGCTGGAAGCCGGGCAGCACGCGGGAGGCGTGGTAGTCGTCGAACAGCTTGCCGCCGAACTCGAGGTAGAGCTTGTTGTCGAACTGTGCGATCCGCTCCCGGATGTGCTCCGACTGCATCTTAAGGTATTTGTCGTTGTCAAATCCTTTTTTCATTTTGCGTTGTCCTTTCCCTGTTTCCGAAACATTTACAACAATGCAATTAGTATAACATACCCGGCGGGCCAGTGCAATGAAAATTCGAGGGAAAAGCGCAAAAAATCCCCTGCACAGGAAACCTCCTGCACAGGGGAAAGATGGAAGGAAATGATGTCTGTGGGTCACACTTTGCTGTGGGCGCAGACCATCTGGATGAAGGCCCGCACCTGCGGCAGCTCAAATTCCCGCTTGCGGTAGAGCAGATAGGTCGAGCGGGTGAGGGGCGTGCCGTCCGCAAAGAAGAGCGGTTCGGCCACGCCGTCAAAATAGGACAGACAGATCTCCGGAACGATGCTCCAGCCGAGGCCCGCCTGCACCATGGAGACGCAGGCCGACAGGCCGTCCACGTTGAGCGGGCTGGCTGGCTCGAGCTTGTGCTCCATCAGCCAGCGGGCCTTCATGCTCATGTGCTCGGGGTTGGAATCCCGGCCGATGTACCGCATCTGATCCAGCGGGGTGTTGGCGTTGGCCTTGCTCCGGATCAGGCAGACAGCCTCCCGTTCCAGCAGGATCTTGCCGTCGTCCCAGTCGTACTCGCCCCGCACGATGGCGAGATAAACCCGGCCTTCCTGCAGCTTGCGCATACAGTCGCGGCTGTGGTCGCTGGAAACCTTCAAGGTAACATCCGGATACTGTGCCGTGTACTCGGAAAGGATCTTGGGCAGACGGTAGTTGGAGTAGTCAATGGAAGCTTCGACCCGAAGCGTGCCGCCCACCGTGCCTTTGCTGCGCTGGATGCGGTTGCGGAGGGCTTCAAATTCCGTCACCGTTTTCTGGATGGTCTTCCGGGCATCCTCACCCGCAGGGGTCAGGGTCACGCCATGTTTGCTGCGCAGGAAGAGCGGCGCACCCAGCTCCGACTCCATGTTCTGCAGCCGCTTGCTCAGGGTCGGCTGGGCCAGATAGAGCTTTTCCGCCGTGCGGGTCAGGTTGCCGGTCTCCGCCAGAGTCAGGAAAATCAGAAGATCTTTTTCGTCCATGTGATGCTCCGTCCTTTTCTCGCTTTTTCTATCAGTATAGCGTGTTGCGGACGGAACTTCAAGTCGTGGGCTTTCCATAAACTCAGATCTGATTGTTCCGATAGTAATTGATGAGGCAGCCGTCAGCGATGATCTGACGCTCCGGCTCGGTCAGGGCACCGGTGGAGACCGGGAAGGCGGTCACGGTGCCGTCCGGCT
>CAVKZS010000070.1:0-39013 GCA_963660925.1 Eubacterium sp. CAG:38 | reverse complement strand
TGGCAACAAATCTCCAACAGGAATTTTGCGCTCTGCGCGATACCTATATTGAAAAACAGTTCGGCCGCCTGAACGAAATGCAGCGAGATGCGGTGTTTACCACCAACGGCCCGCTGCTGATCTTGGCCGGTGCAGGCAGCGGAAAGACCACGGTGTTGGTCAACCGCATTGCCAACCTGATCCGGTTTGGGTCGGCCCATGGCTCTAAGTGGACGCCCCGGGAAGTGACCGAGGACGACGTGAAGGCCCTGCGCACCGCCATCATGACCGGCACCGACGCTCCGGCATGGCTGGACGGGATGCTGCGGCAGAATGCCGTCCGCAGTTGGAACGTGATGGCGATCACCTTTACCAACAAGGCGGCAGGGGAGCTGAAAGAGCGTCTGCGGAATATGCTGGGCGGCGAAGAAGGCGACGAGGTGTTCGCTTCGACCTTCCACTCGGCCTGCGTCCGCATCCTGCGCCGGTGGGCCGAGGAGATCGGCTATCCCCGCAGTTTTACCATCTACGATACCGACGACTCCCAGAGGGTGATGAAGAGCGTCTACAAAGAGCTGAGTGTGGACGATAAGTTTTTCCCCATCAAAAGTGCCATCAACCAGATGAGCCGCTGGAAGGATCAGCTGGTCAGCCCGGCCGAAGCCCTGCGTACCCCGGCCAAGGATACCAAGGGCGCGCTGGCAGCAAAAATCTATGCAGCCTACGAGAAAAAACTCCATGACGCCGGTGCGTTCGACTTCGACGACCTGATCTATCAGACCGTCCAACTGCTGGCCGCACATCCGGATGTGCGGGAGTTCTACCAGAATAAATACCGCTATCTGCTGGTGGACGAGTATCAGGATACCAGTGTGGCGCAGTTCCGTCTGGTCAGCCTGCTGACCGGCCCGGAGCAGAACATCTGCGTTGTCGGCGATGATGACCAGAGCATCTACCGGTTCCGCGGCGCGACCATCGAGAACATCCTGAACTTCGAGCGGATCTACCCGGGCACCAAGACCATCCGGCTGGAACAGAATTACCGCTCTACGTCGAATATCCTGAATGCCGCCAACTGCGTCATCCAGCACAACACCGAGCGGAAGGGCAAGACCCTCTGGACCAAGAACGGCGAGGGCGACAAGGTTCAGGTCTACACTGCCGAAAACGAGCAGGACGAGGCCAGCCACATCGCGGACATCATCGGCCAGCACCTGAAAGAGGGCGGGCACCTGTCCGATCACGCGGTGCTCTACCGGATGAATGCGCAGTCGGCCCCCATCGAAAGCTACTTTACCCGCGCCGGCATCCCGCACAAGATCGTGGGAGGCCAGCGGTTCAACGACCGCAAAGAGGTCAAGGACATCCATTCTTATATGTCCATCGTGGCCAACCCCCGGGACGATGTGCGCCTGCGCCGGATCATCAATGAGCCGGCCCGGAAGATCGGCGCAACGACCATCGACGTCATTGCCGACCTCGCCGCACAGGAAGGAGTCGGGATGCTCGAGATCATCAGCCACGCCGACCAGTACGCCAAGCTTTCCCGTGCGGTGATGCCGCTGCTCAAGTTCTGGCAGATCTATCAGCGGTTACAGGAATCGCTGGAAACGCGCACCCTCGATGAATTTGCATCGGATGTGATCGAGATCACAGGCTATAAGGCCATGCTGGAAGCTGACATCGCCAAGGGCCACGAGGATGCGGCAGACCGCCTGCAGAACCTTGGCCAGCTGGTCAACAACGTCAAAAACTACTGCGACCAGAACGGCGAAGAGGCCAGCTTGGAAGGCTACCTCGAGGACATCGCCCTCATCAGCGACCTCGACAGCTACAACGAGAGTGCGGATCAGGTGGTGCTGATGACCATCCATTCGGCCAAGGGTCTGGAATTCCCCTATGTATTCCTGATCGGCATGGAAGAGGGCGTGTTCCCCAGTGAGATGAGCAAATATTCCGAGGCAGATCTGGAAGAGGAGCGGCGGCTGGCCTATGTCGGCATCACCCGCGCCAAGAAAGAACTGTACATCTCAAACAGTGTTACCCGGATGCTCTACGGCCGCACCCAGCGCAACGAGCCGAGCCGCTTTTTGCGGGAGATCGATCCGGAGTACATCGAAGAGACCCGCAGCCCGGTACTGGAACAGCGTTCCCGTCTGGGCGGCTGGGGCTCCGGTTACAGCGATACCGTGCCGGGCGGCGCGTCCGGCTACTCAGGGGCTTCCGGCTGGGGCCGGTCGGCCCAGAGTTACGGCAATGGCTCTAGCGGCGGATACGGTTCGGGGTACAGCAGCAACCGCAGCGGCTACCTGAACCGGGAGTACAACGCCGGGGAGCGGAGCGGCGGCTTTGGCTCCGGCTATGGCCGCAGCAGCAATTACAATCCCAGTACCGGCAGTTCCGGCGGTTTCGGCAGCAGTTACAGCCGCCCGACGGCCCCCAAAGCACCGGCGAAAAAAGTCGATTTCGGCAGTGTGCAGACGGCCCAGCCCACACGCCCGGCAGCAAACCAGCCCAAACACTACGAGCCGGGCGACATCGTGGAACACAAGGTCTTCGGGCGCGGCAAGGTGCTCAAGGTCAAGCCTGCCGCCGGAGATCAGATCGTGGAGATCAGCTTTGAAAAGGTCGGCGTGAAAAAGACCATGGCCAATTTTGCGCCGCTGACAAAAATTACGACGGAGGAATGACAGAAATGATGACCGTTCGATTGATCGCCCATACACCGGAACCGGAAAAGGTGGTGGCAGCAGCGGCCAAGCTCTGCTATTCCGATGCGCACATCACCGACCTGCTGGACGGGCTGGATGAGGAAAAGACCGCCCGGTTCCTGAATATGCTCAGCGATCTGGGCCACGCCAGCCCCATCGAGCACGCCAGCTTCACCTTTGGCATCGAGGGGGTCAGCCGCACTCTGCTGGCGCAGATCACCCGGCACCGGATCGCGTCGTTCAGCGTCCAGAGCCAGCGGTACGTCCGGCTGGACGATTTCCGCTATGTGATCCCGCCCGAGATCGAGGCCATCCCCGAGGCAAAAGTGGCCTTTCTGGAGAGCATGAACGAGGACGCCAAGCGTTATCTCGATCTCGCCAAGAAGCTTGAGGACGGCCACACCGCCCGGCTGATGGCCGAGGGAATGCCCGAAAAGCAGGCTCGCGCCAAGGCCTCCAAGCAGGCCAACGAGGATGCCCGCTTTGTTCTGCCCAATGCCTGCGAGACGAAAATGGTCGTGACCATGAACGCCCGCAGCCTGCAGAATTTCTTCCACCTGCGGTGCTGCAACCGCGCTCAGTGGGAGATCCGGGAGCTGGCCGAAAAGATGTTCGAGCTGGTCTATCCGGTGGCACCTCATATTTTCCGGACGGCTGGCCCGGCCTGTGTGTCCGGCCCCTGCCCGGAAGGAAAGATGTGCTGCGGCAAAACGGCGGAAGTCCGCGCGAAATACGCCGCACTGAAAGGGGACGCCGACCATGAATGAGCAAAAAGGAATCCTGATCGTGCTGGAAGGGCTGGACGGCAGCGGCAAGGCAACGCAGGCCAAACTGCTGGCCGCAAACCTGCAGGAACAGGGAAAGCAGGTGCGGGAGATCACCTTCCCGGATTACGCCAGTGATTCCAGCGCGTTGGTCAAGATGTATCTGGCTGGAGAGTTTGGTGACAAACCCGACGATGTGAACGCTTACGCGGCATCGAGCTTTTATGCGGTGGACCGTTACGCCAGCTATAAAAAAGACTGGGGCAGTTTCTACAACGCAGGCGGCGTGATCATCGCCGACCGGTATACCACGTCCAACGCCGTCCATCAGTGCTCCAAGCTCCCGCCCGAGCAGTGGGAGAGCTTTTTGCACTGGCTGTTCGATTACGAATTCCGGCTGCTGGGCCTGCCTGCGCCGGACCGGGTGATCTACCTGCAGGTCGATCCGGCGGTCAGCCAGAAATTGATGACCGGCCGCTACCACGGCGACGAAAGCAAAAAGGACGTCCACGAGAAAGATGTCGAATATCTGGCCCGGAGCCGGAAAGCCGCAGAGTTCTGTGCGGCGCATCTGGGCTGGAAGACCGTCCACTGCACCGAGGGGGATGCCATGCGCACCATCGAGGAAATTCAGGCAGAAGTGCAGGCACTTGCGGCGGAAGTCCTGCACTGACGGGACGTTTGCATAACGAAAACGAAAAGGAGGCATCCTATCTGATGTACCGTTTGATGCAGCCGTCGGATCTGGCGGCGGTGCTCTCGCTCTGGAAGCGGGAGCGGGGAGACACAGAAGAATTTGCGAAAACTGCCATCGAGCGTTTTGCCGGTGTGCAGAATGTTTACGTTGCGGAAGAAAATGACCGGATCGTGGCCTTTGCGCTGGCGGTGCCGGTGACGCTGCAGGGCAGACCGGGCAGTTACCTGTACGCGCTCTGCGGGCAGGGCAGCCTGATCTTGGCGGGGCTGGTGGATTACCTCTGTGCCCAGCAGAAGCTGCGGGGCATGGGCTTTACGGTCACCGTGCCGGCCAACGCCGAACAGGGGACACTGCTGGAAGACAAAGGCTTCCAGCGGGCTTTCCCGCTCCGCTGCCTGCCCTGGGATGTGGACCGGAACCTGTGGAGTCAGGCCGAGTTCGATACCGTGACGGCGAAAAAACTCTGCGAGCTGCGGGAGCGGTTCTGGCCGGATACGGTTCAGTTCACCCCCGACCGGATGGCCGTGGTGCTGGGCGACCTGTATTCCCGCGGTGCCACGCTGGTTTCCAGCGAGAAGGGCTATGGCGTCTACTTCCGGCAGGAGGATACCCTCTATTTCGTCGAGCTGATGGCCGACGACGACCGTTCGGCTGAAAAGCTGATGGAAGCCGCTCGGGAAAAGGAAGTCATCGTGGAAAAGGCGGTCATCACCGTGGGTGCGATGCAGAACCTTTTCCTCGGCGAGGGCACCCGGCAGGATTACGGCATGATCCGGTTCGACGGCGAGGCCTTTGACGTGTCCGAAAGCTATATGCGGCTGATGATGGATTAAAAAGGAAGGTGCGTATGGCACAGAAAGCGACCCATTCGCGCAGGAAAAAGGGCGGGATCGGCAAGGTCCTGCTGGTGCTCGTCCTGCTGCTGGTTCTGGCGGCGGGCGGTGCGTTCCTGTTGGCAAAGCAGGAGATCGACGGCAAGGCGAGCGGTAAGACCGTCACCGTGACTATCCAGCAGGGCAGCGGCGTGGCGGCCATCGCCAAAGAGCTGAAAACTGCGGGGGTCATCCGATTTCCGCAGCTGTTCCGCTGGTATGTCGGCAAAAATGGCGTAGCATCGAAACTGCAATACGGCGAGTTTGAGCTGACTACGGGGGACTCCTATGACGATCTCATTGAAGCGTTATCGGCCTACGCCAAGGCGGAGTCGGTGCGGCTGACCTTCCCGGAGGGCACCACGGCCATTGCCATGGCCCAGAAGATGGAAGAGGCCGGGCTGTGCACTGCCGAGGAATTTCTCGAAGAGGCCAATACGGGCGATTTCAGTGAGTACAAGTTCTGGCAGTACATCCCGGATGACAAAGATGCCCCCGACCGCTTCATGAAGTGCGAGGGCTATCTCTTCCCGGATACCTACGAGTTTTTGAAGGACGATACCGTCCACAACTATGTGGCGACGTTCTATGCGCATTTTGATAAGCAGATCACCGATGCGGTGTACAAGAAGCTCGACGAGCAGGGAATGACCCTGCCCGAGCTGATCACGCTGGCATCCTTCGTGCAGGAGGAAGCGGGCAACGATCAGGACGCGAACGTGGCGCAGGTATTCCGCAACCGCCTGTCCGAGGAGTCGCCCTACCCGAAGCTGCAGAGCAATGCGTCCAGCTATGTCCAGAGTGACGCGGACAACAACTACCTCTGGAACTGGGTCGCACCCTATTACGGCGGCTGGGAGAAGATCCCGAAAAACATCGTCAATGCGTATGATACCTACACCTGCACCGGTCTGCCTGCCGGCCCCATCTCCAACCCGGGTCTTGCGGCCATCGAAGCCGCACTGGACCCGCAGTGCGACGAGGACGTGAAGGACTGCTATTTCTTCGTCACCGACCTCACCGGCCACTACTACTATGCCAAAACTTATGCGGAGCACACCGTCAACTGCGAGAAAGCGGCGGCGGTCAACGCAAAACTGAACTAAAAGGAATGTGAAATCTCATGCTTCAGATCCCAGAGCTTTTGTCTCCCGCAGGCGACCTCGAACGCCTGCGCTATGCCATCAATTACGGCGCGGATGCCGTTTATTGCAGCCTGCCCGAGTTCGGGATGCGGTCGGCCCCGGCCAACTTCACCCCGGAACAGCTGTCGGAGGGCGTCATCTACGCGCACGCCCGCGGCCGCAAGGTCTACCTGACCATGAACACCCTGCCAACCAATGAGGAAGCCGACCGCCTGCCGCAGGCCATCAAGGACGCGGCCGCCGCCGGGGTGGATGCCTTCATCGTGGCAGACCTCGGTGTGCTGGACGCCTGCAAGACTTTTGCACCCGAGATCGACGTGCATATGTCCACCCAGACCGGTATCACCAACTGGGCCGCGGCCCGCGCTGCCTACAATATGGGCGCGAAGCGCGTGGTTCTGGCCCGGGAACTGACCCTGCAGGATATCGCTACCATCCGGGACAAAACGCCGCCGGAGCTGGAGATCGAGGCTTTTGTCCACGGTGCCATGTGCATGAGCGTGTCGGGCCGCTGCCTGCTTTCCAATTACATGACGGGCCGCGACTCCAACCGGGGCCAGTGCGCCCAGCCCTGCCGCTGGAAGTACTACCTCAGCGAGGAGACCCGCCCGGGCCAGCTGTATGAGATCGGCGAAAACGAGAACGGCAGTTACATCCTCAACGCCAACGATATGTGCACCGCACCTTTTATCGACCTGATCTGCAAGGCAGGTGTGGACAGCCTGAAAATCGAGGGCCGTGCCAAGACCTTCTACTATGTGGCCAGCGTCACGGCGGCTTACCGCAAGGCACTGGATCAGTACCTCGCCGACCCGACGAATGAGGAGTTTGAGCTGCCCGATTCGGTTCTGGAAGAACTGACCCGTACCAGCCACCGCCACTATTCGCCCGGCTTCTACTTTGGCCGGGAGCAGGCGCGGCAGGCCACCGACAGCGCGACCTATATCCGCGAGTGGGAGTTCGTCGGCACGGTGGACAGCTGGGAGAATGGCGTGGCCCACTGCCAGCAGCGGGGCAAATGGACCCTCGGCGATACGCTGGAAGTGCTCTGCCCGGATGGACGAAGCATCCCGCTGAACCCGGAATGGATCGAAAACGACGCTGGCGAGCGCGTGGAATCCACCCCTCACGCCATGGAGAAATATACCATCCCGACCCCGGAGCTGCCGCCCATGAGCCTGCTCCGCCGGAAGGTTTGAAAGAAGAGAAGATAGCAACGAAAAAGGACTGCCGCGGCAGTCCTTTTTCGTTTGGGGTGCAGTTGAGATTTTCCACGGGCGTTGTCCATGTGCAGGATCATGTCATCGTTTCTATCCGCATCCTCAAAAAAGAGGACGACAACTGAAACACAGGCAAATGGAAAACCGGAGACTGATTTCTACTCGCGCTACCTATGAGGGGAGCGACAGACAACAACACCCCACCGGATGACAGGGCCGGTATTTCTATCCACGCTCCCCGTGTGGGGAGCGACGCAACCCTGAATCACCATACCACTGGTTCAAACTATTTCTATCCACGTTCCCCGTGTGGGGAGCGACTCTAAGTCGGGGATCAGTGCGCCGCCATCCAGAATATTTCTATCCACGTTCCCCGTGTGGGGAGCGACCGAACATATTGAACACGGTCTTTTTGTCGAAACTATTTCTATCCACGTTCCCCGTGTGGGGAGCGACATTGAAAACGCCCTTGATCTCACCATGCAGAACACATTTCTATCCACGTTCCCCGTGTGGGGAGCGACCGGCGTAGGCCGTGTGATAGTACCCGCTTGCGTATTTCTATCCACGTTCCCCGTGTGGGGAGCGACAGTTCAACGTACTGTTCATTCTCCCCATCAACCACATTTCTATCCACGTTCCCCGTGTGGGGAGCGACCTTGTTAAGGGTTGCCGCCATCGAACCATAGCGTTCATTTCTATCCACGTTCCCCGTGTGGGGAGCGACCTTCATCAAGCTGGTCTGATCTCTAAAGAGTATCGATTTCTATCCACGTTCCCCGTGTGGGGAGCGACCACAAGCGATTCACCCTTGAAAATTCAAGTAGATCATTTCTATCCACGTTCCCCGTGTGGGGAGCGACTGTCACCCGTCTGTATCTGCTTCACAGCATAATCTATTTCTATCCACGTTCCCCGTGTGGGGAGCGACTGTGAATCCCCTGCATAAGTGCCGCACATAATCTATATTTCTATCCACGTTCCCCGTGTGGGGAGCGACGTTCGTTAAAGCCTTTTAATGCACTCTCATCATGTAATTTCTATCCACGTTCCCCGTGTGGGGAGCGACGGGGGGGTATCTGTTATGAAAGAGTACATGATCGTTATTTCTATCCACGTTCCCCGTGTGGGGAGCGACAGGGCAAGTTTCCCGGCGTTCTTCAGGGTTTTCATATTTCTATCCACGTTCCCCGTGTGGGGAGCGACCGCTTGAATACGTCTGGTTCGACAGTATGACCGATATTTCTATCCACGTTCCCCGTGTGGGGAGCGACATATCAAAAAGCTGTTCTTCGCCGTACTGAAAGCATTTCTATCCACGTTCCCCGTGTGGGGAGCGACGGTCTAAAGAGTTCGGCATCAAACCCGTTACAATTATTTCTATCCACGTTCCCCGTGTGGGGAGCGACTTTTTGAAACTGTCCTCCGGTAAAACCCAATTACATTTCTATCCACGTTCCCCGTGTGGGGAGCGACCCAGACCATCCGTGATAAGCTGGGCGGCAAAATCATTTCTATCCACGTTCCCCGTGTGGGGAGCGACACCCGTACATCGTTTTTCTTGCAACGGTACTTGTTATTTCTATCCACGTTCCCCGTGTGGGGAGCGACCGCTGGTTGAGTTCGTCAAGAAAACGGCTGAGGAATTTCTATCCACGTTCCCCGTGTGGGGAGCGACAGGTAGCGCAATCGGCTTCCACCAGTTTTCGTTTAATTTCTATCCACGTTCCCCGTGTGGGGAGCGACGTTGCTGGCTGTGCCGTAGTCTCTTTTTCTGTATATTTCTATCCACGTTCCCCGTGTGGGGAGCGACTCGGGCACTCTTTCACCTCCCTGTTTGTGGTTAATATTTCTATCCACGTTCCCCGTGTGGGGAGCGACCTTTTTCAATCACGCTGTCCAGCACCTCGTTTGTAATATTTCTATCCACGTTCCCCGTGTGGGGAGCGACCCTTGCCGGGGTAGTCCTCGATGCTGGGCGAGTTGTATTTCTATCCACGTTCCCCGTGTGGGGAGCGACGGGCAGCTGGACAAGAAGAAATTCAACACCGCTGTATTTCTATCCACGTTCCCCGTGTGGGGAGCGACTGTCGGTACGAACCCCCATCATTCGGCGGATTATATTTCTATCCACGTTCCCCGTGTGGGGAGCGACAGAATGGCCGTAGAGGGCTTTAAGGCTGTCAAAGTATTTCTATCCACGTTCCCCGTGTGGGGAGCGACAATTGCAGCCATATGGAATAATGTACATTTAGATATTTCTATCCACGTTCCCCGTGTGGGGAGCGACCCAGTCGGCAGCTTCATTGAAAGCACCGCTGATATTTCTATCCACGTTCCCCGTGTGGGGAGCGACCTACTTGCTTTTTAATTTTGCCAGCTGTTAGCATTATTTCTATCCACGTTCCCCGTGTGGGGAGCGACCTTCTCCGCCGATATGCTTTCCAGTATCGCCGCTGTATTTCTATCCACGTTCCCCGTGTGGGGAGCGACCATCAAGGCGGCAAGCTACAAGGACGATCAGCAGGGATTTCTATCCACGTTCCCCGTGTGGGGAGCGACATATACCGCGCTGCGCTGCCTGCGCTGCACCTCTATTTCTATCCACGTTCCCCGTGTGGGGAGCGACCCTCTGCCGCCTGCCGTCTGGCCTGCTGTGCAACTATTTCTATCCACGTTCCCCGTGTGGGGAGCGACTGGCAAACTCTCTGCGCTCTGTGCGCATTCGCTCTATTTCTATCCACGTTCCCCGTGTGGGGAGCGACCAGCGGTTGAACCTATCGCGCTAACCGACGATTCATATTTCTATCCACGTTCCCCGTGTGGGGAGCGACTCCGGTTCCATATTTATTGTAATAGACCTGCTAATATTTCTATCCACGTTCCCCGTGTGGGGAGCGACGGGTCTGGATCATCAAGGAGGCCGAGTAATGGACATTTCTATCCACGTTCCCCGTGTGGGGAGCGACGGTGCGCAGAGTGCGGGAGGTGCTGATATGAAACAATTTCTATCCACGTTCCCCGTGTGGGGAGCGACCAGAAGTTATGACGATGCTTGGAATCGAGAAAAAGATTTCTATCCACGTTCCCCGTGTGGGGAGCGACAGCAAAAACAGAGAGAAAAGTCTCTGCTTTTGTTCCATTATAAAACACTTTGCACGAATTTGGAAGAGTTGCTTTCGGGGGAAAAAGCAAAAACTGGGAAAATCATGCAAAGCTTGCCTGCTGAGCCGGTGCGAAGGAGCCGGGGAAACCATGAGGGCTTAGCCTTCGCACAGGCCGGCGGGCAGGGTCAGAAGAGCAGGAGGCCGTCCTGCTCAAAGGGTGGATGGACACCGACGTGTTCCACTTTGCTTTTGTAGTTGTTGCCAAGCTGGTAGAAGCGCAAGCTGTCCAGATCGGGGTCGATGATCTCGGTCAACTCGGCCTTGAGCAGAACATACTGTGCGGCGTCCAGCAGACACTCAAAAACGGAGTTCTGGACGCGCTGACCGTGACCGACGCATTTCTTGGCGACTTTCCGGAGCCGCTTGCGCCCAGCCGGGGTCTCGGTGTTGACGTCGTAAGTGATCAGTACCAGCATCAGTCAGCCCTCACTTCCAGAAAAACGGCGGATAAACGTCCATATCGCCGCGCAGAGTTCGTGCCAGAAGCAACGCCTGTACATGGGGTACCAGCCCCCACTCAATCTTCTCTTTCAGGAATGGGTGGGTGATCTGCTCCCGTTTTTTGTTCTGCCACGCGGAGAGAAAGGCTTTGCGTCCGGCGTCGGTCAGGAGTACGGCTCCGTTTTCCTGCTTCTCGAAATGCTTCGGGGTGAGGAGCTTCTGATTGATACAGGAAAGCACGAACCGGTCTGCAAAAACGGCACGCAGTTCCTCCATCAGGTCGAGCGCAAGGCTCCGCCGGCCGGGGCGGGTGCGGTGCAGGAATCCAACGTAGGGGTCCAGCCCGACGCCGTTCAGTGCGGCGGCGCAATCGCTGGCGAGCAGGGAATAGGCGAACGACAACAGTGCGTTCACGTTGTCTATGGGTGGGCGACGGTTCCGGGTCGTAAACGAAAAATCGTCGTGCTGCTGCAAGATCAGACTGTCAAAGCAGTCAAAGTACCGCTGGGCTGCTTCGCCCTCCAAGCCGCGTAATTGGTCCAGATCCTCGCAGGTTTCGAGCAGCGGCAAGGTCGCGGCCAGCTGAGCACTGGTCCGTTTCAGCTGCTCCACGGGCACCCGCTGCGGATGGTCCCGGGTGGCCCGCTCGAGCACCCATCGGGCGTTGTACACCTTTCCCAGCAGGAACGACCGGGCATACAGGCAGCTTTGCGCCTCACTGTCGGCGATGCGGTATTGCGTTTGCCGGAGCAGAACGTTTCCGCAAGGGTCACCGACGGTCCGGGCGAGAAACCGGCCTGTTGGCGTGTAAAATGCCAGATCGATCCCGAGTTTGGCGCAGGCACCCATCAGGGCCGGACTTGCCCCGGCGTAGGTGAAGCAGACGACACTTTGCAGGGTGTGAAGCGGTACACGGCGATATTCCTGCTTTTGGCAGGAGACGACGACGTTGTTGTTTTCCAGCGAAAGATAGTAGTTTTCGGTGGTGACGTAGAGGGTGTTCAGCAGCTTTTTCATGGCGATTCCTCCGTCTGGGCTGCTTCGTCCAAGTAGGCGCGGAGATAGGCCTTCGGGTCTGCGCGGCGGCAGAGCACCGGGAGACAAAGCTCTTTCATCGAGCAGGCGTTGCAGTGGGTCCCGGGTTTGACCTTCGGGGTGTAGCCGCGGGCGAAATATTGGTTCATCTCGTCGGCCATGGCCTGCGTTTTCTGCCGCAGCTCCGCCGTCAGGGGCACGACCTCGCGCCGCCGGGTCTCCTCGTAGAAGAGCGCACCCTGCGGGATGTCGCAGACCAGCATCTCTTCCAACGCCATTGCCTGCGCGCAGAGCTGGAGCCGGTCGGCGTCGTTGACCTTGGCGCGGCCGTGCTTGTACTCCACCGGCATGGGCTGCCAGCGGCCCTCGGTGTTCTGCAGCGGGATCCCCTCCGGGTCGGCCCGGAACTCCACCACATCGCAGTCGCCGCTCAGCCGCAGCCGGTGGCTGACCACCTTCATCCCGCGGGTGATGAGCAGATCGCCCCGCCGCTCGCTTTGTGCCACATCGTGACAGCGTTTGTGGTCGAGCCGTCCGGCGGCGGTAAGGTGGTTCTCGACCCATTGCTGCTCAAGGTAGTTCAAGGCCCACTGTCTGCGGCAGAACGAAAAGTGCTGGATTCCGGACATTTGCAGATAGTCATCAGAATTCATCATAAATTTCCGGCTTCAGGCCGTCCAATTCATCGCAGGTGATGTCGTAATCTTCGATGGAGTGGGGCGTATCGACCTTGGAGGCGACGTGCAGGCAGCGGTGGACTTTGGCCGAGGAGTACTGGCCGGTTTTGCAGTTGTGCTCCCACCAGTACAGACGCACCACTTCCATGCTGCCGTCCGGCCGGGCCGAAGAGCTGTCGTTCTCAAACAGGGTCAGGAGAGCCTGTTTGATGAGGTCGGCATCCTCTGCCGAGAAGCCGGTCTTTTCGGCAAGCTGGCAGTTGATGCTGCCGTAGGTGGTGTAAACGCCAAAATCGACCCGATGCTTCATACCCATGGTATCGCTGGACTTCTTGGCACCGGTCACGCTGTTGACGCTCTTGGTGATCTGGATGCTGCTGGCCTCGATGGGGTCCACACTGAATGCCGGATGGATGGAGACCGGGCCGCGTACGCCAATCGAGACGTCATCACCCTTGAACGCGAACACCTGACCGAAGCTGCGGACATCCAGCCACTTCTCGCAGGCAACCTGTGCATAAACGGAAGCGTTCTTTTCCTTTTTGAGTTCCGGAACGGCATCGGCACGGTCTTTCAGGCTCTTGTAGCCGTCGTTGCAGCGGTCATCCGACTGCACAAAGATGGGAGCACCCAGATCCATCAGTCGGTTGCGGATCTTCCGCTTGAGGCAGACATCCGAGATCTCGCCGTAGCCCTCGTAGGTCTCGCGGGGGCGGTTTCCGTTCAGCGGGTCGCCGTTGGGGTTGGCGTGAGTGACAGTAAGAACCAGAGCAAAGTCGATTTTATGATTCAGAGCAGCCATTGTAAATTCCTCCTAGCATCAATTGGTTTCAGTCGTTTTATTTTCGGAATCTTTGTACGCCTCGTTTTCGCGGCGGAACTCCCGCAGCTGGGTGGCGTAGCCCAGCAGATACAGCTCGTTCAGAGGCTTGTTGGTGAAATCCGGCCCGAGTTCGGCGATCAAGTCCAGCATTTGGTCGTACCGTTTGGTGCTGCCGGCTTTGGCCCGGATGCGGTTGAGGTAGGGGGCAAGCTTTTCCTGCAGGAGCAGGGTCGTTTTGGCGGGATGCTGGACGAAAATGACCTGCAGCCGTTCGGCGTTGGTGGTGCGCTTGTCGTCCATGGTGAGGTTCTGGGCATAGCGTTCGGTCTGTTCCGCGCAGGCGAGGATTTGACCGAAAATAAAATCACGTCCGCGTGGAAGAGTTTTGTCATTGCTGTTGTAGTCCATTTTGTAAGTGACTCCTTTCGAGCGTGAATGGTATCCGCGGATCAGCGCACAGGCAATGCTGCGGGTCTTGCGGGCTTCCCAAGATTCCAGCGCGACGGCATTGGTGGCGCGGCGGACCGTGTTCAGCACCAGATCATAGGGCAGGGGCTTGCGTTCAACGATGCAGGGAACAAGGCGTTCCAAGGTCTGCTGTTTGAGCTTCTGATCGACCTTTTCGCCGTAAGCGGCTTTGGCAATGTCCTCTGGGCTGGGGGCACCGACAAATGAGATGTGAATCATCTTTGGTTTCTTGTCCGGCGGCGGATTCTTTTCAGCGGCGACACGGTAATCCAGTTGCCACGAGAAAGTCTCGTGCCAGTTTACCACATTGTCCAGCAGACGGGAGCCGCTGAGTTCCTGATAGTAGCGGACGGAAAGCCGCCCGGCGGTGGCGGAATCGAGGATCATAACGGAAAGCTGTGAGGTGTCGGTCAGCTTTGCCCGGTAGCCCTGAATGGCGTGGTTGAACTGTTTGGCAACCGCTTCCCGCGTGGAAGCACCCACGGGCAGAGCGAACTTGGAATCGTCGATGTCATCCTCGTCGTCCTCCGGAGCAGATTGTGCCATATCGTAGCTGTCGTCGCCGAGGCTGGGAACGGGTTCGTTCCGGGTGCCCCAGACCAGAATGGTCTCGTCGCCGCACTGGGTGCCCTGCTTGCTGATGAGCCAGCGGAGCGCGTTGTGGGCCTCCTGTGTGGTGCGGTAGCCGATGGACAATGCCTGCTCCGGTGTGGAAAAACGCCCGCGATAGGTAAAGTTTTCGCTATCGTTGCTGGAGATCAGTTTGGCACCGTCACCGGGGTTCCGGATCTTTTTGGGGCTGAGGGTCGAAAGCGGAACTTTCTGGCCCAGCACCGTGCAGTAATCCACGTCAGTTAGCTGCGTCTCGTAGAAACTCAGCCAGCTGTCCCAAACCGTGTGGTCAGTCCAGAGGTCGTCGTTTCCAACCCGGAAGCGGATGAAGGATTCGGTTTGATCCTTGCTTTGCAGGCTGCTGAAAACGTTCTGGATCGCTTCATCGTCGCCGGTGTATTTGGAGAACAGCTTTCCGGTCTCATCTGCATACAAGAGCTTTTTGCTTAAAAGATCTTGAATCAGCGACCCTTTTTCGAGATACTTCAAAACAGCGCAGACGGCGGGGTGTGCAAACGGCGATTGACACCATGCGGTGAGCTGTTCGTGATAGGCATCCCAGCCGGGCTCTTTGGTGCCGCCGTATTCTTTGTAGTTGGAGGCGATGTATTGGAGTTTGTCGGCCAGCGCATGAGGGACAGCGGCCCGGGTGCGGGAAGCGGACTTTTCGGTGCAGGGGACAATGGTGGTGTATTCGTCCGGCCGAAGAAGATGGGCGTCCACAAAATTACCCTCGGGGTCAAGCTCGACCTGAATGTTGGCCTGCTGGGTCGTATGCCCGACCGGGAAAAGCGGGACCTGTCGGGGCACCTGTTTGCCGATCAAGTCCGGCTCGGTCTGGCGGATGTATTCATAGGTTTGATAGCAGCGTTCCAGCCAACTCATTCGGCGATCACCTCCCGGTATAGTTCATCGCAGCTTTGCAGATTCTGGTTCAGGATAAAGGACTTGGGCTTCTGCTTTTTGATGTCGCGGATGACCGGGCATTCTTCCGGGCGGCAGAAGTTGATGACGCCGTTCTGCATGACCGGATACCAGAACCGTTCCTGCATCGTGCCGGTGCCGCTTTCATCGGCGTAGGTCAGGCCGTGGAGCATCAGCCCCAGCGGAACCGGGGGTGCGGCATCGTAAGCACCGGCCCCATCGCCAAATTCACACGGCTCAATGTAGCCCTGACACTCCCGCGTGCCGAGAAAGATATCCCGGCGGCCGCCCCGTTCCAGCATCCGCTTGGCAATCTGATAGTGTTTGTCCTCGTTGCGGTCCTGCGTAAGGTCGGGCCGATGTTCGTTCCATTCAAAGTGGGCTTCCACCTGATACGAAACGTTGGTCAGATAAGTGTAGATGGACAAATCGTTTTTGCCGTTGTTGTAGCAGATGGGCCGTACACCTTTGGACTGCGTTTCGATGGGGCTCAGGATGCGGACCCGGTCGATCACCCAAGTGAACGTAGGCTTCCAGTAGCAGCTTTCCAGAATCCCTTTCAAGGCCTGATAGGTCGGGACAGGGTAACTGCACTTTTCGCCGCCGACGCGGGTGATCGGGTCGCTGAACAGTGCGTGACGGCCGAAAAGGTGCAGTGTGATGGTGTTTCGGTAGCGCAAATCAATTCCTCCTTTGCAAATTTAGTAGATCATGAGTTCCGGCGGGCGCGGCTCCAATTGAAGCCCCTTGGTATCGTCGTAGTAGCGGTCGTCCAGAACATAAACTGCACCGCCTGCGGCAGCGGTCAGGGCTTCCTCCCGGGAAAGTGCCGTGAACTCATTTTGATATAACCCGATGGTGTAACGCTGCGCCCTGCGGAAAATCTCGGCGGTGGGATGGTCGGCCGAGAGCAGCTGCGTGACCAGTTTTTGGCCACCGTCGCCGTAAGGGACAACGATCGGTGTGGTGTCCGAATCCAGCGCGCGGAAAGCGGCTTCTGCCGTGCCAAACGCCTGCCGAAGCTCTACCTTTGCGAACGGTACGCGATGCAGGTCGGTGTAGGCGGTGACGCCGGGTTTGTTTTCGCTGAACAGATCCAGCAGCGTCCAGCCGTTTTTCAGAGGGGCCTGCATGGTGTTCTTCTGATAGGTCTCGGCGTAGAAGAGCTTGTAGTAAGCTTGGATGGACGCAGGATCCAGTAAGTCGGCATTGGACGGAAGCTGGTCTAGCAGCCGTTTGGTGGCGCGGCGGCCTTCGTCGAGGTCAGCCAGTCGCTCCAGATGCTCCTCAGACGAAGCGCAGGGAACGAGGTAGACCGGTCGGCAGCCATTTTCGCCGTGGCGGTTGCAGCGGCCTGCCGCCTGTGCTACACTGGGGAGGCCAGCCATGCTCCGGACCACGCAGTCGAAACTCAGGTCTACACCGGCTTCAATCAGCTGGGTGCTGACACAGACCAGTTTTTGGGTAGAATGCGGGTCGTCCAACCGTTTTTTGATCCGGTCGATGACGTCCAGCCGATGCTGTGGGCAGAGGTGGGTCGTCAGGCAGTAGAGCAATACGTCCGGTTCCAATTGTTCTCGAAGCAGATCGTAGACCCGTTCCACGACGGTGCGGGTGTTGAAGATCAGCAGGATGGTGTTGTTGTCTTGCAGTTTTTCCTGCGTCAGTGTGGCAAAGTCAGAGGAAGTATACCCACCCTCAGAGGAAAGCGGAACAATCTGCGTCCGCTTGAACTGCTCAAACCGCTGGGCGTAGTCGGGTACAAGGTCTTTTGGCTCCGAAAAGTGCAGGGGGTAGGCTAACTGCTCCAAGGCGGGCTGGGTAGCGGTACAGAGAATTACGGTACAGCCCATTCCGTAGGCCAGTAGGTTGACTGCAATGTTGAATAAATAAGTATGGCAGGTGGGGAGAGACTGCACCTCGTCGAAGAACAGCACAGAATTTGCAAGGGCAGGGAACCGCCGGACATTCCGGCGTGGAGACGAAAACAGCGTATTTAGGAACTGGACCATCGTGGTGGCGATAAACGGAACGCCCTGCCAACGCTGGGTATAGGGGAGAAGGGCCTCGTGCTCTTCTTCATCCAGCAGGACGTCTGAGTGGTGCTCAAGCACAAAGTCTTTGCCACCGAGGGCTTTGCGGAAATGTTCGGTGTTCTGCCCGATGATGGAGCGGTAGGGCGCAAAGTAAAAAATGCGGGCCGCATGGGTCTGCTCGGCGGCGTGAACGCAGTAACGCAGTCCGGAGTAAGTTTTTCCGCCGCCGGTGGGAACATAGAGCCGATAGATGCCGGGTTTAGCCATCTGCCCGGCGGATCTGCATTGTTCGGAGATCTCGCCGCGCAGGGTGTCGATGGGATGCCGGATCTTAAGGGATTGAAGATAGCTTTCCACATTTTCCCGCAGGGTCTCCCACGAAGGAAGTTTTGGCTCTGGCTGCGGGCCGTTTTCAAAATCGGCGGTATCAGACCAGTCGGCATCGACCAATGCGCCGAAGAGAAACCGTTGGACAAGCCCCAGCATGAACTGAAAGGTGCGTGCAGCCTCCGGGCTGCCGGGCGGACTGATCTGGTCGGCCAACGCGCTCAACTTGCGGTAAAGGGCCAGAACCTCTTTTGCGGCAAGGTCCATCTCAGCAGCGACTTCCTCTTTAGAAATACACTGGGAAAAGAAACGTTCACAGCTTTCCTGATAGAGCGGGTCGGCCTTTTCGGAGTAGAGCTTGTCCAGCCATGGCTGACTGCCATCTTCAGGGGAATAGAGGTCGCACCGCGTTCCATGGTGGCACTCGATGGCAACCGCAGCAAACTGTGCAGCTAATCGGTATGAGGATTTCTTGGCGTCCTTGCCAAACGTCTCCCATAGATACCGCGCACCCGCACTGGAATGGTTCAACTTTTCGCCGTCCCATTCACCTTTAAGATAGGATTGGACGATTTGGCAACTTTTTCCAGCATCGTGAGCCAAGCCGGTTACTCGCCCCAAATGTTCCAAGCCAATCGTTCGGCAGGCATTACCGCACAGCTGGGCGACTGCGTGGCTGTGAGTCGCCAAAAGCTGGATATGTTCACCATTTTCTGTTAAGTTGCGATGGCCAATCAGAACATCCATGGAGAGCCTCCTCAAAATTTGTTTTGTTTTAAAGATAATAAACTTTGAGCAAAGAATAGCACGAAAGATAAGGACTGTCAATAGGAAAACAAAAAATCTTGATTTTTTTGTAAAAGATGTATATACTAAAGAGGTCGTTCCTGTATAAGGGGCGTGGATAGAAATGTTTTTAAGATTAGCTTGATAAGCGAAAGAGAAGCGGCGGAGTGAAGGCTCTGCCGCTTTTCTGTTGCCGCTTCGTCCTTCCACCGCCCATTATAAACACAAAGCGTCCCATAACTTGTACTTTCACCTCTTCGTCAAGAAAAATCTGGAATATGAACAAATTCTAGACAAATTTTGAAATATTACTTGAAGCAGGCCCGCCGATCCGGTATAATGAAAAAAGCTTCCGGACCGGAGGCAAATCGAAAGTATATAGAGGAGGAATTTTGATGCAGACGCTGTTTGATGCTGTCAACGCGATTTGCGGCAAGATCCAGATCGTCTCCAACTGGTTCTGGGATTTTCCCTGTAATCTGGACTGGTACGCGGCGATCCCGGTGCTGGGCAATTTCAGCCTAGCCATCATCCTGTTGGTGGGAACAGGAATCGTATTTACCTTTAAGCTTCACTTTGTACAGGTGAAGCGGTTCAAGTACGGCCTTCATGTGCTGATGCGCCGTAAGAAGACCGTGACCGGCATTTCGTCGCTGACGGCCTTTCTGCTGTCCACGGCCATGCGCGTCGGCCCGGGCAACATTCTGGGCGTGACGGGTGCCATCTCCATCGGCGGCCCGGGCGCATTGTTCTGGATGTGGATCTCGGCGTTCTTCGGTATGGCAACATCCTTTGCCGAGTCCACCCTGTCCCAGATCTTCAAGGAGAAGCGGGACGATGAATACGTCGGCGGTATGCCGTTCTATGGCCGCAAGCTGCTGAAAGACGCTGCTTGGGTCGGCGTGGCATTGAGCCTGCTGTACATCGTGTACGCACTGCTCTGCTTCCCGGCACAGGGCTTCAACACGGTTTCGGCCGTGGGTGCCATCGCTCAGACCGTCACCGGCAAGACCATCCCGACCAACTCGGCCCTGTATTGGATCTCCTTTGTAGTTCTGCTGGTCATCACGGCTCTGGTCAGCTTCGGCGGCATCAAGAAGGTCACCAAGGTCACTGACCGTGTGGTGCCTGTCATGGCGGTCATCTACATCGTTACGGTCGTCGCGCTGATCGTTGGCAACTTCACCCGCATCCCTTGGTTCTTCGCCGCCGTGTTCGGTCAGGCATTCAAGCCGGCTGCTGTCTTTGGCGGTGCGTTTGGTCTGGCCCTCAGTCAGGGCATCAAGCGCGGCCTGATGTCCAATGAGGCCGGTCAGGGCACCATCACCATGCCCGCTGCCGCCGCTGAGGTCGAGCACCCCTGCGAGCAGGGCTGCGTGCAGGCTCTGGGCGTGTTCCTCGATACCATCGTCATCTGCACCCTCACCGGTTTCGTGGTCATCATGGGCCGCGTCTGGCTGACCGAGGATGCAGCGGCTTGGTTCGAGCTGGGTAAGCTGGACAAGTTCCTTGCTTCCTGCGGTGCGCTGACGGGCAGCAAGGGCGTGCTGTATTCGCTGGTGACTTTGCTGGTCAGCGTCTGCTTCGGCCTGTTTGCCTTCACCTGTCTGCTGGGCTTTATGTCCTTCACCGAGATGTGCGCAAACCGCATTTCCAGCAAGCCGGCCTTCATCAACGCTGTCCGCGTGCTCTGCTTGGTGGTCATCTCCTTCGGCGTCATCACCAACATTGCCGGTATGGATCTCGGTGCCCTGTGGGATCTGAGCGACTTTGCCAACATCCTGATGGTCTACTGCAACCTGCCGCTCCAGTACATCGGCTTCAAGTACGTCCTGCGGGCCTATCGTCACTTTGAAAAGCAGGATGGCACCCCCTTCACTTCCAAGACCGTTGGTCTGGAACTGCCGGTCTGGGATGAGCTGGCCAAAACGCATGGCACCCATGCAGGAAAGTAATCTGCGTATAAATTCTTAATACATTTAAATTTTGGCAGACTATTGCGCATATTTCCGGCTTTTGTTATAATAAAATTGCAGACAGGGACTTCTTCAAGCTGCAATCCCTTCTGCCGTAAAGCTCTGTTGGTTAAGCGCATTTCTCGACGGAGCTTTACATTTTATAGCACGGATCAGCCGCCGCCTGCGGGAGAAATCTTTCCCGGGCGGTGGCTGTTTTTATCTGGGTTGAAATTCACAGCACTTCGTGATATACTGAAACAAAGGCGGTGAGATCATGCAGTTTGAATGGGACGAGAAAAAGGCAGAAATCAATCTGCAAAAGCATGGGATCTCCTTTGAGACCGCCGCCCATGTGTTTCTGGATCAGGACCGGATCGAGATTTTTGACGAAGCACACAGCGAGAATGAAGAACGGTTCATAACAATCGGGCTGGCGGGCAATGTTCTGTTTGTGGTTTACACCGAACGAACGCCGAAGATCCGACTGATCTCAGCAAGACTGGCAACGCCGAAAGAGAGGAGGCTGTACTATGGTGAACTTTGAATTGGATCGGGATACAAGGCTTTCCGAGGAACAGAAGAAAGAACTGGAAACCGCGCGAAAAAAGCCGACGGTTTATGATGAGGATTCGCCGGAATTGGACGCCTCGATGGAAAAAGCGTTTCAAGAAGCGAGAAAGAGAAAACCGCTCCGCGGCAGACCGCTGACGGTGTATGTGTCGCCCAAGACGCTGCAAAAAGCGGAAGAGATGGGCGAAAATTATGAGATCGTCCTCGGCAGGCTGCTGGACAAGGCCGTGGAAGAGTATAAGGCGATGTGACCGCTTGCATTTCCCCAAAAGTATGGTATAATCTCTCTGGGAATGAAGTTCTCCCGAGGGAAACCTGAACTGCTGATATAGCTGATGACTTCTGTGATTTTTAAGGTCGCAGGGGGCATCAGCTTTTTTTGTGCCCTGCGGCCGAAGGAGGAAACGAAAATGTTAACATCCCTTGCACTTGTCTTTCTGGTGGGGCTGTCGATGGCGGCACTCTGCCAACGGCTGAACCTGCCCCGGATCATCGGAATGCTTTTGACCGGCATTCTGCTGGGGCCGTATGTCCTGAATTGGCTCGACCCATCCATCCTGTCCATCTCGTCCGAGCTGCGGCAGATGGCTCTCATCATCATTCTGCTCAAAGCCGGGCTTTCGCTGAATCTGGCCGACCTGAAAAAGGTGGGCCGCCCGGCGGTCATGATGGCCTGCGTTCCGGCCAGCTGTGAGATTCTGGCTTTTGTCCTGTTTGCGCCTAGGATCCTCGGCATCAACCGGATCGAAGCCGCCGTCATGGGTTCGGTTCTGGCGGCCGTTTCCCCGGCGGTGGTGGTGCCCCGGATGGTGCAGTTGATGGAAACAAAGTACGGCACCGAAAAAAGCATTCCGCAGATGATCATGGCGGGTGCCTCCTGTGACGATGTGTTCGTGATCGTGCTGTTTTCCACCTTTTCCAGCATGGCGCAGGGCGGCAGTGCACACCTGATGGATTTTGTCAACATCCCGGTCTCCATTCTGCTGGGTGTGGCACTGGGAGCCACTGTGGGCTATCTGCTCGGCCTTTTCTTTGAGACGGCATACGCCCGGAAGCACTACGTCCGCAACAGCATGAAGGTCATCATCGTTCTCGGCACGGCATTTCTGCTGATGGCGATCGAGACGTGGCTGAAAGGCATCGTTTCGGTGTCGGGTCTGCTGGCGGTGGTCAGCATGGCCTGTATGCTGCGGGCCAAATGCGTGCCGTCCGTCTCCAAGCGGCTGTCGGAGAAATTCGGCAAACTCTGGCTGGCGGCAGAGGTCATCCTGTTTGTGCTGGTGGGTGCGGCGGTGGATATCCGCTATACCCTCAACGCCGGCCCTGCGGCTGTGGCGATGATCCTGCTGGCACTGGTGTTCCGGGCGGTGGGCGTCTGTCTCTGCGTGGCGGGTACAGCCCTCAACAAAAAGGAGCGGCTGTTCTGTGTCATTGCCTACCTGCCCAAGGCGACGGTGCAGGCGGCCATTGGCTCGGTGCCGCTGGCCATGGGGCTTTCCTGCGGACAGATCGTGCTGTCGGTGGCCGTCCTTGCCATCCTTATCACCGCCCCGCTGGGTGCCATCGGGATGGACCGTACCTACCAGAAGCTCCTTGTCCGGGAAGAAATTCCCGGAGAAAATGCGAGCACCCAATAAGGGTTGAAATTCCCGCTGGTTTTTCCCTCGGCAATATGCTACAATAAACAATAAGAAGATCCGCAAGAGGGGGAGAACCATGGAGTCGAAACGGCTGTGTCCATACTGTATGCAGGAGCTGAACGGGCAGGCGGAGAGCTGCCCGCACTGCGGGCGGGCCTTTGCCGGGCGGAACCCGGCGGGCAGTCTGCCGGCGGGTACGGTGCTGGCAGGCCGCTATACCGTCGGCGACATTCAGGGTGTGGACGGTGAGGGCATCCTCTACCGGGGCGTTGAGAATCTGGGCCGGTTCCGGGTGACGATCAAGGAATATATGCCGCTGACGCTGGCTTCGGAGCGGAGCCGCAGCTTGGAGCTTCGGCCCAAACCCGGCAGTGAAGTGCTGTTCAAGACCACGCGGATGGATTTCTCTGACCTGTACCGGTCGCTCCAGCGGATCACACCGGCCAATGGCTTGGAGGCCGTGCTGGATGTGTTTGAAGAGAACAACACGGTCTATGCCGTCATGGAGAACCCGGGCGGCCGGCCGCTGGATCAATGGTTGAACGAGCACGGCGGCACGGTCTCGCCCGAGGAAGCCCGGATCATGCTCCAGTCGGTCTTTGATGGTGTATCGGCTATGCACCAAGTGGGGCTGGTCCACCGTGGCATCTGCCCCGAGAACATCCGGGTGCTGGACAATGGCCGCGCCCGGCTGACCGGTTACGCGACCGTAGGCCTGCGGACAGCCGGCAGCGGCCTCCACGAGCAGCTGTTTGAGGGCTATTCGGCCCCGGAACAGTATTCCACCTCCGAATTTGAGGGCCGCTACACCGACGAATACGGCCTTGCGGCGGTGTTCTACCGGATGGTCTGCGGGTTGAGTCCGGTTCCGGCGGCGCAGCGGTTGGTGTCCGACTCGAACCCCAAGGCCCGGACGATCAACAGCAAGGTGCCCGAGTACGTCTCCGATGTGCTTCAGATGGGCCTGCGGCTCAAGCCGTCCGAGCGCATCCAGACTGTGCCCCAGCTCTTTCAGGCCCTCTCCTCGCAGGAATACACCCAGACCCTGACCCGGACGCTTCGCCGAACGGACCCGAAACCCCAGAAGCCCGACCCGGAACAGAAGGGCCATCTGCTGAGTATGCGCAACCTGCTGGCGGCGATCCTGATCCTGCTGGCGGTGCTCATCGTGCTGACGCTGTGGAGCGTGCTGCAGCAGCACAAAGGCGGCGAAACGCCGTCCTCTCAGCCCGATTCGGAACCGGCCAGCAGCATGGTGGCGGAGCCGGTGGAGCTGGTGCCGGACTTTGTGGGGCAGGATTACGACACACAGGTGCGGAATAACCGCACTTACGTCAGTGAGTATCTGTTCTACGTTACGCTGGAATACAGCGACACGGTGGAAAAGGGCCGGATCATCCGCCAGAGCCCCGAGGCCGGAGAAGTGCTGGAAAAGGGCGGCACGGTGAGCCTTGTGGTCAGCAAAGGCCCGGAGAAGGTCGAGATGCCGAACGTCGTGGGCTTTACCCGGGATGCGGCCGAACAGCAGTTGGCGCAGGTCGGCCTGAACGCCAGCTTCTATCCCATCTACAACGACGGTTCTTATGTGTCGGGCTGTGTGGCCTATTGCAGCGAGAACGCCGGAACGATGGTCGATGTGGGATCTACGATCGTGGTCTATCTGGCCGCCGAGGTCGAGGCCACCGTGCCGGTCACGCCGGAGGAAGCACCAGCGGCCAGCAATTCGGACAGCGGGCAGGAAGAAGCGGCCAGCTCTTCCCAGCAGCCTGCGCCGGACGAAGTGGAATACGACACCGATTGAGCAGCCTATAAAATCAAACAAAAACGCCAGAAGCGGGAGTCTCATGCGAGGCTCCCGCTTCTGGTTGTTTAGGATAGGAAAGAGAATGGCATTGGAATAGGGAAGGGGCCGCTTACAGGTTGGTGTAACCCATCAGATAACGGTCCACCTCGGCGGCACAGTCGCGGCCCTCGCGCAGGCCCCAGACCACAAGGCTCTGGCCCCGGCGCATATCGCCGCAGGAAAAGACCTTTTCGACATTGGTCTTGAAGTGGTCGGTATCCACGCAGCCGCGCTTGGTCAGCGAGACGCCGAACGCATCGGCAACATAGCTTTCGCAGCCCACGAAACCGGCGGCGATGAAGGCCAGCTGGCAGTCGTAGGTGAACTCTTCACCGGTCGGTACCATGTTGGTGCGGCCGGTCTCCGGGTCGCGCTCCGGCTTCAGGTAGGAGATGACGGCACCGGTCAGGTTGCCGGCTTCGTCTTTCAGGAACTCTTTCACGGTGGTCTGGTAGACGCGGGGGTCCTTGTCAAATTTGGCAAGGCACTCGGTCTGGCCGTAATCCACCTTCAGCACCCGGGGGAACTCGGGCCACGGGTTGGAAGCTGCCCGCTCCTTGGGGGGCTGGGGCATCATCTCAAGGGCCATCAGGTCGGTGCAGCCCTGCCGCAGGGCCGTGCCCTGACAGTCGTTGCCGGTGTCGCCGCCGCCGATGACGAGGACATTCTTCCCGGCGGCATTGATGGCCTTGCCGTCTGCAAAGTTGGAGTCCAGCAGGCTCTTGGTGACGCTGGTGAGATAATCGACCGCAAAATGGACGCCGTTGGCGTCACGGCCCGGAACGTTCAGGTCGCGGGCTTTTTTGGCACCGCAGCAGAGCACCACGGCGTCGTAGCCGTTCAGGATGCTCTCGGCATCCACTGCCCCGCCGATGTCCATGTTGGTGCGGAACTCCACGCCCTCGGCCTGCATGATCTTGATGCGGCGGTCGATGACGGATTTTTCCAGCTTCATGTTGGGGATGCCGTACATCAGCAGACCGCCCACCCGGTCGGCCCGCTCAAAGACGGTGACGGCGTGGCCGCGCTTGTTCAGGTACTCGGCCACCGACAGACCCGACGGGCCGCTGCCGATGACGGCCACGCTCTTGCCGGTGCGTGCCGGCGGCGGGTCGGCGTGAAGCCAGCCCTTGGCATAGCCGGTCTCAATGATGGCGTGCTCGTTCTCCCGCACGGTCACGCTGCTGCCGGTCACGTCGCCGCAGGTGCAGGCGGCTTCGCACAGGGCGGGGCAGACCCGGCTGGTGAACTCCGGGAAACGGTTGGTGGCGCGCAGGCGGTGCAATGCCAGCTCCCATTTGCCCTGATAGACCAGCTCGTTCCACTCGGGGATCAGGTTGTTCAGCGGGCAGCCCGAAGCCATGCCGCCGATCATCATGCCGGCCTGACAGAAAGGCACACCGCAGTCCATGCAGCGGGCGGCCTGTGTCTGCTGCTCCTCGCGGGAGAGCCAGACATGAAACTCGTTGAAATTTTCGATGCGCTCCAGCGGCGGAATATCCGAGCTGGTCTTGCGCGTGTAATCCATAAATCCGGTGATCTTACCCATGATATTCCCTCCTTACTTGTTCTTCTGCACGGCGTAGAAGGCTTCGATCTGAGCCTGTTCGCCGTCGAGACCGCGCTCTTCCATCGAAGCGATGACCCGGAGCATCCGGTCGTAATCGTAAGGCAGGACTTTCTTGAACTTGGGCAGGAACTCGCTGAAATTGTCGAGGATCTCTTTGCCGCGGGGAGAACCCGTCAGCTCGACGTGCTCCCGGATCAGCTCTTTCAGGGTGGCGACATCGTACTTGTGCTCCACCGGCTCAAGGCTGACCGTCTCTTTGTTGACCCGCTGGTAGAAATCCCAGTTTTCATCCAGAACATAGGCGATGCCGCCGGTCATGCCGGCTGCAAAGTTCTTGCCGGTCTGCCCCAGCACCACCACGGTGCCGCCGGTCATGTATTCGCAGCCGTGGTCACCAACGCCCTCGACGACGGCGGTCGCGCCCGAGTTGCGGACGCAGAACCGCTCACCGGCCACACCGGAGATAAAGGCCTTGCCGCTGGTGGCACCGTAGAGGGCCACGTTGCCGGTGATGATGTTCTCTTCGGGTTTATAGGTGATGTTCTCGGGCGGGCGGACGACGATCTTGCCGCCGGACAAGCCCTTTCCCATGTAGTCGTTGCAGTCGCCGGTCAGCTTCAGGGTCAGGCCCTTGGGGATGAACGCACCGAAGCTCTGACCGCCTGCGCCGGTGCAGTTGGCGGTGTAGACATCATCGGGCAGGGAGTTGCCGTACTTGCGGGTGATCTCGCTGCCGAAGATGGCACCAAAGGCGCGGTCCACGTTGGACACCTCGAGGCTGACGCTCTGGGGGTTCTTGCTGTTCAGCTTGAACTTCTTCATCAGCACCTTCATGTCGGGGGTGTTCTCGAGGTGGAAGTCGTAGGTGTCTTCCTTGACGAAGTGGACGTTGCTGTTTTCGATGGCCGGGTTGTGCAGGATGCAGTCCAGATTCATCTTGGCGGCGCGGCTGCCCGGTGCGCTGGGTTTGACGTGGAGCAGGTCGGTGCGGCCTACCAGCTCGTCGATGGTGCGGACGCCAAGCTTTGCCATGTACTCCCGCAGCTCCTCGGCTACGAAGGTCAGGTAGTTGATGATGTATTCCGGCTTGCCGCGGAAGTTCTTCCGCAGTTCGGGGTTTTGGGTGCAGATACCCATGGGGCAGGTGTCGAGGTTGCAGACCCGCATCATGACACAGCCCTCGCACATCAGCAGGCTGGTGCCGAAGCCGAACTCCTCTGCGCCCAGCATACAGCTGATGGCCACATCCCGGCCGCTGAGCAGCTTGGAGTCGCTCTCAATGCGGACGCGGCTGCGCAGGCCGTTCAGAATCAAAGTCTGGTGGGTCTCGGCGATGCCAAGCTCCCACGGCAGGCCGGCATTCTTGATGGAGGTGCGGGGGGCTGCGCCGGTGCCGCCGTCGTAGCCGGACACCAGAATGACCTGTGCGCCGCCCTTGGCAACGCCGGCAGCAATGGTACCGACGCCGGCCTCACTGACCAGCTTGACGTTGATGTTGGCGTTCCGGTTGGCGTTCTTCAGGTCGTAGATCAGCTCGGCCAGATCCTCGATGGAGTAGATGTCGTGGTGGGGCGGGGGCGAGATGAGACCCACGCCGGTGGTGCTGTGGCGGGTCTTGGCGATCCACGGATAGACCTTGGCACCGGGCAGATTGCCGCCCTCGCCGGGCTTTGCGCCCTGTGCCAGCTTGATCTGAATTTCGTCCGCAGACACCAGATACTTGCTGGTGACGCCGAAGCGGGCGGAAGCCACCTGCTTGATCTTGGAATTGCTCTCGCTGTGATACCGCTCTTCGGGTTCGCCGCCCTCGCCGGTGTTGCTCCGGCCGCCCAGACGGTTCAGTGCGATGGCAATGGTCTCATGGGCCTCGCTGCTCAGGGCACCGTAGCTCATGGCTGCGCCCTTGAACCGCTTGACGATGGATTCCACCGGCTCGACCTCTTCCAGCGGGATGCCGCCGTTGGGGTCGTAGTTGAAGTCCAGCAGGCTGCGCAGGTGCACGCCCTCTTTGCCCATGTTGTCCACGGTGTTGGTGAACTGCTTGAAGGCGTTGTAATCCTTGGTGAAGCAGGCTTTCTGGAACAGATAGATGGTCTGGGGGTTGAAGAGGTGCTCTTCCTTGCCGCTGCGGAATTTGTGCGCACCGGCGTCGTCCAGCTCCATGTTGATGTCCAGCCCCAGCGGGTCGAACGCCGCGTTGTGCTGGGCTTCGACGTCGGCCTGAATGTCCTCGAGGCCGATGCCGCCTACGCGACTGACCGTGCCGGTGAAGTACTTGTCGATAACGTCCTTCGAGATGCCGACAGCCTCAAAGATCTGGCTGCTCTGGTAGCTCTGGATGGTGGAAATGCCCATCTTGGAGGCGATCTTGACGATGCCGTTCAGTACGGCCTTGTCGTAATCGTCCACAGCCGCATAGTAATCCTTATCCAGCAGGCCCTGATCGATCAGCTCGCCGATGGTCTCGTGGGCCAGATAGGGGTTGACAGCGCAGGCACCGTAGCCCAGCAGGGTGGCGAAGTGATGCACTTCGTGGGGTTCGGCACTCTCGAGGATGAGGGCCAGCGCGGTGCTCTTCTTGGTGCGGATGAGGTACTGGGACACCGCCGACACCGCCAGCAGGCTGGGGATGGTGACATGATATTCGTCCACATCGCGGTCAGAGAGGATGATGATGTTGGCACCCTCTTTGTAGGCACGGTCCACCTCAAGGAAAACGCGGTCGATGGCTTTTTCGAGGCTGGTATTCTTGTAGTAATTGATGGAGACCGTGGCGACCTTGAAGCCGGGCACGTTCATGTACTTGATCTTGAGCAGGTCGGTGGAGGTCAGGATCGGGTTGTGGACCTTGAGCACCTTGCAGTTCTCGGGTTTGTCTTCCAGCAGGTTGCCGTGCGCACCGACATAGACGCTGGTGGAGGTGACGACCTTTTCCCGGATGGCGTCGATGGGCGGGTTGGTGACCTGTGCGAACCGCTGCTTGAAGTAGTTGAACAGCGGCGGATGCTGGTCGCTGAGGACGGCCAGCGGGGTATCGGTGCCCATGGCACCCGACGGCTCGGCACCCAGCCGGGCCATGGGGAGCATGATGTTGTTGACTTCCTCATACTTGTAACCGAACACCTTCTGCAGGCGGGTCAGCTCATCGTTGGTGTAGGAGGGGACCTTGATGTTGGGGATCTTGAGCTTTTTCAGCTCGACGAGGTTCCGGTCGATCCACTCGCCGTAGGGCTCGCGGCTGGCGTAATACTCTTTCAGCTTTTCGTCGTCCACGACCTCGCCCTTGACGGTGTTCACCAGCAGCATTTTGCCCGGGCGGAGACGATCTTTGACGAGGATGTTCTCCGGCTCACAGGGCAGCACGCCGACCTCGGAGGAGAGGATCATCCGGCCGTCCTTGGTGATGTAGTAGCGGCTGGGGCGCAGACCGTTGCGGTCCAGCACCGCACCCACTACATCGCCGTCCGAGAAGAGGATGGCGGCCGGGCCGTCCCACGGCTCCAGCATGGTGGCGTAATACTGGTAAAAGTCGCGCTTTTTCTGGCTGATGTTCTTGTTGTTCTCCCACGGTTCGGGGATGGTGATCATGACGGCCAGCGGCAGATCCATGCCGTTCATCACCATGAATTCCAGCGCGTTGTCCAGCATGGCGGAGTCGGAGCCGGATGTGTTGATGATGGGGAGGATTTTGTTCATATCGTCCCGCATGATGCTGCTGGAGATGGTCTCCTCACGGGCCAGCATTGCATCGGTGTTGCCCTTGATGGTGTTGATCTCGCCGTTGTGCAGGATGAACCGGTTGGGGTGGGCGCGCATCCAGCTGGGGTTGGTGTTGGTGGAGAAGCGGCTGTGCACCATGCCGATGGCGGATTCATAATCCGGGTCCTGCAGGTCGGTGTAGAATAGGCGCAGGTCGTGCACCAGGAACATGCCTTTGTAGACGATGGTGCGGCTGGACAGGCTGGGCACATAGGTGCCGTTGCTGGCCTGCTCAAACACACGGCGCACGATGTAGAGCTTGCGGTCAAAGTCGATGCCCTTGCTCACCTTGGCGGGCTTTTTGATGAAGCACTGCCAGATGGCCGGCATACAGTCGCGGGCTTTCTGGCCCACAGCGTCCGGGTTCACCGGCACTTTGCGCCATGCCAGAAACTCAAGGCCCTCTTTGCGGGTCACCAGCTCAAACAGCTTCATGGCCTGCGCCCGCAGATGTTCGTTCTGCGGGAAGAAGAACATACCCACGCCGTATTCGCGCTCGTTGCCGATCCGGATGTTCATCTCGTCGGCGATCTTGGAGAAGAATTTGTGGCTGATCTGCAGCATGATGCCGACACCGTCGCCGGTCTTGCCCTCGGCGTCCTTGCCGGCGCGGTGTTCCAGCCGCTCGACGATGGACAGTGCATCGCTGACGGTCTGATGGCTCTTGCGGCCCTTGATGTCCACCACGGCACCGATGCCGCAGGCGTCGTGCTCAAAGTGGGGGTCATACAGGCCGATGGGCGATTTTTGTTCCGTAAATTGATCCATTGACTTTTCCCATCCTTATTTCTGAAATCCTCTGTGCGTCTGCGGGCGGCACATTCCGCCCCGCATCCCAGAACAAACAGAAACGGCGTCCCAGAAGGGTCGGTAAGACCCATCTGGAACGCCGTTGTTCCGATAGAACTATTATACTGAACCCTGAAAAATCTTCAAGTGACAGTTGCACCAAACGTTCGCACCTACAGAAACTTCTTCTTGTGAAAAACGAACACGAAGGGTGGGAATGCGTATGACTTTTTCAGCTTTCGCCGTTCAGACAGGCCGCAAGGTCGGCTTCCGGCGTGGTGACGGTCATGAGATTGTACTTTTGTTGCAGAGCGGCGGCGACACCCGGCGAGACGAAGGCCGGAAGGGTCGGCCCGAGCCGGATGTTCCGGATGCCGAGGGCCAGCAACGTCATCAGGATGCAGACCGCTTTCTGCTCGAACCAGCAGAGGATGAGGGAGAGGGGAAGCTCGTTGACCGAGCAATCGAAGGCATCCGCCAACGCCAGCGCGATTTGGATGGCACTGTAAGCGTCGTTGCACTGGCCGACATCGAGGATGCGGGGCAGCCCGGCCACGGTGCCCAGCGGAAGATCGTTGAGCCGGAATTTGCCGCAGGCCAGCGTCAGGATGACGGTATCCGGCGGGGTCAGCTTGGCAAACTCGGTGTAGTAGCGGCGGCTGGGCCGGGTGCCGTCGCAGCCGCCGATCAGGAAGAAGTGCCGGATCTTGCCTGCTTTGACGGCCTCGACGATCTCACCGGCGTGTTCCAGAACGGCGTGGTGCGCAAAGCCGGTCACGACTGTTTTTCCGCCGTTCATGCCGGGCATGAGGGTGTCCTCGGCATAGCCGCCCAGCTCCAAGGCTTTGGCGATGACGGGGGAGAAATCCCGGTCTTCACCGATGTGCTGAATGCCCGGATAGGAGACGACCGAGGTGGTAAACACCCGGTCGGCATAGCTGGCCCGCAGCGGCATGATGCAGTTGGTGGTGAAGAGGATGGGCGCGGGGATGTCCTCAAACTCCCGCTGCTGGTTCTGCCACGCCGTGCCGAAGTTGCCTTTCAGGTGGGAAAACCGCTTCTTTAACTCTGGGTAGCCGTGGGCCGGCAGCATCTCGGAGTGGGTATAGACGTTGATTCCTTTGCCCTCGGTTTGTTCCAGCAGGCGTTTCATATCGTAGAGATCATGGCCGGATATGACGATGAAAGGCCCTTTCTCGATGGTAAGCGGCACTTCCACCGGCTCCGGCTCGCCGAAGGAGCCGGTGTTGGCCTTGTCCAGAAGCTCCATCACCCGATAGGCCATCAGGCCGGTGGCGTGGACCAGCGCGAAGAGCTTTTCCTTGTCGGTCTCGTGGGCCAGATCCCGCAGGGCAGTGCAGAAGAACCGGTCAAGTTCGCCGTCTGTATAGCCCAGCACCTGCGCGTGATAGGCATACGCGGCCATGCCCCGCAGCCCGAACAGCACAAAAGACCGCAGGCTTCGCCGGTCCTCGTCCGGATCATGCCAGAGCTGGGCCATGTCGTAGTCCGGCATCGGTTCCGGTACAATGGGTGCGGCCAGCAGCACGTCCTGCTTGGCGTCACGGACTTTGGCGGTCAGTTGGGCGACGGTTTCTGGGTCAAAGTTGACGTTGGTGATGGTGGTGAACAGCCCCTCGAACAGCAGCCGCACCTGCTGCTGCGGAATGGGTGCATCGCTGCTCAGCAATTGCTCGGCAAAGCCGATGAGCGCACCGGTCAGTTCGTCCTGCGCCGCCGCAGTTTCAGCCGATTTGCCGCAGACACCGGCGTTTCCCGTACAGGCGGTGCAGTTGGCCGCCTGCTCACATTGAAAACAAAACATTCTTTCATCCATGCAGAATCCCTCTTTTCTTGGTTCTGGGAACAGTATGGACGAAAGATGCGGCGGGTATACAAAAAGAGCTGTGCTCCATTTTGAAGCACAGCTCTTGAAAAAATCGGATCTTAGTAGGTGATGCCCTGAGCCATCATTGCGGTAGCGACCTTCAGGAAGCCGGCGCAGTTTGCACCGACCATCAGGTTACCCTCGGAACCAGCGGCCACAGAAGCATCGTAGCTGGCGTGGAAGATGCCGGTCATGATGTTCTTCAGCTTGGCATCGACTTCCTCGAAAGTCCAGCTCAGACGCTCGGAGTTCTGGCTCATCTCGAGGCCGGAGACGGCGACGCCGCCGGCGTTGGAAGCCTTTGCAGGTCCGTACAGAACGCCGTTGGACAGATAGACCTCGATGGCCTCCGGAGTGCTGGGCATATTAGCACCCTCGCAGACGACGGTGCAGCCGTTCTTGACCAGAGCCTCAGCGGACTCCTTGTTGATCTCGTTCTGGGTTGCGCAGGGCAGAGCGATGTCGCAGGGAACGGTCCAGACCTTGGAGCAGTCGGCAACATAAGTTGCACCGGCGTGGGTCTCGGCGTACTCCTTGATGCGGCCGCGGCGGACCTGCTTCAGCTCCTTGACGTAATCCAGATCAATGCCGTTGGGATCATAGACATAGCCGTTGGAGTCGGACATGGTGACGACCTTGCCGCCCAGCTGGGTAGCCTTCTCGCAGGCATAGGTAGCAACGTTGCCGGAACCGGAGATGACGACGGTCTTGCCGGCGAAGCTGTCGTTGCGCATACACTTCAGAGCCTCAGCAGTGAAGTAGCACAGGCCGTAGCCGGTAGCCTCGGTGCGGGCCAGAGAACCGCCGAAGGTCAGGCCCTTGCCGGTCAGCATACCGCCTTGGAAGCTGTTGGTCAGACGCTTGTACTGGCCGAACAGATAACCGACCTCACGGCCGCCGACACCGATATCACCGGCGGGACAGTCCACGAACTGGCCGATGTGACGGTACAGCTCAGTCATGAAGCTCTGGCAGAAGCGCATGACTTCCATATCGCTCTTGCCTTTGGGATCGAAGTCAGAGCCGCCCTTGCCGCCGCCCATGGGCAGGGTGGTCAGGCTGTTCTTGAAGGTCTGCTCGAAGCCGAGGAACTTCAGAATACCCTGATTGACAGAAGGATGGAAACGCAGGCCGCCCTTGTAGGGGCCAATGGCACTGTTGAACTGGACGCGGTAGCCGCGGTTGACCTGAACCTTGCCGTTGTCATCGACCCAAGGCACACGGAAGGAGATGATCCGCTCCGGCTCGACCAGACGCTCGATCAGGCCGGCCTTCTCGTACTCGGGGTGCTTCTCCACGACGGGCTGGATGCTCTCCAGAACCTCGCGGACTGCCTGCAGAAACTCGGGCTCGTTGGCATTGCGCTCAGCAAGACCATCGTAAACGCGCTTCAGGTATTCATTCGTCAGCATAATAGAATACTCCTTTTCCCATTTTCTCTATTCAGAAACACAGCGGCGGTTCTGCCGGGTTTTGAACGTCCTGCCGCACAGCAGGAACTCCCGGCCCGAAAAGCGGGCTGTACTTCCATTCGACTGCATCTCCGGAATTGTGTTCCGGAGCACTTTGTTATTATAAAGCTTTGTGCTCCATTTTACAAGAGGACAGGCCGGGGATGCTCCCGGAAAATCTTTCAAAAAAACTGCGCAAAAGATGAAACGACTTCACAAAACGAAGAACAAAATCAAAAACCCGCGCAGAACCTTGTTTTTTAAAGTTCCGCACGGGGGATTTTGAAGTGAAAAAGAAGGACTTTTGATGAAACGGCTGCGTTACATTCCGGCGAGGATCTCCTGCACGGTCTGCACAAACGGTTCCATATCGTGGAACAGCACATCCACGATGATGGTCCAGTTGATGCCATCGTAATCGTGCACCAGCCGATGGCGCAGACCAGCGACCATGTTCCATGGCTGTTCCGGATAGGACTGTTTGAACTCACTGGACAGCTGATAGACCTGCTCCCCAATATTGTAGAGCGGCGTTGTGACGGCCCACTGAGAAAATTCATCTTCCAACAGCAGTTCCGGCGTGATCTGATGCAGGCGGATCTGCTCTTTTAGAGTTCCCCATGTGGAAACGATTTTCTTGAGCCGCTCTTTGTCGGATTTCTTCAAGCAATCTTCACTCCTTCCCGCATGACATTCTCGTAGAAGGGGGTGCCGGTGTTGACTTCCCGGATCTCAAAAGCATCGACCTCTTTGGAAGTGCGCTGGCGTAATTCTTCGCCAAAGGCAAAGATATCCCGGGGGCGGAAGTGTTCGCCGCCCACAACGATCACATCAATGTCGGATTCGGGGGTGGCTTCTCCCCGTGCATAGGAGCCGAACAGAAGGGCGTATTCCGCATGGTATTTCAGAAGCAGTTCCCGGATGGCGGCTTCAAGTTCATCTTTTGTCAGGATATTCATGGAAGAAACCTCCAATCGTGATTTTTGAGGATGTTTCCATCTCTATTGTATCATGATCGGGTGTGGAAAGCAAATGAAAAATCCCTTGCAGGCAGCAGAGGCTTGCAAGGGATAGAGATTTACTTCTTCAGCAGTTTCTCGCAGGCGTCAGCGGCACCTTCAAGGTACTCGCCGCCGTAAGTCTCGATCATGCCGGCGTCGGACAGGGCTGCCAGCTGCGGGTCGATGGGGCACTTGGCCAGAACCGGCAGGTGGTGCTTGGCTGCGACTTCGTCCACATGGCTGTCACCAAACACATTGATGTGTTTGCCGCAGTCGGGGCAGACGATGTAGCTCATGTTCTCGACGATGCCCAGCATGGGGACCTTCATCATTTCAGCCATGTTGACGGCCTTGGCGACGATCATACTGACCAGTTCCTGCGGGCTGGCAACGACCACGATGCCGTCCACGGGCAGGCTCTGGAAGACGGTCAGCGGCACATCACCGGTTCCCGGAGGCATATCGACGAACAGGAAGTCCACGTCCTTCCAGACCACATCGGTCCAGAACTGCTTGACGGCACCGGCAATGACCGGGCCGCGCCAGACAACGGGGTCCTCTTCGTTCTCCACCAGCAGGTTGATGCTCATCACATCAATTCCCATCCGGCTCTGGATGGGCCAGCAGCCCTTCTCGTCGGCCATGGCACGGCCATGGATGCCGAACAGCTTCGGGATGGACGGGCCGGTGATGTCGGCGTCCAGAATGCCGCAGTGATAGCCGCGGCGGGCCATTGCGCAGGCCAGCAGTGCACTGGTCATGCTCTTGCCGACGCCGCCCTTGCCCGACACAACGCCGATGACTTTTTTGACGCTGCTGTTGGGGTTGGGTGCATCGTGCTGGGGGGCTGCTTCGCGGGAAGAACACGCTGCGCCACAGCTGGAGCAGTCATGGGTACATTCTTCGCTCATTCTCTCGTTGCGCACAGGCGCGGGCAGGCCGGGGCTGTGCGCTTCCTCCTTGTTATTTGATGAAAAGGCGTCTCCGCCCTTGTGACCATTGCTTATCATACCATAAAACTAGGAGAGAAACAACCCATGCAGCCGCTCGTCTTTTTGAAAGCGGGCATAAATCCGTTTGCTGCCCGCATAGACTGAACCGGGAAAGCCGGGAAGGGGGAGGTGCGGGATGCGGCAGAACTATCTGAAAAATGCAGCCCTCATGACCGGGGCTGATGTGCTGCTCCGGCTGGCCGGGATGGGTCTGCGCATCTATCTGGCCAACGCACTGGGCGGCGAGGGGATGGGCCTGTATCAATTGGTGCTGGCGGTCTATTCTCTCTTTGTTACGCTGGCGACGGCGGGCGTCTCAGTGGCGGCGACCCGCCTGATGGCCGAAGAACTCAGCCGCAGCCGGGCCGAGGCCCGCGGGATGCTGGTGCGGCTGTTGGCCGCCGGGCTGGGGCTGGGCGTACTGGCGATGGGGGCACAATTCGGGCTGGCGGGGCTGGCCGCAAAATGGTGGCTGGGGGATGCCCGGGGTGCGGCGGCTCTCCGGATGTTGGCCTTTGGTCTGCCGTGGATGGCGGTATCGGCAGTGCTGCGGGGCTTTTTCATCGCCCGGCGGCGGGTCGGTCCCAATGTGGTCAGCCAGCTGGGAGAGCAGACCGTCCGGGTAGCGGTCATCGTTTTTGCCTTAGAGCGGGCGCAGGCGGCAGACGCCGGGACAAAGTGCGCGGCGGTGCTGGCGGCAACGGCCGTCAGCGAAGCAGTCTCGGCCAGCATCATGCTGTTATTTTACCGGCGGGAGGCGGAACGGTGTTTTGCCGGGCAGAAACCAATCTGCCCGCAGGAGCCGGGCCGAAGGCTCTGGGAGATCCTGTGGCCGGTGGAGGGCGGACGCTGCCTGTCCAGTGCGCTCCATACGGCAGAGAATATGCTGGTGCCGGCCTGCCTGACGGTCTGGCTGACGGCCGGAGGTCTCGGAAGCCGGGAAGAGGCGGTGGCTCAATACGGCAATTTAAAAGGTATGGCCCTGCCGCTGCTGACCTTCCCATTTGGCTTGCTGGGGAGTCTGGCCGTTCTGCTGATGCCGGAGATCACACAGGCGCACATCCGGGGCGAGACGCGCCGGCTGCAGCAGCTGCTCGACCGGATGCTCCGGCTGACGGGGTACTTCTCTGCGCTGGCGGGAGCGGCCTTTTGGGTCTGGGGCCGGCCGCTGGCACGGATGCTCTACCGCAGCGAAGAAGCAGGCTTCTATCTGGAAATTTTAGGCCCGGCGATGCCGCTGCTTTATCTGGAGAGCATGGTGGACGGGGCCATGAAAGGGATCGGAGAGCAGCGGGCAGGATTCCGGTACAGCGTCTGGGATTCGGTGCTCCGGATCGTCGGCGTGATGCTTCTCCTGCCCCGGTTCGGGATGAAGGGCTTTCTGTTCGTGATCCTGCTGTCGTCCTGCTATACCTGCGCGGCCAATACCAGCCGCCTGCTCCGCTGCTGTGCGATGAAGCCGCTCGTTGGGCGATGGCTGGTGGCTCCGGCGTTGGCGGCACTGCTTTCGGCAGGAGCGGGGATGCTGCTGCGGCAGGGGTTTTCCGCACTGCTGGCAGGGGACTGGCCTTTCCAGCTGGCGGCGATCGCGCTGGGCGGAGCAGGGATGTGTGCCGTTTACCTCGCGGCGGCGTGGCCGCTGGGGTTAGGGCAGGAGATCCGGGCGGTGTTCCCGGAAAAAACAAGGAAAAATCCAAGGAATGCGGAATCTTCTGGACACCGGGAGAAGAATTGAGTATAATACAAGAGATATCATGGCGGAATAGGGTCTCCGGGCAGTCCGGAAACCCGCGCCATCGTCAAAATATGGCTGCGGACAGGCTCCGCGCCGAAACAAAAGAGGACTTTTTGTGAAAGAAAATCGAAAAACTGCGCTGAGAATCTATGCGCGCCGGGCGTTGCTGGTGGTGCTGGATGCGGCCATCGTCGCGTTCAGCTTCTACTTTGCGCTGCTGCTCCGCGCGGATGGTGCGGGCAACGAGGAGATCTGGTGGCCCCACAACCTCAGCCTGCTGTATCACAATCTGCCGTGGATCGTGGCGGTCTATCTGGTCTGCTTCCTCGCGGGCGGGCTGTATTCGATCCTGTGGAAGTACGCGGGCGAACGCGACCTGATTCGGCTGGCCGGGATGATCGCTGCATCGACCGTCATCGTCTACGCCGTCAACCGCCTGTGCATCCACGGCGTGCTGTTCAACTCGGCCAACGTCATGGCCTCGGTTTTTGTGTTCCTGCTGGTGGGCGGCAGCCGTCTGGCATGGCGGCTCTTCCTGAACCACCCCATCGGCGAAAAGCTGCGGGGCAACGCCAGCAAGGACCCCAACCGCCCCGTGATGATCGTGGGCGCGGGTGAGGCCGGTGCGTGGGCCATCAACGTCTGCAAGAGCAACGATCTTTACGGCCATCCGGTGGTGGCGGTGGACGATGACCCCAACAAGCTGGGCCAGACCATCCACGGTGTGCCGGTCAAGGGCACGTTGGAAGAGATCCCGGCCCTCTGCGAAAAGTACAGCATCCACAGCATCATCATCGCCATCCCGACGCTGAAGGGCAGCCGCCTGAACCACGTCATCGACCTGTGCGTATCCACCCACTGTGCGGTGCAGATCCTGAGCGACCCGCAGCTGGTCGGGGCCAACGCCCCCCAGCAGGGAGCCTTCCGTGAGCTGAACACCGCCGACTTCCTCTCCCGGGAGGAAGTCACGCTGGATACCGCCAAGATTTCCGGCTACCTGACCGGCAAGACCGTCCTCGTGACGGGCGGCGGCGGCAGCATCGGCAGCGAGCTTTGCCGTCAGGTGATGAAGTTTCACCCCGGCAAGCTGCTGATCTTTGACATCTACGAGAACTGCGCCTACGAGCTTCTGA
>CAVKZS010000069.1:0-10855 GCA_963660925.1 Eubacterium sp. CAG:38 | reverse complement strand
GGATTCAAACCAATTCTGCACTTCTGCAATCACAGGAATATTGTAATTGATTGCCAAAAAAGAAAGATACGGCATCTTCGGATTTACATCCAGATTGATGCTCGCCTTACTAATGCTCGCTCCCAACTCAATCTTCTGCTCATCTCGCTCAAAAATCAAACCCGTCTTCTTGCCACCCAGTGTACGCCACAAGAGAGACTCAAAGACAATTTCCTCCTTAAGTGAAATGTAATACTGGTACTCCTTCTCGCCTACACGAAAGAACACCTGAAAAATCGTAGGTTCATTTGCAGAGCTTTCATCCAGCATAAAGGGAGCCACGCTGCTTCCCTGCTGGAAAATCATAGGCTGTCGGTTCTTCTCCAATGCATGAATCGGCTTTACGACAAGGTTAATCAGGCAAAAGAATGCCTGAAGCAGATTTGTCTTACCGCCACCATTAGGGCCATAGACCGCGCTGACAGGAAGCAAATCTTCCGCTTTCTCCTGCCGAATCAAGGCATCCTGAAACTCAGGAATCGCCATTGCACGGAAATCGAACGTCGTTTCATCCTTATAAGACTTAAAATTCTGAAAAGAAAATTGGCAAAGCATTCTTTCAACTCCTTTCTGCTATTATTATAGCTCATTTTTAGATTTTATTCCAGCTTTTAAGAAATTTTATTTCTCGCATTCCATTTTAAAAAGAAATGTGCTTTTTTTATTCGCAACCAAAAACCGCCCCGGTTTCCGTTTCCAGAAACCGGGGCGGTCCATTTTACTTTATTTGTGCTTTCTCAAGCACTCACGCAATTACTTGCGGGGGTTCTTGATAGCAGCCTGAGCAGCAGCCAGACGTGCGATAGGCACACGGAAGGGAGAGCAGCTGACGTAGTCCAGACCAACGTTGTGGCAGAACTCGACGCTGGAGGGATCGCCGCCGTGCTCGCCGCAGATGCCCAGACCCAGATCGGGGCGGGTCTCACGGCCATCGTGAGCAGCCATCTTGATCAGCTTGCCGACGCCGACCTGATCCAGATGCTGGAACGGATCGCTCTCGTAGATCTTGTTCTCATAGTATGCGCCGAGGAACTTGGCAGCATCGTCACGGCTGAAGCCGAAGGTCATCTGGGTCAGATCGTTGGTGCCGAAGCTGAAGAACTCGGCTTCCTTCGCGATATCGCCAGCGGTCAGAGCAGCACGCGGGATCTCGATCATGGTACCGACCTGATACTTCATATCAACGCCAGCCTCAGCGATCAGCTTGTCAGCGGTTGCAACGACAACGTCCTTGACGAACTTGAGCTCCTTGACCTCGCCCACCAGAGGAATCATGATGTGCGGGGTGATCATCTTGCCGGTCTCAGCAGAAACCTTCAGAGCAGCCTTGATGACTGCGTTGGTCTGCATCTCAGCGATCTCGGGATAGGTGACAGCCAGACGGCAGCCACGGTGACCCATCATCGGGTTGAACTCGTGCAGGCTGACAACAACGTTGGTCAGCTCTTCTGCGGTCATGCCCATATCCTTTGCCAGAGCAGCGATATCCTCAGCCTTGGTGGGCAGGAACTCGTGCAGAGGCGGATCCAGATAACGGATGGTCATCGGGCGGTCACCCATGATGCGGTACATCGCGGTGAAGTCAGCCTCCTGGAACGGCTCGACCTTGGCCAGAGCAACCTTGCGCTCCTCGACGGTACGTGCGCAGATCATCTCACGGACGGCTGCGATACGATCCTCAGCGAAGAACATATGCTCGGTACGGCACAGACCGATGCCCTCAGCACCCAGATCCACTGCCTGCTGTGCATCGCGCGGGTTATCAGCGTTGGTCATGACCAGCAGCTGGCGAGCTGCGTCAGCCCAGCCCATGAAGCGGTTGAAGTTCTTGTTGCCGGTAGCGGCGACGGTTGCAACCTGCTCGCCGTAGATGTTACCGGTAGAACCGTCGATGGAGATCCAGTCGCCGCCAACGAACTTGTGGCCGTTGATCTCGAAGGTCTTAGCCTCTTCGTCGATCTTGACGTCGTTGTCGTTGCCGCAGCCGGAGACACAGCAGGTACCCATACCACGGGCAACAACGGCTGCGTGGCTGGTCATGCCGCCGCGGACGGTCAGGATGCCCTGAGAAACCTGCATACCGACGATATCCTCGGGAGAGGTCTCCAGACGAACCAGAACGACCTTCTTCATCTCGCCGGACTTGACCTTCTCCTCTGCCTCTTCAGCAGTGAAGACGATCTGGCCGCAGGCGGAACCGGGAGAAGCTGCCAGACCCTTGCCGACGACCTCCGCTGCCTTCAGAGCAGCAGCGTCGAACTGGGGATGCAGCAGGGTATCCAGCTGCTTGGGCTCCACGCGCAGGACAGCTTCCTGCTCGGTGATCATGCCCTCATCCACCAGGTCGCATGCGATCTGCAGAGCAGCCTGAGCGGTACGCTTGCCGTTACGGGTCTGCAGCATGTACAGGTGGCCGTCCTCAATGGTGAACTCCATATCCTGCATATCGCGGAAGTAGTTCTCCAGACGGGTTGCGATCTCAACGAACTGATCGTACACCTCAGGCATCTGATCCTTCAGGTGGCTGATGGGAGAAGGAGTGCGCACGCCTGCGACGACATCCTCGCCCTGTGCATTGATCAGGTACTCGCCCATCAGCTTCTTAGCGCCGGTGGCGGGGTCACGGGTGAAGGCGACGCCGGTGCCGGAACGGTCGCCGGAGTTGCCGAATGCCATCTGCTGAACGTTGACAGCAGTGCCCCACTCGTAGGGGATCTCGTTCATCTTACGATAGACGTTTGCACGGGGGTTGTCCCAGCTGCGGAAGACGGCCTTGACAGCCGCGATCAGCTGATCGCGGGGATCCTGCGGGAACGGCTTGCCCTCGTTGTCCTCATAGATCTTCTTGAAGATGCCGACCAGTTCCTTCAGGTCATCGGCAGTCAGGTCCACGTCGTTCTTGACGCCCTTGGCTTCCTTCATCTTGTCGATCTCGACCTCGAACAGGCTCTTCGGGACCATCATGACGACGTCCGCGAACATCTGGACAAAACGGCGATAGCAGTCATATGCGAAACGGGGGTTGTTGGTCTTCTTTGCCAGACCCTCAACAGCCTCGTCGTTCAGGCCGAGGTTCAGGATGGTGTCCATCATGCCGGGCATGGACTGACGTGCGCCGGAACGGACGGAGACCAGCAGGGGGTTCTCGTTGTCGCCGAAGGTCTTGCCGGTGATCTTCTCGAGACCCTTGACATGCTCGAAGATGTCAGCGGTGATCTCGTCATTGATCTGACGACCGTCTGCGTAATACTGCGTGCAGGCCTCAGTGGTGATGGTAAAGCCCTGCGGGACCGGCATGCCGGCTGCAGTCATCTCTGCCAGACCTGCGCCCTTACCGCCCAGGATATTCTTCATAGTGGTCTTGTCGCCACCGAAGGCTTCGTTGCCCTCGCTGAAGTAGTACAGATACTTTTTGCTCATGCGTTGTTTACCTCCCAATTGTGGCCCCCGGGCATTGCCCCGTTGGTCTCATCGTTTGCTCTGTTTCAGGTTACGATGAACATTTGTGATGTGAATGCTTAAATATTATACCAGAAAATCCCTCGCTTTCCACCGGGCAAATTACCGAATTTGTTTGATAAATTTTGTGCAATCCCTTGCATTTTACTGAGTTTTTCGGTAATATAAAATGGGAAAGATTTCGAGAGGTTTTTCACTTTTTGACGAAAATCTTCCGAAACTTGGATACAACTATCTATCCAATAAATTTGTTGCATCGTTTTTCCGGTTCTGTTTCTCCGGCCGGGAACCGTTCCGGCTGGGAATCGCTCTTCCGTGAAAAAACGGATCAGGAGGCATTTGCTTTATGAATACTGAACTGTCTGGTGCCCGCGCCCTGCTGGACGCGGCGGAAGCCAAGCGGGAAGAGATCCTGCTGCGCCACATCGCCAACGGCGTCATCATCGAGAGCCGCACCGTGGAGATCGGCGAAGAAGTCGTCATCGCGCCCGGTGCCAAGATCCTTGCCGGCACCATCCTGCGGGGCAAGACCGTCATCGGCGCGGGCTGCGTGATCGGCCCCAACAGCCTGATCGAGGACAGCACCATCGACGAGGGCACCACCGTCAACGCAAGTCAGGTGTACGGCTCCCATCTGGGCGCGCACAACAACATCGGCCCCTTCACACATGTGCGGGTCAACACCGTCACCGATTACGGCGTCCATCTGGGTGCCTATGTCGAGACCAAGAACTCCAACTTCGCCCGGGGCAATACGGTCAGCCACCTGACCTACATCGGCGACAGCGATGTGGGTAAATACTGCAACTTCGGCTGCGGCACCGTCACCTGCAACTATGACGGCAAGGATAAGTTCCGCACCACCATCGGCGACTACTGCTTCATCGGCTGCAACACCAACCTCGTCGCCCCGGTCAAGGTGGGCGACGGGGCCTATACCGCCGCCGGCAGCACCATCACCAAGGACGTGCCCGCCGCCGCGCTGGGCATCGCCCGGGAGCGTCAGACCAACCTTGAGGGCTGGGCCGAGCCCAAGATGGAAGCTTACATCGCTAAAAAGAAGAAGCTCGAGGACGAGCAGGGCAAGTAAGGCCTGTTAGAATAACCTCTCCGTCAGTGCGGCGGAGAGGTTATTTTTGTCGAATTCTTAAAATGTATATCTTTCTGCGCGTGCGTATGTTATAATAAAGAGCTGTCAAAAATCACCATCAGAAACAGAAAAGGCATACAGAACATGAACACGAATGACATCTGGCTCATTGCCGGTTTAGGCAACCCGGAACCGAAATACGACGGCACCCGCCACAACGCCGGCTTTGCCGCGCTGGACTATCTTTCCGGCAAGTGGGGCATCTCCGTCAGCAAGACCAAGTTTCAGGGCCTGTGGGGACAGGGCGAGGTGGACGGCCACAAGATCGTCCTGCTGAAGCCCCTGACCTACATGAACCTCTCGGGCGACTCCATCGCACCGCTGGCCGGGTTCTTTAAGATCCCGGCGGATCACGTCATCGTCCTCTGCGACGACATCACCCAGAACCCCGGCAAGCTCCGCATCCGGCCCTCCGGCTCGGCAGGCGGGCACAACGGCCTGAAAAGCATCATCGCCCGGCTGGGCGGCGAGAACTTCCCCCGCATCCGGATCGGTGTGGGCGCGAAGCCCCGCCCTGATTACGACTTGGCCGACTGGGTGCTCGGCAAGTTCCCGGCGGAGGATGCCAAGGCCATGGCCGACCGCTATCCCGACCTCGAAGCCGCCGCAAAGCTCATCATGGACGGCAAGCTGGGATTGGCACAGAGTAAGTATAATGGGTGAAACCTCTCCGTCATCCCTTCGGGATGCCACCTCTCCTAGTAGGAGAGGCTTTGGCAGTCGATTAAAGCTTTATCTATTTGCCAAAGGCTCCCCTATTAGGGGAGCTGGCGAGCGTTAGCGAGACTGAGAGGTTGATTCAGATGAGAGGAGGGATATCGTGTACGAATCGCTGCTGAAAAACACACCGGAATACCAGAAGATCGCAGCCAGCCTTGGGTCGCCGGGGCCGGCCGCGCTGTTCGGGCTGCCGCCGGCGGGCCGGGCACTGCTCTACGCCGCCCTGCAAAAGGATCTTGGCCGGGTGCTCTGCATCGTGACCCCCGGTGAGGCCGAGGCCACCCACTTTGCGGACGACCTCAAGGCACTGGGCCTGACGGCAGCAGTCTTTCCGCCCCGGGATTTCATGCTCCGGCCGGTGGAGGGCGCGGGCCGCGAGTACGAGTACCGGCGGCTGTCGGTGCTGGGCGCGCTGGCCGGCGGGCGGCTGCAAGCCGTCTGTGTCCCGGCCGAAGCCCTGCTCCAATACACGGTGCCGCAGGAGGAGTTCCGCAAAAACACTCTGACCCTGAAACCCGGCATGGTCTACAGCCGGGAATCGCTGGTGGCGCGGCTTTTTGCCGCCGGGTACGTCCGGCGCAGTCAGGTGGACGGCCCGGGCCAGTTCAGCGTCCGGGGCGACATCGTGGACATCTACGCCCCCGACATGAAGCAGCCCGCCCGTGTGGAATACTGGGACGACGAGATCGACTCGCTGTCCTCCTTCGACCTGCTGACCCAGCGGCGGGACGGCGCACTCGAGAAAATTTATCTTTCCCCCGCCCGGGAAGTGCTCTTCGGCGACACGGCCGAGACTGCGGAGGCCCTGCGCGCCGCCCAGAAAAAAGCCCGGGGCAAGCGGCGGGAAGCCCTCGAAAAGGCCATGAAAGCCGACCTCGCCCAGCTGGATTCCGGCCTGATGCCCGAGGCCATGGACAAGTACTACGGCCTGCGGTATCCCAAGCCGGCCACCCTGCTGGACCATCTGGCCGACCCGATCTTCATCCTCGACGAAGTGGGCGGCATCCGGGACGCCCAGAAAGCCACCGAGTTCCGCCGCAGCGAAGAGCTGACCGGCCTGCTGGAAGAGGGCATCCTCTGCCCGGGGCTGGATGTGCTCTACCAGACCATGGACGACCTCGTGATCGCCGCCGGGAAGTACAGCACCCTGCTGTGCGAGAACTTCCTGCGCGGGATGAACGAGTTCAAGCTGAAAGATCTCATCAACGCCGAGGCATTCGCGGCCCCCAACTGGGGCGGCGATCTGGCTTCCCTGCGGGAGGATCTGGACCCGCTGCTGGAACAGGGCTACGCGGTGACCCTCTTCGCCGGTACACCCAAGGGTGCCGCCGCACTGACCCGGGACTTGGCCGACAAGGGCTATTCGGTCAGCATGAGCCGGGACGTCCGCCCGGCCAAGGGAATCGTACAGATCCTGCCCGGCCACCTGACCGCAGGCTGCACCTTCCCCTTCGCACACGCGGCGGTCATCTCCTCCCGGCGGCACGGTCTGGACGAGACCGCCGAGACCAAAAAGAAGAAGAAAAACAAGAACGTCCTGTCCAGCCTGTCGGACATCAAGCCCGGCGACTATGTGGTGCACCAGAGCCACGGCATCGGTATGTATGCGGGCATCCAGCGGCTGGAAGTGCAGGGCGCGATCAAGGATTACCTGAAGATCCAGTATTCCGGCTCCGACGTGCTCTATGTGCCGGTCACTCAGCTCGACCTGCTGAGCCGGTACACGGCCCCCGGCGACGAAGAAAAGATCAAGCTGGCCAAGCTGGGCGGTACTGAGTGGCAGCGCACCCGCGCCAAGGTCAAAAAGGCCACCGAAGAGATGGCGCAGGAGCTCATCGAGCTGTACGCCCGCCGCCGGCAGGCCAAAGGCTATGCCTTCCCGCCCGACGGCGACTGGCAGAGCGATTTTGAGACCCGGTTCGAGTACGACGAGACCGACGACCAGCTCAACGCCACCGCCGAGATCAAGAAGGACATGGAAAAGCCGTGGCCCATGGACCGCCTGCTCTGCGGCGACGTGGGCGTCGGCAAGACCGAAGTTGCCCTCCGCGCCGCGTTCAAGTGCGTCATGGGCGGCAAGCAGTGCGCCATCCTTGCCCCAACCACCCTGCTGGCGTGGCAGCACTACAACACCATCCTCTCCCGCATGGAGGCGTTCCCGGTGCGGTGCGAGATGATGTCGCGCTTCCGCACCGCCAAACAGCAGAAAGAGACCCTTCGGGGCCTGCAGGCCGGCAGCGTGGACATCGTGGTCGGCACCCACCGCCTGCTCTCCAAGGACGTCCGGTTCCACGACCTCGGCCTTGTTATCATCGACGAAGAACAGCGGTTCGGCGTCAAGCACAAAGAGAAGCTGAAAGAGAACTTCATCGGGGTGGATATGCTGACCCTCTCGGCCACGCCCATCCCCCGCACCCTGAACATGGCCATGAGCGGCATCCGGGACCTGTCCACCATCGAGCAGCCGCCCTTTGAGCGGCAGCCCGTGGAGACCTTCGTGCTCGAGTACAACGACGTGATTCTGGCCGAAGCCATGAAGAAGGAGCTGGCCCGGGGCGGGCAGGTCTACTACCTGCACAACCGGGTGGACAACATCGAATCCACCGCCGCCCACGTCAGCCAGATGGTTCCCGGTGCCCGGGTCGGCATCGCCCACGGCAAGATGACCGAGGACGAGCTGAACCCCGTCTGGCAGCACCTGCTCAACGGCGAGATCGACATTCTGGTCTGCACCACCCTCATTGAAACGGGCATCGACGTGCGGAACTGCAACACCCTCATCATCGAGGATGCCGACCGGATGGGTCTGGCCCAATTATACCAGATCCGGGGCCGGGTGGGGCGCAGCGGCCGCAAAGCCTACGCCTACTTCACCTTCCGCCGGGACAAGACCCTTTCCGACATCGCCCAGAAGCGGCTGTCTGCCATCCGGGAATTCACGGCCTTCGGCTCCGGTTTCCGGATCGCCATGCGGGATCTGCAGATCCGCGGCGCGGGCAGTCTGCTGGGCCACAGCCAGCACGGACACATGGAAGCCGTCGGCTACGACCTCTATGTGAAGATGCTCAATCAGGCCATCGCCCGCGCCAAGGGCGAACCTGTCCAGCGGGACAAGAGCGAATGCCTTGTGGACCTGCGGGTGGACGCTTTCATCCCCGAAAAGTACATTGCGGATGGCCCGGGCCGGATCGAGGCATACAAGCGCATCGCCGCCATCCAGACCCCCGAGGACGCCGCCGATGTGCTGGACGAGCTGATCGACCGCTACGGCGATCCGCCGCCGTCGGTCAGCGATCTGGTCAACGTCTCCCTCGTCCGGGTGCAGGCCGCTGCCGTCGGCGTGTACGAGGTCACCCAGAAGAAGGATACCATCGTTCTGCAGGTGGAGACGCTGGACCTCATGACCATCCGGGGCCTGCTGCTGGCCTTCAACGGCCGCGTCACTGCCGGCACCGGCGCAAAGCCCTATCTTTCCGTCACTCTCCAGCCCAACGAAAAGCCTCTGGAACTGCTGCAAAGCGTTTTGAAGGCGATGGGGGAGATATTGGCAGAGAATCACGATTGACGGGCTCACCCTCTCAGGCATCGCTAACGCTCGCCAGCTCTCCCAAAGGGAGAGCCCTTGGCAAAGAGGTTTCGTTTTCGATGAAGCCAATTTGTGTTTGCTGGAAAACGCGACGGACTGCCAAGGCCTCCCACTTTGGGGGAGGTGGCATCGAGCGAAGCGACGATGACGGAGAGGGCAAGCCGCCTCACAAATACAATCATTTAGGAGTATCACCATGAAAAAACGTATCCTTGCGCTGCTCTGCGCACTGGCACTGACCGTCGGTCTGGCGGGCTGTGTCATCTCCACCCCCGACACCGTCGGCACCATCGGCGATGTCGAGATCACCTCCGGCCTGTACCTGCTGGCCCAGTTCGACGCCTACCAGAAAGCCGCCGACCTCGCTTCCAGCGAGCAGGACGCTTCCAAGGTCAAGTCTTTCCTGAAGGAAACCATCACCGTGGATGCCGACACCGAAGAGACCGCCACTGTCAGCGATTACATCGCCGAGCAGACCCTCAAGAACCTTGAGACGTATGCCGCCATTGAGACCCACTTCGACGAGCTGGGCGGCGAACTGACCGCCGATCAGGAGGCACAGGCCGACAGCTACGCCGAGCAGCTGATGGACCAGTACGGCGACACCTACAAGGCCAACGGCATCGGCCTCGAGACCATCAAGCGATTCGAGCGCATCCTGCTCAAGAGCAATGCCCTGATGGATCTGGTCTACGGCACCGACGGCGAGACCCCCGTCTCCGACGCCGAACTGACCGATTACATCCAGAACGACCTGTACTATCTCAGCTACGTTGCCGTGCCCCTCTACAACACCACTTCTTACGCCTTCGCGGATGACAGCCAGAAGGCCCTGATGCTGGAGCTGGCGCAGGGTGCCATGAGCAGCTACAACACCACCCGCCCGACTACGGCCACCGCCCAGCAGAGCGCGTTCCAGTCCGCTGCCACCGCCGTTCTGCCCGACATCTACGAGGTCACCGCCACTACCGATGACCCCGCCGACGCCAACTTCTCCACCAGCCTGCTGTCCGACAGTGATCTGGACACTTCCTTCACCGTGGACGACTCTGCCGACACCATCCGCGCCCTCAAGGTCGGCGAGGCAGCCGCCGTGCAGTATTCGAGCCTTGCCATGATGATGGCCGTCCGCCTCGACCCGCTCCAGATGTCCACGCTGGATGCCCTGCGTGCCACCGCCCTGACCGACATGAAGTCCTCTGAGCTGCAGGATGCTCTGGCCGAGTACGGTGCATCCCTGACCCACAACCTCAGCTCTTCCGCCATGAGCAAGCTCCCGGCCAAGAAGATCGTCAACAACAGCTCGAACAGCTGATTTTTCCCCCGATACGCAAAACACCGCCGCCCAGTTTTACACCGGGCGGCGGTGCTATTTTATACAGAGTTAAACTTTATTGGCACAGATGACGACATAAACAAACTGACCGTTCACCTTGCCGGATGCGATGCCGACATAATCAATGTCTCTCTTGGCAAATGTACTGTACTGTCCAAATTCACCGTTTTGCGGCAGCTGGTTTCCGAACAGACAACCCGAACAGAGAACGCTGTTGCCGTCGATCTGCATCGTTGCGATCCGGACAGCCATTTTCCCCGTCGAGGTGCCAATAGCTGTTTTATCCTCACCGGTATAGTATGCGGCCGCTGCCGGAAGCAGTTCCTTTGCAATCTGATCCAAATCCGCGTTTTCCTTCACCTGCTGGTGATTGTACTTCTGCGTCGTTGCATTGATTGCCTTCATCACTTGCGCGTTGGTGTTGCCTCCGCCACAAGCGGTCAGCATGGTAAGAGCCATCACGCACGCCAGTGCGAGGGCAACGAGTTTCGAGAACTTTTTCATAATGAACCTCTCCATTAGTTTTTGTGTATAATCACCAGAGAGAACGTACTAACGCATCTTT